>NZ_JADEXU010000357.1 GCF_015206895.1 Nostoc sp. LEGE 12450 | reverse complement strand
ATGTTTCCCCATAGTTAGTAATCCCTGGATGCTCGATAAGAGTTAGTTCTTTTTGCTTGGGAGGAACTGACCTTTGAGCGATAGCTTTCTGTGCCCAACTTTATCACGCCATCCATCCAGTCCACTGTGGGGCATCTGTCATCAGTTGAGACAAACTTTTTGAGGTAAGCATCCTCAAACTTCAGTACCACGGCGCAATGCTCATTATTGTTTACTGATTTTGATGATTTGCTCCCGCAAGTTAAACCGTGGCGCTCACTCCCTACTATCAACACATCCCCACTAATTTTTTTGACTATAATGAATAGTTTGACAGGATTGGCAGAGGATGGACACATGGGCTGGGAACTCCAACTGAACGCGCTCCCCTCGAAATGCACCTTACTCGAAAACGTCGTTAACAGTGACATTGATGCCGAATATCTTTCGTTTGTACGGAGGTATTTTAGCCTGCGCCGCGAACAGCAAAGTCGGGTCAACAAATTTCCTTATGGTGAGGCTGAATATAAACAGTTTGTCGATGCCCTTGAGGAACTCGTCGAAACGCACCCCGGAATTGAGAATCGATACTGCGATCTTTCTAGGCGATTCGATTGGATAAAATGGTTGCTGATGAAATGCGCTCTCTCCGAAGAGGAGGAATCCTTGGCTGTCACTGCAATCACGGGCCAATCAAACGTGTTACCTTCTGCACAAAGCACACAAGGATTCCCCATCCGTTGGACTCCTGCCGACAAATGCGAGTTGATTCACATTTGGCTTAGTGGAATTACTGAAGAAGATATCAAGTCAAAGTACGCTCCGGTACTTATGTACGATGCACATCTTTACAAGTGGCACCAGACGAGGGATACTGACGAGGCATTTGAATGGATCGTCAGGGACTTCACGGCACTCAAGCGATTCTACGAAGATGTGGTAGATCATTCAGAGGCTGTTCTTGTAGTCACCGACTGATACGCTTGGGTGAGCATGACTACTAACTAATTTTTGCAGCTTGTTTTTGCTTGTTCTCTAAGACAGAGAAGTACCACCGAGCGTTCAGGGGCTTCTTACACCTAGTCAACTCAAACAGGTATTCATCAGGGTCTAGGTCAAGCATCGTAACCCATTGATTGATTTGACTGCCGTTGATTTTATTAGTGGGGGTTGATTTGAAAAGGAACACCGTTTGTCAGTTATTTATCCCCTATATTCTTGGACAAACTTCAAAAGCTAATTCATGGCGATAAAAGCATACATTGAATTCTGCAAAAAAGTTCATGTGTCCAAGAATTATAGGCGCATCTCTTGATTGAGTCCAAGCAAATGCCAGCAATATCGGCGAAAAGTTAGCAACTTTACCCGATACAACTAACCCCCGTGCTTCGTTTTCAGCCAAATTTCCGCTTAAAATTATTGGTACGGTTTGTTGTTCCCAAACTGCTCCTAATTCTAATCCAATTTGATATGGCAGAACATTTACACTTGCACCTGTATCTAATAATGCCACGACTTCTAAAGATTTATTGCCATTACTAAGGGTCATTGGTAAATAAGGCATAGTACTGACTCGCCCAAAACTATCGGTTCTTTCTGTGAATAAAAAACGCTGATGGTCAAGCATTGGACTGTTCTTTTGCTGTTGCTAACAGGTCTGATAAGGCTTGAATTGACCTATTATCCGCTTGAGGCGACCAGACTGTGGCACTGGTTGAGGCGAGTTGATTTAAAAGTATATTCTCTGCGTCACTTGTTTCTAGGCTACATCCTTCTTCTTTGGCAACTGCTAATAAGAGAAAATGGATTAGTCGTAGTTTATCTTGATGTGATAGTTGGTTAACTGTGGATAAAATTTCGCTGAGAGTCATACGGGAGTTGAGTGAGGATAATTTTATTATACTTTCTGCATCTGGGGTTCGTCTATTTTGACTCGTTTTTTACCTGTTAATAGTTGCTGCATTAATCCGCGTTTTTGTTGTTTATAAACTGCGAATTGTTTTTCTAGGTTTGAAATTTCAGTATCGGCTGAGGAGAGGGGAGAGGCGATTTTTTCTGGTGAATAAAAAATGGGCAGTCAAACGATTTACAGTAAAGCTCACGTCAACAGAAACACAAGAATTATCACAATACTGTGCAAAAACAGGAAGACCCTTTAACGATGTAATTTGGGAATTACTGCGTTCTTTAAAGGTTGATAGTGACGAAGTATCGGAAATTTCGCCAGATTCTGAAGTTTCAGAATTAGCTCGGCTTCAAAAATAAGTCAATAAATGAAGAAGAGAATATTATAGGACTGTTTACAAGATTCAAATGATGTTCGATGGATTAACAGTCAACGGGTCTGTAACAGAGGCAAATCACGACATCCATTCAGTCCATTGCGGCGCATCTGTCACCAGTTGAGCAAACTTGTCAGGGTTTGCATCCTCAAACTCCAGCATCACGCCACAACGCTCATCAATCGTCAGGGTAATGAGTAATTCTTTAATAGTATTGCCCATTTCTGGGCTTGAGCGATTCTTCGAGAACACCACAGGCATCGCAGAACTTTTTGGTGTACTGAGTGTATCTTAAGTTGCCACGGATGTGATAGCATACCT
>NZ_JADEXU010000067.1 GCF_015206895.1 Nostoc sp. LEGE 12450 | reverse complement strand
TGTAATCAATGGCGTTCAAGCTAGAGGGGAAAAAAGCAATTACAGTACACGACGTGTAAAATTTAATTCTAAAAACTCTGGTTAAAATTCTGTTACATAGCGGAAAATTTTAGCACCCACTTACTTAAACAAGATTATGCAGTAGATCGCATTTTTGATGAGAATGAGCGAATTGATCTCAAATTTAATACAGCTAAAGCAATTGTGAAATTGCTAGAAAAATACAATCTTTCAGATACCAGCGAAGACATTAAGGGTATTGCTTTTGAACGATTTTTAGGTCGTACTTTTCGGGATGAGATTGGGCAATTTTTCACGCCTCGATCCATTGTAGAGTTTATGATTCGCATGGTGGAACCCAAAGAAGGTGATGTAATCTGCGATCCTGCAAGTGGATCGGGTGGGTTCTTAATTCGAGTCTTTGAAATTGTGCGACAGGCAATTTTGGCGGATGCAGATAGAGAGTACGAACAATTCAAGTCAGAATTAGCAGAACGCAACGATTTGAATGATGTGGAAAAAGCTAGATTGCGGCTAGAGAAATATGATGAGATTCAGAAAACTATCGATCAGAAAAAAGTAGGTTCTCGCTTGTGGAAGTTAGCAAATCGCTGTATTTATGGGACTGATGCTAATGATCGGATGGCGCGTACTAGCAAAATGAATATGATCATGCATGGCGATGGTCATGGAGGTGTGCATCATCATGATGGGTTTATCAATATTAACGGTATTTTTGAAGAGCGTTTTGACATTGTGCTGACTAATCCGCCTTTTGGGGCAAATGTGGAGGAGTCCGACGTAATCGAAGAAGCCAGCGTTATAGTTCCTGAAAAAGTTGAGGAACAGTATACAAAAGATTTTGGAAATCTCTACACAGAAGCGATGAAACGAGTACGAGCCAATGTAGGTAAGTCGATTACTTCACTGTTTGAGTTACCCAAAAATGCAAGCAGTAAGACTAAAACTGAAATTTTGTTTATCGAACGGTGTTTGTCTTTACTCAAAGCAGGAGGACGTTTAGCTGTTGTGTTACCAGAAGGAATCTTTAATAATCCTTCGTTAGCTTATGTGCGAGAGTTTTGCGAAGATCGGGCATTTATCCGAGCAGTGGTGAGTTTACCGCAAGAAACATTTCTCTCGTCGGGAGCTAGTGTTAAAGCATCGCTGTTGTTTATGCAAAAGTTTACTGAGGCAGAGCAAAAAGATTTTGATGCGAAGAAAACTGTAGCAAAAACAGAAATTGATGAAAAATATGCCGAAGAAATTGCAGCAGAGACTAATCGATTGAATGAATTAATCGCAACCGCAAAGAAAGAGAAAAATACTCAATTGAGACAAACTCTTCAAAAAGAATTAAAAGCTTATCTGAAACAGATGGAAACTATCAAGCAAGCCGAAGCCCGTGCTTTGCTAAAAGAAAGATTTCCTTATCCGATATTTCTCTATGATGCTGATAAGGTAGGTATTACAGCAACGGGAGAAGAAGATCAAAACGAACTTTATCCCAATAATAACCAACCATCAAATTGCAATGTTACTTGTCTCGATATGTATCATGATTTTCGCAATAATCCTGAGAGATTTATGCTGAATTTAGAGGAATCTGCAACATGACAACAGAAATTCAGAAATTACCAAAAGCTTTTGGTGTATGGTTTAAAGATTTGGAAATTTGGAGTGTTAATTCGTTTTTTAAAATTGGATGGCAATGGCGTAAAGAGTTTATCAAACCACTTCATACAGCTTTACAGCGTAATCAATTAGAAATTAATAGGAAAGAATTTCCCCTCGACACACTTCAGCTAATCACTTTGCATTTTGATGGTTCCATTGAACCAAGAGATTTACAAAGTGAATTTAAAGGTAAACTATTTTCTGCCACTTCAGGCGATGTTATATACTCCAAGATTGACGTTCGGAATGGTGCAATTGGCATTATTCCTGATGATATGAATATTGCGGCTGTCAGTAGTGAATTTCCTGTTTATAAAGTCTTGCCAAATGTTGCGCTGCCAGACTACATCAAGATTGTTTTTAGAACTCAACAATTTTTGCAACTTATCAACAGCATGATTAGTGGAGCAAGTGGACGAAAACGAGTTCAACCTGACCAATTAGAACAAATTGAAATTCCGCTACCACCGATCGCTATTCAGCAAGCAATTGTAAATCACTATCAAACCGCCCAAGCTAAAATCAAAGGAGCGTATGAAGAAATTGAACAACTAAAAGCCAGTATTGATGAGCGATTTTTTCAGGATCTGGGATTAAAGCCTTCAACACTCAATGAATACCCAAAAGTTTTTGCTGTTTGGTGGAAAGATTTTTTGCGATGGAGTGTTAGCTATAACCAAGCTAATCAAAGTGGAGAAGATATTACACAAGGAGTTTACCCAGTTATTGAGCTAAATTCAATTTTGAAAAGTGTTCAATATGGTACAAGTGTAAAAGCAAATATCACAGAGCAAGGAATCCCAATCATACGGATGAATAATCTTGTTAATGGTTTTTTAGAAGTCTCTAAACTAAAACATATTGAACTAACAGATAGAGAACAAAAAAGTCTTTTATTAAACCACGGTGATATTTTGTTTAATCGAACAAATAGCAAGGAGCTTGTTGGTAAATGTGCTGTTTTTAATTTAGATGGAGCTTATGTCTTTGCATCCTATTTGATTAGAGTAACAGTAGATGAATCTAAAGCTATTCCTGAATTTATTACTTATGTTATAAATAGTCGAATTGGTCGTCAGCAGATAGACTCGCTCAGTCGTCAAATTATTGGACAAGCAAACATCAATAGTGAAGAGCTTAGAAGTCTACAAATTCCACTTCCACCTGTTAAGACGCAGATAAATATTATGTCTCGGTTAAAAGAAGGACATAAAACTATATCTCATGAACGTGAAAGAGCGGAAAGTAAAAAAAAGGAAATTGAATCTGAAATTGAAGCATTAATTTTAGGAACTAAGAAAATTGAAGAAACTTTGTGAGTCTAGCT
Source organism: Nostoc sp. LEGE 12450 (assembly GCF_015206895.1). GTDB lineage: Bacteria > Cyanobacteriota > Cyanobacteriia > Cyanobacteriales > Nostocaceae > Nostoc. Next base: position 37,690 of record NZ_JADEXU010000067.1, on the reverse strand, counting down.
GCTGAACATTTTGGAGCTAGGAAGAGAAGATTTAACTTTATCTTGCGAAACTAAGACTTACTGCTACAAACTACCAATTGTTTGATAATTAACTAACTTTTCGCGGTAATTAAGAAAACGGGAATTGGCGATTGTATAACTTTAATGTTATTATGCCTGCGATCAATTTTTGGCATTTTTTACAAAATCGAGCGATCGCAAATAAACTCGATCTGTGGCTTAGTTATCAATCCAGTTGTTCAAAAGGGGACTAACTTTGATGAGTAAAGATCAATAATTGTTAAGCGATCGCCTAAAAATTACGACTCATAGTAATAGCAATCGCCTAACTCCTCAAATCGCCAATATAAGCTCCAATTTGTTTAAGTCCCTGCAAAACTTGGATACGTTCTGATGTATTTTCAAGTAACCGATAAGTATGCGATCTAGTATATTGAGGGACATTTTGGTGGCGATCGCATTTCAAAAACAATACTTCTCTTCCGTTTGTAACCATTGCATAACAACTTGACTGTAAGTTGGGAGCGCTCAACAAATAAGTAAGTGCTTGAGGAATTCCCGCCGTAACGTCTAGTCTTGCAGGCTTTGACTCGATTACCAAAATCCAAAAACTATCTTGAATCACCAAAATATCAATCCTGCCTTGAACTGCAATAGCATTAGCTTCGTCTGCAACTTCGATACTGGTACTTACTTCTGCTTTTACCAAAAAAGGAAACTGATAGAAACCTGCTAAATCTAGCAATGGTGATATAACTACAAGCTTAACAATTTCTTCGAGAGGTGGTTCTTCTTGACTGAGATAGGTATAGTTTCGAGTGAGGCGATCTAGTCCTTGTAGTTCCGCTTCGGTTAGAGTCGGCGCATTATTTAACCATTCATCAAAAAAGCGATCACTAGAGTCTAGTCTCAAGCCAAAAGTTTGACGGAGAGCGCCAAGGGTAAGGCTACTAGCATTTGTAATCACGGTTAAATTCTTGTAGTAATTACATGAAGTTTAAAAGTCTAGACATTTGATCTAGGCTCCAATATCTAATATACGATATATATAAGAGCAAAAGAGCGATCGCCTAGAAATCACGACTCACAGGAATAGCGATCGCCTTTAAAAGATAGATTGTTGAGGCGAACGCCTAAAAATCACGACTCACAGGAATAGCGATCGCCTTCAGGAGATAGATTGTTGATGCGATCGCATACCGCAAAGCCTTTAGCAGATAGATAATTGAGGCGATCGCCTATCACGACTCACAGGAATAGCGATCGCTCAAGTAGGACGATGCAAAAATTAAGGCTTGCTGAATATCTTCATCTTCTAATTCGGGAAACTCCTGAAGCAATTCTTCACGATTAGGGTAGGTAGCTAATAACTCAATCACCCGACGAACGGTAAGCCGAAGATTACGAATAGAGGGTTGTCCATTCATGCGATTGAGATTGCTGGTAATGCGATCTAATTTCATGGAAGTAACTCTAGCTCCTTGCGAAAATCATCGTCAATGTATATTGTTCCATGCCAAGTTGATAAAAGACGATTCTACTCCAAGCAAAATTTTATAGCAGGGAACAGGAAATAAGGCTTGTGCCACTAAAATAGAAAAATCATTCACGAGCGTTGTACTTATGGGTAATGAAGTTGAACTACTTGAACACTGGCGACAACTCACACCCCAAAAGCAACAAAAAGTTTTGGAGTTTGTTGAACTACTTAAATCTGAGCCAGAAACAACACCCTCCGAATGTGATTTTGTGCCACAAACACCCTTAGCCAAAAAATTATGGTCAATCCGACAAAGAGCGATCGCTGCTGGATTACAACTTCTCAACGAAGACGAAATTGAAGTTGAACTTGCTGAACGTCGCGGTGGATTTCGTGAGTCGTAAGAAGACTTACATAGACTCTGGTGTACTGATCAGCGCTTTCTGTGGCATTCAGTCAGTCAGCATCAGAGCAAATCAAATTCTTAACGATGAAAATCTGGAGTTTGTCTCAAGTAGCTTCGTTCAGTTAGAAGTCTTGCCTAAAGCAACTTTTAACAAGCAACAAGGGCGTTGCAGAATTTTACGAAACATTTTTTAGTGCTGTCATCCACTGGGCAACTGACTTAGAGCAAATTATACAGAATGCTTCTGAAATTGCCTGTACTTACGGTTTAGCTGCAATGGATGCACTTCTTGTGGCGGCTGCTCTCCAAATTCAAGCCGATCAACTGATCACTACTGAAAAGCCAACCAAACCAATGCACCGAGTAACGGAAATCCAGATTATTTCAATATAAAGCGATCGCTCACAACCAAAAGCTCCGCAGCAAACAATCCAATTTAGGGCGTTGCTGATTCCATGTATAAAAATAATTTTGCAATACCTGCATCACGTAGCAATGCTGCCGCAGAGAGTAGTAATCCCTGATGGGGCAATAGTTTCATAGCGGTTAGGTAGTTCAATGATGCGATGCACCTTGCTAAAGCCCTTATCTTGCAAAAACTAGTAAAACTCTGCTAAAAGTGCTACAGGTAAATGGTTGTTAGCTTGAGAAGTACACATGAAAACTACAGGCATTCATCATGTAGCGATTATTTGTTCTGACTACGATCGCTCCAAAAAATTTTATGTAGAAGTTTTAGGCTTTTCAATTATTCAAGAGACTTTTCGCGCTGAAAGAAATTCTTATAAATTAGATTTAAAAGTTGCAGAGAATACTCAAATCGAACTATTCTCTTTCCCAAATCCTCCAGAACGGGCTAGTAAACCAGAGTCTTGCGGTTTAAGACATCTTGCTTTTCAAGTTGATGATGTTGAGCAAACTGTTTTTTATTTAAAATCTAAAGGATTAGAAGTAGAAAATATCAGAGTTGATGAAATTACAGGCAAGAAATTTACTTTTTTTCAAGATCCAGATAATTTGCCATTAGAGATTTATGAAAATTAGAATATATAGATGTTTGGATTAAATAATTGCAGATAAATAGCGAATGAGCGATCTGTTTGGTAAAATTCTCAAATGTTTGACAATATCTGTAAATTCTTAGCTGAAAATTTCTCCAGCGACTTCGCCACTTGGTTATTAGGCGAACCCATTACCTTAACCGAACTAAGTCCAAAAGAATTATCTATCGAACCCATTCGTGCTGATGCCTTAATTCTGCTACAGTCGGAGCAAACCATCTTGCATTTGGAATTTCAAACCCAAGTGGATGCAGAAATTCCTTTTCGGATGATTGACTATCGATTGCGAGTGTATCGCCGTTTTCCACACAAATCAATGCATCAAGTTGTAATTTACCTCAAGCAGACAAATTCGGATTTGGTGCAACAAAATACATTTACAATTGCTGGAACACGCCATGAATTTGCAGTTATAAGACTTTGGGAACAACCAACCGAGGTATTTTTGAGAACACCTGGACTTTTACCTTTGGCAGTGTTGAGTAGTACACTTAAACCAGAAGTTATACTAAATGAAGTGGCGCGTGAAATTAATGGTATTACAGAATCAAGAACTCAAAGTAATATTGCCGCTTCCACGGCTATTTTAGCTGGTTTAGTATTAGATAAAGAGGTTATTAGACGAGTTTTGAGGTCAGACATTATGCGCGAGTCAGTGATTTATCAAGATATTTTACAAGAAGGTAAAGCCGAAGGGAAAGCCGAGGGGAAAGCTGAAGCTTTACTTGAAGTGGCAAGCAACCTTTTTAATACTGGTATGCCATTAGAACAGATAGCAAGATTGACAGGGTTATCTATTGAGCAGTTACAGTATTTACAGGTAACTGAGTCTGGTGATTCCAAATAAATAATCGGTGCAGGTTGACTGCACCGACGCACAATTTATATTTAATTGCACCGGACATTTCCCTCACGCCAATGCTGATGCTTGGGGTTTGGCAAAAATCATTCTTCCTGCGGTGGTTTGCAAAGCACTGGTAACTACTACTCGCAGTTCACCACCAACATAACTGCTACCTTCTTCAACGACTACCATTGTGCCGTCATCTAGATAGCCAATACCTTGACTGGGTTCTTTGCCTTCCTTGAGAATTTTCAAATCCAAGTTATCACCAGGTAGATAACTGGGACGGACGGCGTTCACTAAATCATTCACATTCAAAACAGGTACTTTTTGAACGCTGGCGACTTTAGACAAGTTGTAGTCATTGGTTAGCAGTGTGCCGCTAATTTCTTGGGCAAAGCGCACTAACTTGGCATCGACTGTGGGAATATCTTCGTAGTCAACTGCATTAATCAAAATGCGATCGGGATATTCTTCCTTAATGCGGTTGAGAATTTCTAGTCCTCTCCTTCCCCGCACCCGCTTTTGGTCTTTGCTAGCATCTGCTACTTGTTGGAGTTCTTGCAAGACAAATTGCGGTACGAGAATTTGTCCTTCTAGAAACCCTGTTTCTAATAGCGCTTCAATGCGACCATCAATAATGCAACTGGTGTCTAAAACTTTCGTATTAGCTGGTTTTAGCGTTCCTTCCACAACCATCGATTCGACGGTGTTGGGATTAATGAACCGCAATAAACCTCGTCCGTGGGTGTCTGCCAAATTCATGCCAGTGACGGAGAGGATAATACTACCGACAACTGCCACAAGCGGCTTAATAAATCCAAAATCCGCCGGTATAGGTAGTAAGAATAGTGGGGCTAACATGAGGTTAGCTAGCAACAAGCCAATTACTAAGCCAATGGCACGAGTTAAAATCACTTCCAGAGGCATTTCTTTGACTTGTGATTCTAGACGGCGATATGTCGTCTGGAAACTCAGCCCGATCGCACCACCAATAATAGCGGCAAAGACGGCAACAACTAAGCGTAAAGCTTCTAGATTCGTTACCTGATCGAGAGTGCCATTGGGTAGTAGTTCAATGCTGTAGAACCCTATTCCCGAAGCTGCCAGGATAAATGAGAAAATGATAATTGCGTCAAGCATGGTTATGTTGTTTTCCTGCAACTGTGTTCACCGAGAAAGTTAAGTATTTTTTATTTCATCGGTAAGATAAACTAATCAATATTGACTTACACTAAGGGTTTAGGCTGACAATATCTGCAATTATTATAACTAAAGGCTTTTATCTTAATATTTTTCATTGTTTCTTTGTAAAACGACAAAAATTTGTAAATTAACTGCTCATTTTCATTGTCTCTAATTCGCAGTTAGCTTAACTTAAACCTTTTCTCAAAATGAGTCAAAAATTTAGTGTTTCTGGAATTGCGAGTTCTGCTTATGTGCATATTCCCTTTTGCAGACGACGATGCTTTTATTGTGATTTCCCGGTGTCTGTTGTGGGCGATCGCTTGCGGGGCGAAACATCTGGTACTATCTCCCAATATGTTGAGGTATTATGTCAAGAAATTGCCATTACACCAGCCTTTGACCCACCCCTAAAGACAATTTTCTTCGGTGGTGGTACTCCTTCGCTGCTATCAACAGAACAGCTACAAAGGATAGTAGGAGAATTGGAGAAGCATTTTGGTATTGCATCTGAGGCAGAGATTTCTATGGAAATTGACCCAGGTACCTTTGATTTAGCACATATAGTAGGCTATCGCAGTGCAGGTGTGAACCGGGTAAGTTTGGGTGTACAAGCCTTTCAAAAAGAATTGTTGCAAAGGGCGGGGCGATCGCACTCAGTTGAAGATATTTTCGCAGCTGTGGAGTTAATCCACCAAGTCGAGATTCCCGAATTCAGCTTAGACTTAATTTCTGGGTTGCCGCATCAGTCTTTGGATCAATGGCAGGATTCTCTAACTAAAGCGGTAGAAATTTTACCCACTCACATTTCCATATACGATCTTACCATTGAACCAGGTACAGCCTTTGGTCGTTATTATAAACCGGGTGATACACCTTTACCGACGGATGAAGCCACAGTCAAAATGTACCAGATGGCGCAGCAGGCTTTGACTGGTGCAGGTTATGAGCATTATGAGATTTCTAATTATGCTCAACCTAAGCATCAGTGTCGGCATAATCGAGTTTATTGGGAAAACCGCCCTTACTACGGCTTTGGTATGGGTGCGGCGAGTTATGTTGAAGGGAAACGCTTCACTCGTCCGCGTAAGACTAGGGAGTATTACCAGTGGGTACAAGCTGGTGGTGTAATTGATTGTGATGTTACCCCCCCAAAGGAAGTATTGTTAGAAACGTTAATGTTGGGGTTGCGTTTGGCGGAGGGTTTGAGTTTGGCAGCGTTGGTGGAGGCGTTTGGCGAAGAGAAGGTAGAGGAAATTTGCCGATGTTTGCGATCGTATTTTGATAAAGGTTGGGTGGAAGTTGCAGGGGGAAGGTTGCGTTTGATTGATCCCCAAGGTTTTTTGTTTTCTAATGTGGTGTTGGCGGAGTTGTTTGATAAGTTGGGGTGACGAACCGCAGCGGCGCAGAGTCCGCAGAGAGAGGAGGCGAGGTTTATGCAGAAAAATCAAGTTAGAAAAGCTGTAATTCCGGTAGCTGGTTTTGGGACTCGGTTGTTTCCAGCGACTAAGGTTGTGAAAAAAGAACTTTTTCCGATTATTGATCGAGATGGGAGGGCAAAACCTGTCATTCTCGCAATTATTGAAGAAGCAATTAGTGCTGGAATTACAGAAGTTGGGATTGTGGTACAGCCGGACGATCGAGAAGTATTTGAAGATTTATTGAAAAACCCCCCTAAAAAAGAACTTTTCAAGAAACTTTCACCGCAAAATCAAGAATATAGCCGATATCTCGAAGATTTAGGTAGCAAAATTACGTTTTTATTGCAAGAGGAACAATTAGGCTATGGTCATGCGGTATATTGTGCCAAAGATTGGGTAAAAGATGAGCCATTTTTGCTAATGTTGGGCGATCATGTTTATGCATCCGATATTAAAAAATCTTGTGCTGGTCAAGTTTTAGATGTTTATAAACAAGTTAATCGAAGTGTTGTTAGCTTAACTACAACGCCAGCAGAAAATCTTCATACATCTGGATGTGTAACAGGAACTTGGCAAGAGTTAAACTCGATTTTAGAAGTTACACAACTTTATGAAAAACCAACCATTGAATATGCACAACAACATTTGCATGTAGAGGGAATGGTAGAAAACGAGTTTTTATGTATATTTGGTTTGTATTTACTTACTCCGAAAATTTTTGACTTTTTAGCAGAACACATCAACCAAAATTTACGAGAACGAGGCGAATTTCAATTAACATCTTCTCTTGATAGATTGCGTCAGGAAGAGGGAATTACAGGATATGTTGTTAAAGGGAAGTGTTTTGATACAGGTTTGCCAGATACTTATCGTCAGACGATGATTGATTTTAGAAATTTTTAGATTAATCTTTGTTCAAAAAGTCGCTTGCTCTGAAAAAGGCATAATCTTTTTATTCTCCACCAATAAATTTAGTTACTAGTAGCCATTAATTACGAATTACGAATTACGAATTATGAATTATTTTGCAACGGTTGCTCGCGGATTAGAAACTCTTGCGGCTCAGGAGTTAGAGCAACTGGGAGCCCATTCTGTGGAGCCAGGATTTTGCGGTGTCGCCTTTGAGGGCGATCGCACTCTGCTTTATCGCGTCAACCTCTGGGCTAGGCTACCGTTCCGAATCTTGGTGGATATCGATGAGTTTCCTTGCCAAAATGCCGATGATCTCTATCGCGGTATCCAGACTATCGATTGGGTAAACTATTTAATGCCAGACATGACGCTAGCTGTGAATGTCACGGGCAAAAACAAACACCTCAACCACAGCCACTTCACATCTCTACAGGTCAAAAATGCGATCGTCGATCAGCAGCAGGAAAAGCTGGGTGAGCGTTCAAATGTAGAACTTCATGAACCAGATGTGCGGGTTAATGTTCACATTGAGCGCGACTTTTGTACCGTCAAACTCGATAGTTCTGGAAATAGTCTACACCGCCGAGGCTATCGCCCTGCGGTTGGATCAGCCCCTCTGAAGGAATCTCTGGCTGCTGCCCTAATTCAACTTTCGGGTTGGAAGCCAGACCAGATGTTTTACGATCCTCTCTGTGGTTCTGGCACTTTACCCCTGGAAGCGAGCTTAAAAGCACTGAACATAGCACCAGGGCTGTTTCGTGAGTCCTTTGGATTTGAAAATTGGCTCGATTTTGATTTGGCCCTTTTAGAAAAGCTGCTTCAAGAAGCTAAGGACAGCCAACTGGATACCCTTCCCGCACCTATTTGGGGAAGCGATCGCGATGAAAATATAATCGAGCAAGCGATTAACAATGCTCAAAACTGCGGCGTTGATAATCATGTATGGTTTTCTCAAATGGAGCTTGCCGATGTTGTTGCCCCCGCAGACAGTGGGGTTTTATTCTGCAATCCACCTTATGGCGAACGCTTGGGGCGAGATATTGATTTAGGGGCATTTTACAAACTTTTGGGCGATGTGCTGAAACAACGCTTCAAAGGCTGGACTGCGTTTGTGCTGAGTGGCAACAAGGAACTGTCTCAATCCATTGGGCTGAAATCATCCAAGCGAATTGCGGTGTACAACGGAGCGTTGCCTTGTCAGTTAATGAAATATGAGTTGTATTAAGGGCGATTTGTAGTATGGTTTAGCGATCGCTCTCAACTACTTTTGTTAGATCCAAAGACGCGATAAATCGCCGTCTCTACAATAATCGGTCTTTTGTCTTGACGGCGATTCATCGCATCTTTTGCCTTAACCGAACCACAACCTAAATCTGCTATTACATGGCATTGCCTATCTCCATAGACTAATTGGTGATATTTTTAACACTATTTAATAAAATTAAATTTAGCCAAAAAAAGCTTGAAACTACCTCTGGGTATATACTATAGCAGTTAACATGACATCTTTTAAAAAAAGTGGCAGTATAATCGGTGACTGACAATCTGCAATTTATTTATCGCTAAAAGGCAGGGCCATTTATGTCAGATCAATTCACCTTTACCGTTACCAATGATACCGAACAGGCAATTACAGAGTTGTGGGTATCTGTCGATGATGAAGATTGGGCTTCATTTACCTTGAGTGATTCAGGGATTCCATCGGGTGAAACAGTAACCATTGCTTGGGCTGAATATACGAATGATTCACCCTGTGAATGGTACATCTCTGCTGTCTTTGAAGATGAATCAGAAACTGAGTCAGCCCTATTTAACTTCTGTGAAGAACCAGCTTTAACAATCGGATAAATTTCCCATTGCGATCGCCACCGGAAAGGGCGTGTACGCCATCGCGCTTGAGGCATGATTGCATATCGACTCCAGCCATAAAAACTAAAGCCCTGCCTCGAAAGCATCTAGGTGGGGCTTGAGATTAAAATTGATATTGGCAATACCAGATAATGGTGTAAGAGGCAAATGACAGGCGTTGGTTGTAATGTTCTATTTGTCGTCATCAAGAAAAAGATTATATGCAAGCTTTCCATATAATAAATAGTGATGCCGCAAGGCGATCTATGGGGCAATTAATCAGAGCTATTTTTCAGCGTTCTGGATTCAGTTATCTTGAAGTTATCTGTAGGGCAGTATTTTGAGGTTGTCGGTGGAGCGTAGTTTACCGCCGCAGACGCTCGTGGACTCGCTACCGCTACGCTATCGCCCTAGTTCTAGAAGAGGAATAAATGCCAATGCCAGAAAAATCAGGACTGTTCGCGCCAGTTAGACTAGGTTCGCTCGATCTTCCCAACCGCATCATCATGTCTCCGATGTCCCGTCTCCGGGCAACTACTGAGTGTGTACCTACCCCCCTAATGGTCGAATACTACACCCAGCGAGCTTCGGCGGGACTCATTATTACGGAAGGGACGCATCCAAGTCCAATGGGGCGAGGTTACACAACCTGTCCTGGGTTGCACAACGAGGAGCAGGTTGCAGGCTGGCGAAAAGTGACAGATGCAGTTCATGCTGCTGGAGGTCGGATATTTGTGCAACTGATGCACGCTGGACGGGTGTCGCATTCCTCCCTATTACCTAACCATGCCCGACCGATCGCACCTTCGGCTGTCCCGGTGGTGTCCGAAGAAGTTCACATTTGGGATGACAAAGTCCCTTTCGAGATACCCCGTCCATTAGAGTTGGACGAAATCCCCGAAATAGTAGAGGAGTACCGCAGAGCGGCAGAACTCTCTATTGAAGCAGGTTTTGATGGTGTGGAACTTCATGCAGCAACTGGATACCTACCCAACCAGTTCCAAGTCAGCAGCTCCAACCAACGCACCGATGCCTATGGTGGCACATTGGAGAATCGAACTCGCTTCACGCTCGAAGTAGTCAATGCTCTGTGTAGCGTCCGGGGAGCGGAGCGGATTGGGGTCAAGATTGCCCCCGGCTTCACAGTCAACGACACATTCGATGACGATCCTGCCGAAACTTACACCTATGTCGCAAAAGCACTCAGTCCATTGGGTTTGGCATACTTGCACGTGGGGTATGACCGAGGTTACGCCAGAGGAACTGCACCGAAGTTTAACCCCATTGATCTCCTACGTCCCGTTTACCAAGGAACACTGATAGCTGTGGGTGGGTTTGATCGACAACGAGGTGATGAAGCAATTACAAGCGGGCGGGCTGATGCCATAGTTTTTGGACGACTGTTCATCTCTAACCCTGATTTAGTGGATCGGCTACGGCTCAATGCCCCCCTGAGCGAAAGTGACGTGAGGGCGTTCTATGGTGGTAGTGAACATGGCTACACAGACTATCAAACCCTGTCGCAACTCCATTGAGTAGCATAACAACGCCCATGCGAGTTGTATTGCAAAAACTTTTTAAATTTAATTAGAAACCACTAAGGTTCTTCATTGAGGTCAGCGTAATCATAAATGACATTGCGTTCTTCATACTGAAAAGCAACTTCTTGCTCAACAGTGTCTATATCGGTGATAATTCCCAAGTCGCCGTTGAAGACTTTGCATTATGATGCCTACGGCGTTAAACTACGCAATTCCTCAAAATACTTAAAGCCACTGCCTCCGCCACCTTAATCCCATCGATACCAGCCGAGAGAATTCCCCCTGCATATCCTGCGCCTTCACCAGCAGGATAAAGACCGACTGTATTTAAACTTTGATAATCCTCTTTGCGTTTAATCCGAATCGGTGATGACGTGCGGGTTTCCACACCAGTCAAAACGGCATCGTCCATCGCAAATCCTTTAATTTGTTTGTCAAAAGCGGGAAGGGCTTCGCGGATGGCTGCGATCGCATAATCTGGTAAACTCTCGCTCAAATCACCCAAATGTACCCCCGGTGTATAAGACGGTTTAACAGTGCCGAATGCTGTAGAAGGACGATGATTGAGAAAGTCTCCCACCAACTGCCCTGGCGCTTCATAAGTTCCACCGCCCAATTCAAAAGCCCGTTCTTCCAAGCGCCGTTGGAAGTCGATTCCCGCCAAGGCATTGCCCGGATAATCTTCAGGGGTGATGCCCACAACGATCGCACTATTGGCATTGCGCTCATTGCGAGAGTATTGGCTCATCCCATTAGTGACAAGTCGCCCTGGTTCTGATGCGGCTGCAACCACCAAACCTCCTGGACACATACAAAAACTATAAACGGAACGACCATTTTGGCAGTGGTGAACCAGTTTATAATCGGCAGCACCTAAAATCTTATGACCAGCTTGAGGGCCGAAACGACATTGATCGATGAGAGACTGGGGATGTTCGACCCGAAAGCCGATGGAAAAAGGTTTTGGCTCGATGTAAACTCCACGATTAAATAGCATTTGGAACGTATCACGGGCGCTATGCCCTACTGCCAAAACCACATAATCGCTGGCGATATATTCCCTACTAGCGAGGGTAACTCCCCGCACCTGTCCATTTTCGATGTTAATATCTTCCACCCGGCTTTGAAAGCGAATTTCACCACCGAGGGATTCGATTTTAGCACGCATACTTTGGACGATTCCCACCAATTTAAAAGTGCCGATATGCGGTTTGTTGATATAAAGAATTTCCGGTGAGGCTCCCGCATTGACGAGTTCGGTTAGTACTTTACGCCCATAATGTTGAGGATCTTTGACTTGACTGTAGAGTTTGCCATCAGAGAATGTCCCTGCCCCACCTTCGCCAAATTGGGCATTAGATTCTGGGTTGAAGTCTGATTTTTTCTTCCAAAAGCCAAAAGTATCAACGGTGCGATCGCGAACTTTTTTCCCACGTTCTAAAATGATGGGACGGAACCCCATTTGCGCCAGCATCAAACCCGCAAATAAGCCACAAGGACCAGTACCAATGACTATGGGGCGAATCGCCAAATTGCTCGGTGCTTTTGCCACTGGGCGATAACTCATGTCTGGCGTGACCATCACATGAGGATCTTTTTTCAGGCGCTTGAGTAGATGAGTTTCTTGAGTCGTTTCTACATCCAGAATATAAACAAGAGCGATCTCTCCTTTCTTACGGGCATCATAGCTACGCTTGAAGATGGAATAGCTGATTAAATCTTCGTCTGTGATTTGCAGCTTTTTGAGGATGGCAGTCTTGATCTCATCTTCAGGATGATCAAGCGGGAGCTTTACTTCTGTTAGTCGTAACATGGCGAGGAGAAATGCATACTATCTATCAAAATTTTAATCAAAATCACTGTGGTGCGGCTGATGCTTAAACCAGGCTGACAGCCGACTCTAACATTCGTATTATCCCAAGTCCAGCATCTATTTCCACTTCTAAACCAATTGGTAAAGTAAATTTATCCTTAATATGACCAATCATTGAACCGTACCAAGCAGGAATTCCTAAAGGAAGTATGTGTTGTTGCAATACTTGCATTAATGTAAATGACGGTTCATCTCCAAGACTACATTTAGTGCATTGCCCAAAGATAAAGCCAGCAATTTGGTTCAGTATTCCAGCAGTTTTTAATTGCGTCAACATCCTATCTATCCGGTAAACATCCTCGCCAACTTCTTCCACAAATAGGATGCTTTTGTTCCAAGAAGGTAGATAAGGTGAACCTACCATTGCTGATAGCACTGATAAGTTTCCACCGATGAGTTTACCCGTTGCCTTTCCTGGTGCTATTGTCTCCACCCGCACTTCGCTAGGGTTGAGATTTTGCATAGTCACTGCTTCACCATTAAATAGGATGCGTTTGAAGTAATCTACTGTAAATTGATTCCAAGTAGATGTGGCAACTGGCCCATGAAAAGTAATCATTTGACTACGGGCATTAATTGCTAACAACAGCGTCGTAATATCGCTGTAGCCGATGATAATTTTCGGATGGGAGCGGATTAGTAAGTAGTTGAGTAGGGGTAAAATGCGATTACAGCCCCAACCTCCACGCATGGGGATAATTGCTTTGATAGTGCGATCGCTAAACATCAAGTTTACATCCTCGGCGCGATCGCTATCTTTACCAGCTAAATAGCCATAACGGTCTAAAATATGCTTCCCCAACTTGACTTTTAACCCTAATTGTGAAATTGATTGCTGCGCTGCTTCAATATCTTTAGCGTCAACAATACCCGCAGGGGCGATTAATCCTACGGTATCGCCAGCTTGTAGGCGTGACGGCTTGTGGATGATGTTTGGAGATGGCTTACCTTGGGCGGTAAATGATGGTATCTGGGTGGCTAAGGTAGCTAGTCCACAGGTTGTAATAAATTGCCGACGCTTGATAAGCATAACCATTTAATTGAGGATTAGGATAGTCATGAATTTTGAAAGGGATTCAAATCCCAACCAAAAGTAAATTCAGTTTTTTAAAAGAGGATTATAGCAAGCCTAAATCATTTCACATCTCCAAAAATAAAATATGCGTTGTCCATAAAAAGTTAGATCCCCGACTTCTTAAAGAAGTTGGGGATCTGAATACAGCGAGTTTTCACAAATCAAATAGAATTGTGATATGTAAGCTTAAACCTCTCGTACTGCGTCTGAAACCACAAATCCATTATTAGCGAACTTATCATCAGTATCAAAATACTCACCAATCACAGGCAAGAAGTGGTCATATAGTTTCATTGACTGTAAACAACTATTGATACTAGAAGCTGCTGAATTGTATGCTGCAATATTTTCTTCAACAACACTCAATAATCGACGATTATTAGCGATTTTTTCTTCAGCTTCTTGTTGCAGTGTTTTCTCTAAATAAGCACGCGCCTGTGGGTATTGCTGCAAAATCTCATCTGCTTGCTGATCTGCCATTGGTAACAACTTAGTTTTGAGCGTTTGGTTGATGGTTTGACGGAAAGATTTACGAATCGTTTGCGAAACTTTTGGTTCAAAATCTAACTTCAATAATTGCCTAATTGCTGGTTCTGCTTCTACAATACTTTCAGCATCGTAGCTTTGAGAAGTTTGTAATAAAGTTTGGCGAAATTGATATATAGAAAAAGTGCCTTCATCATAAAATCTCGGACTTTCTCGCACGAAGCGATCGCACTCTACACTAGCTGCACTCACTAATGCTTGAGTAACTCCTTTTTCTAAATTTCTGATCTCTTGTTCAATCCCGCCATCATTATCTAATAAACGATACAACTGGCGATAATATTCTGACTTGCGAATTTTTTCAATCAATCTCTGGAAATAATTCGCAACAACTTGCTGAGATGATTCAATCAAAATATCTTCTAACTGATTTGCTAAGTAATAAAATGCCTCTACTAAAATTGCAATTAAAGGTGCGGTAGCGTTGCGAGGATGGCTAATTGTTGCACGCTGATAAGCAGAAGCTACAGAAAAAGTATCTAGCAATTCATCTAAACGGCGAATCATTCGTGATTGCAATTGTCTAAAATCTGTTTCAAAAGCATCACAAGAATTATTAATTATTTGGTTAACTTCTTCTGTGATATGCTCACTAAACTCTCTACCAATTTGCTGGAGTTGCTGATTTAAGCGTTGCAACTCTTGCACCTTCATACTCTCAATTTCTTGAGGTTGACTATCTAAATTACGTTGCACATTCTGATAATGTTTTTTCAGTTTAATACAAACATCTTCCAAATCATCAGCAAGATTTTTAAATAATTGGGGACGCTTCTCTTCTGTAAGATAGCGAGTAATAACTGTGCGAAATTCTTCAGTACCACTATCTTGAATTAGCTTTTCTATCAGTTCATTTCCCCAATCTCCCAAAATCCGCACATAATTTTGATTTGGGGTTTCATAGCCGTTAACAGAGACACGGAATTTAGTGGTAGATAGCTTTCCTGAATTTACGCAGTAGTTGTTAAAGGCATAGACAAATTGTGGTGTTTCTTCTTTACCATCTAAACCTTTAATGCTTTCTGCAAAAACAGAATCTAAACCAAATCTATCTAGTTGATTTGTCTGTTTAATCTGACTACCGTAAAATCCTAATAATCCACTGGTTTTATAAACCTTGTTTGAATTAGCAAATTGTCCACTAATTAAATCGTCTAATCGTTGTCGTAGTTGGGTATTGTACCAAGTTTCATCGATGCGGTTGAAGACATAGAAGACGCGATCGCGTACTCCCCCATTTTGCCGCATTAATTCCAAAAGTTCTGTTTCTTCTTTTGTCATGTCACCCGCCGATGCAGGTTTTAGCACACATACCACCGCCGAAGTATCAGGATGTTGAATTTTGGCATAAGTTAGTTGTGCATCTTTTTCTACTGGTGCATCTATACCTGGAGTATCAATAATTACGTTACCATCTTGTAGCAGAGGATGATTACAGTAATATTCTATTCGCTTCAATACTGCACTATTACTACCACGACGGGCATATCCAGCCGCTTCCTTGAGGTTAGAAAAGTTAAATTGCTCCATTGAATATGTAGCATTATTAACCGTGCTGATGCGATCGCGGTTTGCTATATATCCTTCTACCAATAACATTAACGCCTTCGCCTGTTTTGCACGTTCTGATTTACTCTCACCACCCTCCTGCTGAATAATTGCTTCAGAACCTTGACGTAGCAAGGTAATTACATCAGCTTGGTTAATATTAGTTACTGTTGTAAATCCTAGTTGCTGACACAAATAAACTGCTTGTTCCCGAATTTCTGCTTCACTTAAAAACGTTAAAACAACACGTTCTTTATCTACTTCTGCATACTCGATTTTGCATTCTGTACCTGTAGCGTGTCCTTCTGCACTGTAAAGTAGTTCTCTCTCCAATAGTGCATTGATTAGCATTGATTTACCAGCACTAAATGCACCTGCAAATACAATCTCAAACTTCGGAGAAATCGCTTTAGTTAGGGAAGTTTGTACAGGTGTAATATCTTGAGAATGTAGCGTTGGTTCTTGTTGTAAAAGTTGTAATATCGACTCAACTTGCTCTTTCAAATTTTTGCACTGAAGCGGTAAATCTGACATATTCAGCATCCTGACAATATTTATGTATATGTTAGTTACATTTATTGTCTTGATGGTTCAGTAGTATTTCTGAGATATTTGATGGGGTTTAGTTACTGGGTATCACCTAACGCACCAAGATCGTGTCTGTTTAAAAACTTATTAGGCTGACATGAAGAGAAGTCTGATTACGACGTTGGCGAGGCCAACTCATCCGCCTCGCTGTAGTCAATTTCAACTAAGCTAATCGTCAAGCATTTTTCCCGAATGATTAGCTTGTAGTAAAGGCTACTTTATGGTGTGATTTTAGCCCTACTTTTATGGCAATACGGTTCATTAAGGGCTGCTGGCAAAAATTTTGGGTTTTTGAGACGCGATAAATCGCCGTCTCTACAAGTGTATTGTCCTGAATTTCAATAAAATAAAAAAATCTGTATATTTGAATACTTTTTAGGAATTTTTTGGCAAATGTCATGTTATTGTAACTTTAGCAAAGCCTTGCTCAGTCAATTCAGGGAGTCATGATTATCGAGTGGTTCATTCATGATCGACAGTAAAAAAGTTCGGTTGAAATTACAAAATTATTGGTTTAAAACCTTTGGCAGATGGCGATCCTGTCCGTTAACCTGTCCAATAGATAGACCTCATCATCGGCATGTTTTTTGGAGTTGGATCGGTAGTTTTTTAGCCATAACTGCAACGTCTTACCTTGCTGCAAAAACTAATTCTCCTTTGCTGATGGCTCCTTTTGGTGCTACGAGTGTCTTGATATTTGGTGTGCCTGACAGTCCTTTGGCTCAACCCCGCAATGTTATTGGGGGTAATCTTTTAGCTGCTATGGTGAGTCTGATAATTCTGCATTTTCTCGGTGCTTCTCCCTTGGCAATGGGAATGGCTGTTTCTAGTGCGATCGGAATCATGCAGCTTACCGGAACTCTACACCCACCTTCGGGTGCCGTTGCATTAGTTGTCATGATGACGAAACCGGACTGGCAATTTCTGCTAACACCTGCCTTTGAGGGATCGATGATTCTAGTGCTATGCGCTGTGATCTTCAATAATTTAGCTGAAGAAAGGACGTATCCGAAACACTGGTTATAGCATTGTCTCGGGAGCATCTCACTTTTATTGAATATTACTACAGTCGTTGGTTTAACAATTCCAATAAATGAATGATGCGATCGCTCTATACTTTGAGGATGGGTTCAGGAGCTTTTTGTCGAATAGGCACTTGAATTATGAAATTACTGCCTTGCCCAAGGCTAGAAAAACATAGCAATTTCCCACCATGCTTTTCCGTAATGATTTGGTAGCTGATTGCCATACCCATACCTGTTCCTTTGCCTACAGGTTTGGTAGTAAAAAATGGATCGAAGATCCGGTTTTGAACCGATTCTGGCATTCCTTGTGCGTTATCAGCGATCGCAATTTCTATTGATTGTGAACCAACTACTGAAGTGCGGATAGTAATTTGACTGGGATTTTCCTCTATCTGTTGAGATGTACGCTTGATATCCAACTCATCAAGGGCATCCATTGCATTTACCAGAACATTCATTAATACTTGGTTGAGTTGGCCAGGATAGCATTCTACTTGCGGCAAGTTGCCATAATCTTTAACAACTTCAATTGCTGGATGGTCTGGTTTATCTTTGAGGCGGTGTTGCAGAATTAAGAGCGTACTTTCGATACCTTCATGAATATCAACTGCTTTAAATTCTGCTTCATCCATACGCGAAAAATTCCGCAGCGATCGCACAATGTTACGAATCCTCTCAGTCCCCATTTTCATTGAAGGCAGTATCTTTTGTAAATCTTCAATGAGAAATTCTAGATCGATTTCCTCTGCTAATGCTTGAATTTCTGGGTCATGATTAGAATAGCGTTCTTGGTAGAGATAAATCATCTGTAACAAGTTTTGAGTATATTCATCCAAGTGAGTAATATTGCCGTGAATAAAGTTGACTGGGTTATTGATTTCATGGGCAATACCTGCTACTAGTTGACCCAGACTAGACATTTTTTCACTTTGAACTACTTGTGCTTGGGTACGCTGCAATTCACCCATCGCTGTTTTAAGTTCAACAGTTCGTTGTTCGACTCGCGCTTCTAGTTCGGCATTACTGTTTTCTAAAGCAATAAAGGATTCGCGCAATTGCCCTGCCATGTGATTAAAAGAGTGACCAAGAGTGTTGAGCTCATCGATATTCCCCTCTTGGAGTGTCTGTTGTAAATCACCAAATGCTATTGCTTGGGTGGTCTGATTCAAACGCAAGATAGGATGTGCAATCCAGCGCGAGGTAAATATGCCAACCGTCGTTGCTACTATCAGCGCCCCAAAACACAGCAGGATGCTAATTTGGGTGTTGGCATAGATTTGCGCCATGTAAGTTTTTTCCGGAATACCAACTACCACTAACCAGTCCAAACCATGTTGGTCACGCCAAGGTACAACATGCACGTAGAAATTTTCTCCTTGAACATTAACTTTCAGTTTTTGGGTATTGGTAATGGACTGAAAATCTGGAATGCGCTGCTGAAGCTGCTTGGCAATGCTTTGTAGCACCGGATTGGGGCTGTCGATCGCTTTAAGGCGTTTAATTTCGTTATTGACTACGGTAAAAGGCTTTTCTTGAGCAGAATTGGCAACCAACATACCAT
The DNA here is from genome assembly GCF_015206895.1 of Nostoc sp. LEGE 12450. Taxonomy (GTDB): domain Bacteria; phylum Cyanobacteriota; class Cyanobacteriia; order Cyanobacteriales; family Nostocaceae; genus Nostoc. The sequence continues at coordinate 18,776 of NZ_JADEXU010000067.1, read as the reverse complement.
CACGCTCCATAATAAAAACTTGTCCGAAGTTGCTGACATTTAATTTTTGTAAAAATTCACTGAGTTTCAACAGGTGAATTTCAGCCCCCACAACACCAATCAGTTTTTTGCTGGCATCATAAATCGGACGACCTGCCGATGCCACAATATAAGGGGGATAAGCAGGATCGTAATAAGTATAAATGCGAACCCAGATAGGTTTTCCGGCTTTCACAGGTTCAGTATAGGCAAGTTCATTGACGGTATCCCAAGTACTGGTCGTCATCACTTTGGTTGGGTTGCCATCATTATCTGTTAAGTAAGTTTTCGTATTTTTCGGCAGGCTTGGCGTTTTGATCGCATTATCATCGATTGTCACCGTTTTGCCATCGTAACGACCGGCTCCAGTTCCTTCCCCAGTTGCTAGGTTCAAGCTGATAAAGGTTAGGTCATAAACTTGCATTTCGTGCCAGAAGTACTTGCCAACCTTGAGGCGATCGCGCACATTCAGCAATCCCATGCGAATTGCATCCGCATTTAACTGGATAACTTTATGAGGAATCGATAGATAAGCATCTAAATGTTGATTTACCTCACCACTGGTTCGCTCCATCAACTGATCCGCTAGATCGTTCACTGCTTTCTCGCCATTTTTAAACGATAGATACCCGACCAGCCCCACGATGCCAAAAAGTTGCAACACAAAAGGAACGATCAGAACAAGCTGTAATGAAAATGCACGGACTTTGCCAGATGGATGTATCTTCATGAGTGGTAAATCTTGGTTCGCGCAGGTCTTGGTTTAACCTAGATTACCCATGAGCAACTTCGGACTATCAAAATAATGTTGTGTTTAATTAAGAAACGAATAAGTAATAGGTAATATCTCTATTTACAACTCGTCAAATTGCTATTGAATTTAATCTTACAACATAGTATCTTTACAAAAGCTTTGTTATTAAAATATTCTCAATATATTTAATTCTGTAATATAGTAGATTTCCAAGATTTCAGCTTTTTAAATATTTTTAGTTTTGTATGTTTTCAGGTAAGAATACTATTTTTTAATCAACTTAATTATTTAGTTATTTCCAGTGCCATTACTCAAGATTTATCAATTTAAGGAAGCTATTCTGTCCATATAAGATGTAAATTGCACGTTAATTGCTGGCAACTTTTAAAACTAGATTGACATTCAGCAAATCTATAAGAAAGGACTAAAAATTTAATGGAATTTAATCACTTAACAAAGCAGCTTAATCAACTATTCGCTCAGGATTATGTGGCATTTAGCATTACAGAAAATCCTGTTGTAAAAATACTTAGTCAGGCAAGCTTTGCTCAGATTGCTTATGTCATGCAGCAATATTCGATTTTTCCAAAGGAGTTGGTGGGTTTCACAGAGTTAGCAAGACGGAAAGCCCTAGGTGCAGGATGGAACGGTGTAGCTCAGGAACTCCAAGAAAACATAGATGAAGAAATGGGTAGCACCACTCAAGGAATCTCTCATTACACGCTTTTAGCTGACGGGCTGGAAGAAGGACTGCGTATTGCTGTGAAGAATACAATGCCGTCAGCTGCTACATCCAAACTGCTAAGAACTGTGCTATCGCTATTCGACCGCCAAGTAGACTATGTGCTTGGGGCAACCTATGCGATCGAGGCAACCTCAATTCCTGAGTTGACTCTGATTGTGAAACTTGTAAAGTGGTTGCACGAAGGAGCAATGCCCAAGGATTTGCAATATTTCTTTAGCAAACATTTAGATGAGTGGGAAATTGAACATGAAGCGGGCTTAAGAACATCTGTGGCAATCTACATACAACCCGAAGAATTTGGAGAGTTTGCAGCAGGGTTCCGAGCAATGCTCGATGCAATGCAGGTCTGGTGGCAGGAATTAGCGCAAGAGGCAATCTCATCTGAAGTTGTTCTGAGTACAGCGATCGCTCAACACCATTGATTAAATAGAACTTAATACTATGAATATCTTCACCCATCCATCATTTGTGGATGAAACTCCTAATACTAATAAACCAAAATTTGGACTACCTGGTGATTACTACTTTAGCGAGCAAATTTTTGCTTGTGAGCAGCAAACTATCTGGCGTAACACCTGGCAGTTTGTAGGACGTGAATCCGATCTACCTAATCCTGGGGATTATTTAACTTGCCAAGTTGGCGATCAGCCCATGTTCGTGATTCGAGATCATAATGGCATATTGCGAGGGATGCACAATGTTTGTCCGCATCGCGGAGCGCAGATGTTGCAAGGGCAGGGTCATTGTCAACGGGTGCGTTGTCCGTATCATGGTTGGAACTTCAATTATGAAGGCAATCTTAAAGGTTTACCTCGCGCTGAGTGTTTTCCCAATTTAGATAAGTCGGCTGTCTATCTAGCTAAGGGACGAGTAGAGACATGGGGCGGCTTTATCTTTGTTCATTCAGAAGCAGAAGGGGAATCTCTAGTAAGTTATTTGGCTGGATTTTCAGCTTACTTAGAGCAATATCAGCACCGTTGGCAGGAACTTCAGCAGGTTGACCACTGGTTTTATGAAGAGCCAGCCAATTGGAAATTTCCCATTGAAAATTATCTAGAGTGTTATCACTTGTCAGTTGTTCATGCCCAAAGTTTAAAGTGTTTCGATCCGAAGAATATTATTTACACCCCAACTGGGCGACACTATCAAATATTTGTTCCTTTTACAGATGATGAATTTGTGAAAGATCACCCTGCTTTTTCAGGAGAACCAAGGGGACAATCTTACCAGGGCTTCATCTTTCCCAATATGATGATTAATACCGCAAGAGACAAAGTTTCAGTTTTTCGGCTGACTCCTTTATCTTCCACAAAAACTAAGTTTGAGGTTTTTATTTATCAAACAAAAGCACAGATTGAAGCATTTCCTTATAAGCAGGATGAATTTCGACCTGAATTTGAGCGGGTGTTAAATGAAGACTTTGGGGTGGTGCGATCGCTACAAGCAAGTGTTCACTCCAAAGCTTATGGTGTACTTCAGCTTGCAGACATTGAATATGGAATTTCTCACTTCCATCAAGTTTTGTCGAAGTACTACCAATCCTAATGCACTTTCCTCAGTATCAAGTCTAGAAGATTGATGACAATGCCCTTACGATCGCAAGGGCATTGTCGTTATGATCGCTGGATAGATCCGGTGAAGATGTCAATCAATTTTCAAGTTGAAAGGCAAACGGGCATAAACCCCCTGTGGATCGTTCATTTTTTGCAGGATCTCTACTTCCTGTTGCAGTTTCTGAAATTCAGTAGTCAATGGATTGGATGGTTTTAGTTGCGCCGCTTCAATTCCTAAAGCAGTCCGCGCCTCTTCAGTTGCACGCCCAAAAAAGCGTTCTCCGAAACTGCTAGTGCGAGGATATTCTTGCACTTCCCAGTCTTCTCCTAGTTTCGCTTCTTTGACAGCATAAGCGATCGCACTATTCAAACCACCAATTTCATCCACTAAACCAATTTCCTTCGCCGCCACACCTGACCAAACCCTTCCTTGGGCAATTTCTGCAACTTTTTGTTCTGGGAGTTTCCGACCTTGAGAAACTTTATTCAGAAACATATTATAAATGCGGTTAACACTACGTTGATAAAGTGCCAACTCTTGAGGCGATTTTGGACGCGAAACTGTTTGACTATCAGCATAGGTTCCAGTTTTCACCGAATCCCAAGTAATGCCGTTATCATTAGCCAGCTTTGCACCATTAAATAGCACTCCAAATACACCTATGGAACCTGTAATAGTATTTGGTTCGGCAAAAATGCGATTTGAGTCGCTAGCAATCCAATAACCACCAGAGGCGGCGACATCACCCATTGAGACTACAACAGGTTTGGCCTCACGGGTTAATTTCACCTCTCGCTGCATGACTTCAGATGCGGTAGCGCTTCCACCAGGACTATTAATCCGTAATACAACAGCTTTCACATCCTTATCTTGTCGGAGTTTGCTGAATATTTTGGCAAAGCGATCGCCTCCTACTTGTCCAGCATCACCTTTACCATCGACAATCTCACCCTCAGCATAAACAACGGCAATTTGATTTTTTGAGCTACGTTCTACACCCAAAGATTTGCCAGAAACTTCTGCGTAGCTATTTAGGTTAATTTGCCGGAATGTTTTGTCGTCTTTATCGCTATTTGTCAACTTTTTGAGGTCACTCACCACTTCATCAGGGTATGCTACTCGATCGACTAAACCGTTGGTTTTGGCTTGTGTAGCTTCTAGTAGCGCCTGATTATCTGCGATCGCTTGCAACTGGTTAGGTTCAATTTTCCGACTTGCACCTACAGTAGTGCGCCACTCTCCCCAAACATCATCTAACAATTTCTGAGTTTGTTCGCGGTTTTCTGGACTCAATTTTGTGAGGATGAACGGTTCTACAGCACCTTTGAATTTACCCACTCGCACGACTTGCACACCAATACCGTACTTCTGTAATGCACCCGCTAAGAACATCGGTTGTGAACTCAAACCGTTAACTTCCATCATTCCCAAAGGATTAAGCACAATAGAATCTGCCACTGAACTCAGGTAATATTCCTTTTCACTCCAATCACTGCCATAAGCCACAATCTTTTTCCCAGAAGCGCGAAACTCCTCCAGCGCTTTTCGAATTTCTTTAAGGGAGGCATAGCCGACGTTACCAGCTTGACTAGCGCTAGTTGAATCGAGGTAGATCCCAACAATTCGCGGATCGCGTCGTGCTTTTTCCAAAGTTTCTACAACTTTGCGGAGTGCCATTCTTTCATCATCCACCCCTGATATTGTGTTTTGAAACAGTTCGTCAGAACTAGGTTCGCTATCAGTAATTTTCATCGACAAGTCAAAAACCAACACTGACTTATCTTTTACATTTGGCCCTGTATCTTTCGAGCTAGCAGCGAATATTAGCAACAATAGTCCAGTGGTTCCTAGACCACCAAAAATAATTAGTCCTAATAATGTGCCAACTAAACTAGCAAAAGTTTGTTTGATAAAATTACGCATTAGTTATTAGTTATTGGGAATTGGGAATTGGGCATGGGGCATTGATAAAGGACTGAATGACCTACTTAATTTATTCTATGCGCTGTAAACTGCCAGAGTGCTTTAACTGATACAAGGTAGCGTTGCCAGTGCAGAATAAGACTGTGGTGATTTCGGCGATTAATACTTCAGCAAGTTCTGCAACTGCTGTCTCTGATATTGCTGCTGCTTGCAAAAAAGGCATTGCTAAACCAGCTATATCTGCTCCCAAGGCGATCGCGGTTGCAACATCCAATCCATGACGCAAACCTCCTGAAGCAATTAAAGGCACATTTGGAGCGATCGCTCTAATTGTTGTAATACACTCTGCTGTCGATAAACCCCAATCGGCAAAAGTCTTCCCTAAGCGACGTTGTAAGGGATTTTCTGCCCGTTCGCTTTCGACCTTTGCCCAAGAAGTACCCCCTGCGCCAGCGACATCAATTGCTGCTACTCCGGCGGCAATGAGTTTGTTGGCGATCACTGCTGAAATGCCGTTACCAACTTCCTTTGCAATCACTGGTACTGGCAATTTAGAACATAATGTAGAAATCTTGTCAAGCAAACCCCGGAAATTAGTATCACCTTTGGGTTGGATACACTCTTGTAGAGGGTTAATGTGTAAAATCAGGGCATCAGCTTCTAGGATATCAACTACCCGCAGACATTCATCCAAGCCGTACTTATAGTTAAGTTGCACAGCTCCCAGATTCGCAAATAGCAGAACATCGGGCGCATACTTGCGGACAGCAAAACTATCAGCCACTTGGGGTTTTTCTACTGCTACCCGTTGGGAACCGACACCCATTGCAATTTTGTAATGTTGCGCGACTTGGGCCAAACGTTGATTAAGAATTGCGGCTTGTTCTGTTCCACCAGTCATGGAAGAAATTAACAAGGGTGCGCCAAGGTGTTTCCCCAGGAAAGCTGTACTGATATCAATATCGTCATGGTTCAGTTCGGGTAAGCAAGAATGGATGAAACGATAACGTTCCAGTCCATTGGTGATTTGATGAGACTGAACATCTTCCTCTAAACAGATCCGAATGTGATCGGCTTTGCGATTCTGAGTTTGTGCAGAGATGTTGGTAGGGGCGTTCACTGGTGGGTATGACTAAAAAGATTGGGTTGCGATCGCTATTGTTACATTGTCTGCAACTGTATTTGTATAACAAAAATATTTATTTTCGCTATCTTTAGGGTACGTTACGCTATTGATAACAGAACCATTACCCCATTTTGTGAGTTAATTAATATGGTTTTACAAACAGAAAAGCGTTACTACACCCCTGAAGAATATTTGGAATTAGAAGAAAAAGCTGAATATAAAAATGAATACAGAGACGGAGAAATTATACCTATGACAGGGGGAACAACTAATCACAACAAAATTGCACTTAATTTTTGTCGCAAGTTTCCCCTGACTGTGCAAGGACAAGATTATGAGATTTACATAGGCGATGTTAAATTATCAATACCTCGTTATCGCATTAATACTTATCCTGATGTTATGGTCATCAAAGGTAAGCCTATTTATGAGGGAACAGGTAAAACAATTATCACTAATCCATTATTAATTGTTGAAGTCTTATCAAATTCAACTAAAAATTATGACAAAACAGATAAGTTTAAATATTATCGTTCAATTCCTGGTTTTCAGGAATATATTATGATTGACCAGTATAGTTTTGCTGTAGAACAATTTGCAAAGCAAGCAGAAGGTCAATGGATTTTTAAGGAATATGAAGGTGAAGATGCACTTTTAGTCTTAGATTCTATCGATTTTCAAATTACCTTGCGTGATATTTATGAACGGGTTGATTTTGAGTTGATTGAGGAATAAAACTGCGATCGCATCGAAAAGGGAAAAATTCAAATGATTTGTTATGTCACGCTCATTCATGCACTGACACTACTTCGCGTGACGCTAGGAAACCAAGGACAATTGCCACCAAGATCAATGCTGGAATGTCGCCAACGAGATGTCCATGTTCCGCAGGCTCAATCACTGCCTGTACTGCCATGATCAGTGCGTGAACAAAACTCGACCAGACGGTGAACCAGATTAAACTGAGATGCGCTTCTGGTTCTCGAGAAGCCCGTAGTAAAAATACACCGAGCGTCCCATAAATGCCAACGATCATCTGTTCGTATTCGTGTTGACCTGGTTGCCATGACCAGCCCGATGGCCAGATATTCATCAACGGATAGATCAGGAGAAAAGCAATTCCAACAACAACAAGGGCGATTTGCAAGTACCGATGCTGCTTATCCATTACTCCAACCTCACACTATTTTTTAAGGGTAGTTTCTACTAATGGAATGCCTACTTTAAATAGTATTCTCACTAGTGACACTTCAACTTGGGAGTGTTAGGAATCTTGATGTTCCCTGTGGTTTAAAGCTAATTCAACACTGAATCGTCTGCAAAATAATGGGCATCATTCAGGGTGAATGATGCCTACTTGTTGCTCATTACGCCGTCTGTGTAGAAGCTGCTTTTGAGTCTGCGGTGGATTTTAACCGGGTGATAGTGGCTTTGCGAATGCGATCGCTCTTGCGTACTCCGCCTGTCATTTCGTATTCCCGGCTGTCTTTGCCATACTTCAACGCCACACCACTGACCAAGCGTTCTGAGGTTTCCCGAATGGTCTTTTCAAGGGTTTCTATTTCTGCCTTTGCAGTGTCAATGGCAGTCAGCATCATATTATACTGGTCAATCTGGCTGCGGAGTTGCCCGGTTAACTCGGTTAAATGGTTTAAGCTGATGGAATCACCAAAGTCGAGGCTGGAATTAATCGATTTAAATCCGATTACTCTCTGTTCGGTTTTTTCTAGCACGGTAGAGCTTCTTTTTTGGCGTGGCATCAATGCAGACTTTTTACTAAACTTTATCTCTCTAGAGTGTCTCAATGGGACAATATAGTGGTTCAGTAAAACTTGCAAAATAAGGTGTTTTTTGTAATAAGATTGGATTGATAGCTCAGTAATTACACGACAATAAACTTGTGTTCTGAACGAATAAGCTCGTGTTCTGAACGAATAAGCTCGTGTTCTGAACGAATAAGCTCGTGTTCTAAACGAATAAGCTCGTGTTCTGAACGAATAAGCTCGTGTTCTAAACGAATAAGCTCGTGTTCTGAACGAATAAGCTCGTGTTCTGAACGAATAGGCTTGTGTTCTGGACGAATAGGCTTGTGTTCTGGACGAATAAGCTCGTGTTGTGGACGAACAAGAGAGACGCGATAAATCGCCGTCTCTACAAAGCGTTAATTTTGATCAAAAAACCCGATGCAAACCGAATTGCACGCAATCGAGAAACGTGTCACAAATAGACCATATTGTAGAGACGCGATTCATCGCGTCTTAAACCAAGGATGTATTGCAATCATTAATTAAATTGGTATTAGATTTTTTCATGCAATTAAACCGGATTCTTGTAACAACCAAGTATAGCCACAGCCCCTTTTTGCTTGCAAAGAGGGGCTTATGATACTATTGATCCTCAGAACGGCGATGTTTGGGTAACAAGCTCTTTTTGGGTTTTTTATTTTGCAAACTGCTGGCTTGTTTCAGGACTGGAATACACTGGTTAATCATCCACATTAAAACCTCGATTTGTGAGTCTCCTTGCTGAATGCGGTTCTCAGCATTTACGCCAATTAAAATTGTTTGTATTAATAACAACATCGTAATGATTTGGCGATAAAGCTTTTGACCTGTGCTTTGGCTTTGCTTGCGCTGAGTTTTCATTTATTTACCTCACCTCAATTTCAAATCGAGATTAAGGTTGGGATTAATTGACAAGTAAATTTCCCAAGCGTTGATTAAAAGCCGTTTAGAATCTACATAGGGTGCTTGGGAAAGATGTCTGGCTTGGGAAAGCACAGAACTTTTTGGAAAATTTTTTTCTTTTCGATGACGGTACTTACATGGAGCGGAAGGGGCGGAATCTTAGCTACGATGCTGGTAGAAAACAAGCAGAAATATTGCTGCGTGCTTTACTGTCATTTGTGGAAGAATCGGAAGAATCAAAAGACTGCAAAGCCGATTGGCAAGCGGGTACTGAGTTATGGGTAACGCATTCTACATTAGAAGGACTAGCAGAACTGACGAAGAAGTATAACGACAGCTTAGACGCTGAAGCAATTAGGAATGCGCTCAACTGTCTGATAAGTTTGAAAATTATTGAGGATAAACGCGGACAAACCAACGCCAAAACTAGAACAAACTCAAAAGTTTGGCTTTTTGCGCTTAATTTTCCCAGCATTGATAAAGAAACAAACCTCAATTGGTTGTTTAAGCAAGGTGGGGAATGGGATAAATGCCGAGAAGCTCAAAAAAACAAGTCTGGTAAAGTATCCAAAATTGCGGAAGAAAAATCTCAGGGTGTTGATTGGCAAGAAATCTGCGGCGCTATGCTGGAAAAGCACAAGCGTCTCACCACAAATGAGTTGCTGTTTGCTGATGATGAGATGAAATTTGAGCTAGAGGCAATTCATGTCCCTTTAGCATTGGTGGAGCGTAATAAACCGAAGAAGTGCAGCGAGGATATTTCCCCAGAAAAAGGTTCGCAACTTTACGAACCGAATTATGAAGAAAAGCAGCGATTTGAACATGAGGCTTTTTTAAAGCAAATTATCCGTTATGGTGTTGGTAAAACTCAAGGACACCGCATCGCTTTAATTGGGGAACCGGGTGCGGGAAAAACTACTCAGTTGCAAACTATAGCTTTTTGGATATTAAACAACAATCTGGGTTTACCAATTTGGATTTCTTTGGCAGACTTGCAAGGAAAGAGTGTAGAAAATTATCTGCTGCAAGATTGGCTGAAGAATGCTTTAGAAGTGGTGCGTGTAAAAGAAGAACAGGAAAACACTTTTGCAGATTTATTCAAGAATAATCGTGTGTGGTTGTTGTTGGATGCAGCAGATGAAATGTCTTCACTCCAACCATTAACTGAGATTTCCCAGCAGTTGACGGGATGGGTGAAAAATGCGCGGGTTGTGCTGACTTGTCGGGTGAATGTTTGGGAAGCAAACGCCAACGCTTTAGAAAATTTTGAGACATATCGGTTACTCAATTTTGAATATCCGCAAGACGTGCAAGAGTTTATTCGGGGTTGGTTTCACAACAAGGATGCAGACAAAGGGGAAAGATTATGGCAGGAATTAGATAAAGCTGAACGTCAGCGCATCCAAGATTTAGTTAAAAATCCTTTGCGGTTGGCGCTGTTGTGTAGCACTTGGCAAAGTTCGGATAAAGGTTTACCAGAAACTAAAGCCGGACTTTATCAGCAGTTTGTGGAAGAGTTTTACAAGTGGAAAGAAAAGTGCTTCCCTACCACCGAACAGCAGCAAGAGGAATTAAACGCTGCGTTGGGACGTTTAGCAAAACGGGCAATTGATCAAGAAACGTCACGGTTTCGACTACGACATAAGTTTGTGCGTGAGGAATTAGGTGATGCAAAACAGCAAAATTCTTTATTTTGGTTAGCGTTAAAGTTGGGATGGCTAAATGAAGTTGGACTGGCTGCGGAATCACCAAAAGAGAAAGTTTACGCTTTTTATCACACCACATTTGAGGAATATTTTGCAGCGTTGGCAATTAAAAATTGGGACGAGTTTCTGAATCATGTTCCCGACAATCCTGCGCTAGGCGTTTATCGTATTTTTGCACCGCAGTGGAAAGAGGTGATTTTGCTGTGGTTGGGACGTGAGGATGTGGGGAGAGAGGAGAAGGAAGAATTTATTCAGACGTTGGTGGAATTTGATGATGGGTGCGGAGAATTCAGTGTTATTGATAAAGTCACAAGGGGATTTTACGAGTTTCGCGCTTATTTTCTCGCTGCTGCGGGGGTTGATGAGTGGAAAAATTCTGTCAACGCAGATGCTATTGTGGCGGAAATCGTTAAATGGGGCTTTGGCGAGTTTAAGATTGAGCAAAACAAGTGGGTGCAATTTCTGTACCCAATCGAAGAGGGAGCAAAAACAGCACTGTCTCAGACAAATCGCATAAAAGCGATCGCTGCCTTGGTGAAGTTAATCGGCCAACTACAACTGGATGATCGTACCCAATGGCAAGTGGTATCTAGCTTAGGGCAAATTGGCTCTGGCAACCAAAAAGCGATCGCTGCTTTGATGGAGTTAATCGGCAAACCACAACTCAATGATTATACCCGAAGATTAGCGGCAGAAAGCTTAGGGGAAATTGACCCAGGCAATCAAGAAGCGATCGCTGCTTTGGTGAAGTTAATCGGCAAACCACAACTGGATGATGATACCCGATGGCAAGTGGCAGAAAGCTTAGGGAAAATCGGCACTGGCAACAAAGAAGCGATCGCTGCTTTGGTGGAGTTAATCGGCAATCCACAACTGGATGATTCTACCCGATTGCAAGCGGCATCAAGCTTAGGGGAAATTAACCCAGGCAACCAAGAAGCGATCGCTGCTTTGGTGGAGTCAATCGGCGATCCACAACTGGATGATTCTACCCGATTGCAAGCGGCATCAAGCTTAGGGGAAATTGACCCAGGCAACCAAGAAGCGATCACTGCTTTGGTGGAGTTAATCGGCAAACCACAACTGCATAATCATACCCGATGGCAAGTGGCAAAAAGCTTAGGGCAAATTGACCCTGGCAACCAAAAAGCGATTGATGCTTTGGTGGAGTTAATCGGCAAACCACAACGGCATAATCCTACCCGATGGCAAATGGCAAAAAGCTTAGGGGAAATTATGGCAGAGGAACAGATGCCGGGTGTTGTCACCGTGTTGAAGGATTACTTATCACCTGAAACTTACAAAAATGACTTTAGGCGATTTGATAATTGCTACAAAGTTATCTGGAAGTGCGCTCAAAGTATGCACTACCCAGCTTTTTATCAAGCTTGGCATCAACAAGAGAAAGTGAAAGATGGAGAGTAGGAAAGAAAAATACTTCCTCCAGCCAAAACATAAACAAAATGTAGAAGCAGCAATCTCTTGTAAAGACGCGATTCATCGCATCTCGTAAGCGTCTCGTAAATCTATCGCGTCCGATCTTTCCGCAATCCAGGGAATGCGTCGCACCTAATAAAACAGATTCGTAAACAGAATGGGAATGCGTAGGCGTAGCCCGCCGCAGGCATCGTTTTTGCGATCGCCGTGATAAATTGATTAAGCGATCGCCTTTACAGTTTATATACCTCGCTGCGATGAGCGATCCTTCAGGGCTTTAATGTTGGGGTGCGATCGAGGAGTTTGTTCTAGCTGCTGCAAACATCGGGCAATTTTCTTAGCAAAAGCTTTGTCAGCATTGACATAAACTTCTTGAACATCGGGATGAAGAATAACTTCATACATCAGAGCGAAGAGTTCTCCAGGCGGTGTATTGGGCTTTAGGCGTTACTTGATTTTGCTTAACTCGCTCTAACAATCCAGGAATTGCCAAAAGTTCTTGGGTTGGAGCTTCGCTTTCAGCATTTGCCAAATAAGCAGCAAAATCAGTCAGCACCCGTAATCGCTCTGGAGATAATTGCTGGAGTAAGTCATTAAGCTGTTGCTGTAACTCTGCGACAGAGATAAAATCTGCTGATGACCCATCATCTATCGGAGAATTATCGGTAGTATTCATTGCCTACTTCATAATTTCAAGGTTTAGTTTTTATTATGCATCAAATCTTCCAAGTGCTTTGGTTATCTTAGGGAAAAAAGCGGCAGAGGCGATCGCACCTAATAAAACAGATATTGTAAACAGAACGGGGATGCGTAGGCGTAGCCAGCCGCAGGCATCGTTTTTGCGATCGCCGCGATAAGTTAATTAAAAGACTTCCAAATAAAAAAATATCCCAAAACTGACGCAAAAATCTTCTCTATTTCTCCTCTCTCTGCGTTCTCTGCGTCTCTGCGGTTAGTTTATTTGGATAATTGATTTCTTGGAAATCCCTAACGTTCTCCTAAGGTGTTAATTGTAATAAGTAGCAATTACAGCAGTCAAAGGGATTAGTTTATTTACCAGCCTCATCCATCTTTAGCCAGTTAGCAAAGTTTTTCGCAGCAGATAAAATTCTTTAGGCAAAGAAAACTTATCTACTGTAAGTTCTTTAGAAAGTGTTACAGACCAGGAAAATTGCTTCTATTGTGCAATTATTTCAATGAACTAAACGATAGTGATCATTATTAGAGTTATATACTCATGCCAACTGCACTCAAAAATATACAAACTAAAAACCTAATTTCGATAGGTTTGCTAGTTTTCGTTCCTATTGCCATTGTGGCAGAAAAGTTAGAATGGGATGCATTAATAGTATTTGGACTTTCAGCAGTTGCAATTATTCCGTTAGCAGTTTGGCTGAGTCAGGCGACAGAAGAAATTGCTGTGGTTTTAGGGCCTTCTATAGGAGGCTTGTTAAATGCAGTCTTCGGTAATGCAACTGAGCTAATTATTGCTCTAGTAGCTCTCAAAGCAGGCTTGGTAGATATTGTTAAAGCCAGCATTACTGGGACTATTATCAGTAATTTACTGTTGGTAATGGGGCTATCTATGTTGCTAGGAGGGTTACGCTATAAGGAGCAGACTTTTCAGCCAATGGCAGCGCGAGTCAATGGTTCGACAATGACACTAGCAGTGACTGCAATTGTAGTGCCTGCAATGGTGATCACTACATCTAATGTGGTCGAGCAAAGCGCTATTACTAATCTGTCGATTTTTGTAGCAGTTATTTTAATTGTAGTTTATGGTTTTACGCTGTTATTCTCCTTGAAGACTCACAGCTACCTCTACGATGTTGGGGTTGTAGAATTAGAAGGTGTTTCTGAAGAGGAGGCTGCAACAGAGCAAAATAAACATTCAAAGCCAAACTTGAGCCTTTGGGTTGGTGTTTTGCTTGTAGCAACAATTGGTATAGCGTTCGTGTCTGAGATTTTTGTCGGTGCGGTTGAAGAGGCAACAAAAGGACTAGGATTGACACCTTTGTTTACCGGAGTAATTTTGTTACCACTAGTTGGAGGTGCAGCCGAATATGTAACTGCTGTCCGAGTAGCGATTAAGAACAATATGGATTTGGCAGTATCTGTTGCAATGGGATCAAGTCTACTAGTTGCTTTGTTGGTTGCGCCGCTCCTTGTGCTAGTTGGGCAGGTAATTGGACAACCAATGGATTTAAACTTTAACTTGTTTGAGGTTGTTGCAGTGATCATTGCAGTCGTCATTGCCAACTTAATTAGTTTGGATGGTCGCTCTAACTGGTTAGAGGGGATGTTGCTGCTAGCAACCTATGCTGTACTGGGTGCTGCATTCTACTTCCATCCAGTTTGAGTGCTAATCGGGCAATGGCGCTGTTATGCCGTTAATTGCAAAACCAAACTCTATTGACGCGTATAACGATGTTTCACCCCAATGGGAAAATATTCAAAATCACCCATTGGGGCTAATGTAATTTGTGGTGTTTGATATTCTGCGGGAACATAATTAGCAAACTCGCTATTTAGGCGGAGCAGTTGTGAAAGAATAGAAGATGCGATCGCAAGTCTCTGATCTTCACTACCCTCTACCCCTACTGCTAATTCCACAACTACAGATAAAAATCGGTTTTTGTCAGCATCTTCCTTCACCTGCAACACGAATTTACCCGTCACCCATTCTTGAATTCCTGGTTGTTCTAATCCCACCGTTACATTTTCGGGATAGATATTCGCACCAAAGTAAGAAACTGTAAAATTAGAACGGCCGAATACATAAACAAAAGGTAGCTGATGAATACCTCTAGGTAATTCTTGAGTATCAGAACGCAGATTTTCAAGCGGATTGAATCCCCATTCTGCTAAAAATTGCAGCATGGCATCATAACTAATTATCCCGCCAGTATCCAAAATGTCATAACGCACTAAGGGAATACCGTTATCTCCCGAAAACAGCAATCCGCCATCGTGAACTTCAAAAAAGCGAGTGAAGGGATCGTATTGTACTAGTGTGGGTAAACGCGATTCTCCAAATAAAGCTCTAGCTGCATCGGGATTTATTGCTAAAAAGCGGCGAATGCAGATACTTAACGGTGTTTCATTACCCAAAACTCCCGCATCCGCAGTGCCGTAAAGTGATGCAAAATCATAGCAAGGATTTTTTGAACCAACTCTTTCGCCAACTAAACTCCGCCATTCTTCACTAAATACTTCTCCCGCCATCACCAATTTAATCTGATATTGCTGCCACTCCACACCACGGGCGATACCAGTATCAATTACATCTTTTAAAAATGGCGGGTATCCCAACAGCACCACTTGTTCAAATTCTGAACCTAGTTCTTGGACAACTCGCAAGATTTCCTCTTTGTTGTTACCAGGAGTAATTACGGTGATGAGATAACCTTTGCTAGCAAGATAACGACAGCAATTAGTGGTAAACATCCCACCTACCCAAGTGCCTAAAGTGAAACAAATCACTGCTAGGGTACGTCTGGTATCTGAATGAAAACTATCGTGAAAAATTTGTTCAAAGCGTGTGGCGATTTGGAGTTCATCTGTGAAAAAACGAGGCCAAAATGTCGGTTTACCACTAGAACCTGATGAAGCGGCGATCATATCGCATCCTTCTAGTTGTCCGTTGCGGCACAAGTCAGCTAAAGGATAACTCAGTATATAATTTTGTTTAGCGATCGCTGGGAGTTTTTGAAACTCCTCCAAGGTTTGAATAGTCGCGGGATTAATTTCCCTTTCAGCTAAAAAAGCTTTGTAGGCAGGTACATTAGCCGCCACATCATGAAATAAAGTTAAAGCTGCCGAAGTTTGGGTGTTGAGATGCCGTTGCAATACTGTTTCTAGGGGAGTAGACAAAAAATCTTCAAATGCTTTAATTACTCGCTGCTGTCGTGGTTTGCAGTTCATGACGCTTGTTGTTTATCCTGAAAATAGAACCAACACTATTATTTGCTGTGAGTATTCTAGCCGTTATCTGATACCCGCAAAACTCCAGTGATTCTCCCCAACATAGATTTACTATAGGAACACCCATCTCCTAATGTTTGGTAGGATATCCGAAAATGAGGGTATGCGCGTTGTAGTCATCCAATAAAACATTAATTTATCCTTCAGCACCATGCAACTCTATTGCAGTAGACAACACACAAATAATGGTAGTAACCGCTTTTGTACCCATTGTGGTGAACCATTACCTCTTGCTGTGGGACAGGTTGTGGATAATCGCTATCAAATTATCCGTCATTTAGGGCAGGGCGGCTTTGGACGCACCTATTTGGCGGAGGATATAAGTCAATCCCATCGAACCTGTGTGCTGAAGGAATTTGCGCCCCAAGTACAAGAACATCAAGATTTACAAAAAGCTAAAGAGTTATTTGAGCGAGAAGCCAATGTTCTGAAAAAACTCCAGCATCCACAGATTCCGCGTTTTCACGCCTCGCTACAAGTGAAAATAGGTACTAAAGATTTTTTCTTTCTAGTACAAGATTATGTGGATGGTGACAATTACTATCAACTATTAGAACAACGCGAGAGCCAAGGCAAGACTTTCAGTGAAGAGGAAGTAATCACCCTACTGCAACAGATTTTACCTGTATTAGCCTATATCCACTCACAAGATGTTGTTCACCGTGATATCTCCCCTGATAATTTAATTTGGCGGCGTTCTGATAATCTACCCGTGCTGATTGATTTTGGTGGTGTCAAGCAATTGCCAGCTTCTCAAGGTTTTTGGCAGACTAAGTTGGTGGGAAATAATACTTTGCTGGGTAAAAAAGGCTATGCTCCAGAAGAGCAGCTACGGCAAGGAAAAGCATTTTTTAGTAGTGATTTATACTCTTTAGCCGTTACATCACTGGTGTTGCTCACAGGGCAAGAACCGCAAAAATTATACGACAGCTACCAGGGAATTTGGGGTTGGGGAAAACAAATCCGAGTTAGTCCCAAACTGGAAGCGGTGTTAAAAAAGATGGTAGCTTATAAACCGAGCGATCGCTATCAACGAGCCGAGCAAGTCCTCAAAGATTTACCATCTACAAGTGCGACTAAATCAACTGGCAATTCGATTAGCACCAAGATTAAGACGATGGTAGTTGCTCCGGGAAGACAACGGGCCAGCGCGATTGTGAGTAGATTCCAGAACAGAACGCAAGCGATCGCTAAACCGATATCTTTCCCTCTTTGGATTCGTCCTTTTATGATGAGTTTAGGGGGAACAGCTTTAGTTGTTTTAACCGGCGCAGGTGCTTGGGGAGTAGTAAATGCGGTCATTCGGAGCGTATCTTCAATTACCATCCCTTCAATTTCATTACCGCAAATTCCCCAGTTCCCAAGCGGTAAACCAGGTAGTGACAAAGGAAAAAACCCTAATCTCCAAGAAATTATCAGTCGTCGCCAACAGCTAGAAATTACTGAAGGATTTTTTATTCCCTTCATAGATGATTTATTTTATACAAAAAAACCAGAATTAAAAGGACGTAGCCTAACATCTAAACCTGAAGACGCTGGTTTACGAGATGAATGGTCTGGTATTGCTGACGATTTATTGAATAAAATAGAACAGGCAAAGCTCAGTACAGAATCTCGTCAAAAATTAGGTAAATATAGTCAAAAAGATTACGATACATGGAGGCGACAAGCGCGATCCGGCCAATTGGGGAACTATACACTTGATCAGCTGACCAAAGACACAAATGAAAAATTTGATCGGTTGTTTCCTGGTCAGGAGCGTGGGAAACTGAATCAAAAGACCTTCGGTCAAATTTGGTATGCGATCGCAGCCGATCAAGTCAGTAAAGTACAATCTGGCAAGTAAGGAGACTGGCGACTAGGGAAGAATAACAAATAACAAATACTTCGGCTTCGCTCAGTACAAGTGACAAATGACCAATGACAAATGACCAAAATATATTGTTATAAAGGACATGAAAATTCCCCAGGTAGTCGCTTTTGTCTCCAGTGTGGTGAAAAATTGTCGGGTGCGCCCATGAGTTATAGTATCCAACCGGGACTAACTTTAGGCGATCGCTATTTAATTGTGCGTCAAATTGGCCAAGGTGGCTTTGGACGCACTTATTTAGCCGAAGATGTCAACCGTTTCCGCGAACTTTGTGTTTTAAAAGAATTTTCCCCCCAAGTTCAAACCGCTTACGTTGTTCAAAAAGCAGAAGAACTATTTGAGAGAGAAGCGAGTGTTCTCTATAAACTGCAACATCCGCAAATTCCACGCTTCCGGGAACTGCTGCGGCTAAACTTAGGGGGCAAAGAATATCTGTTTTTGGTACAAGATTATGTAGAAGGGGAAACTTACAATTCTTTGTTAAATGCGCGGTTACAGCAGGGTTTGCGCTTTACAGAGGCAGAAGTACGCCAATTGTTGCAGCAAATTTTGCCAGTCTTGGAATACATCCACTCACTGGGAGTAATTCATCGAGACATTTCTCCAGATAACTTAATGCTTCGCACTGTTGACAAACTGCCAGTTTTAATTGATTTTGGCGGTGTCAAACAAGTAGTAGCAACCGTAGCTTCCGAATATTACCAACCCGGCATGGTTGCATCTTCCCCATCACCAACCCTATTAGGTAAGGTTGGATTTGCGCCCCCAGAACAGATGCAAACTGGGTTAGTATCTCCCCACAGCGACTTATATGCTTTAGCTGCAACAATGTTGGTTTTACTGACAGGGAAACAGCCCCAAGAATTAATTGATACCTATAATCTTACCTGGCAGTGGCGACGAGAAGTAAACGTGAGTCCGATTTTGGCACAGGTATTAGATAAAATGCTATCTGCCAGACCAAGCGATCGC
>NZ_JADEXU010000356.1 GCF_015206895.1 Nostoc sp. LEGE 12450 | reverse complement strand
AATGCCTCTAGCTTTTTGGTGTTGAAGTTGTTACCAAAAGCTACTGTAGTTGCTTGGCGAAATCCAGTGCTAGAGGCAAAGTCAATTAGAGTTGGCAAAATTGATGATACTAACGTATCGTTGCTCATGTTATTTGATAAGCCTACTTGTGCGAGATTATCAGTAGAGGAAGCATGAATCGATATGTATTTATGTTTGCTCATTAATAATTATCCTGTTGTAAGTTAGAATACTTCGCCTATTTATCGGTATTGAGATAGAGCAAACCTATGATTTTACACGCTTGTTTTTGCCGTTTGGCAAAAAAGTAAGTCAATAAAGGAGCAGATTTGATGAGATTGGATAAAAATGAGCGATGCCTACATCAGTATACATTTGTGCTAAAAATTACTTTCAGTAAATTTTGATTAAGTTTTTGATTAAGTATTTATCACATGCGATACCGTGATATCACATATTTGCTGGGCTGGTCAACCGCATTCTCACTTAGGACAAAGAATTGTTTCATGCTGACAAAACTCCATACAAAATAACCGACTCACAGTAACTATTTTGATGGAACAGTGAACTACTGTGGCCTACACCCCCGCCAACCAATCGCACACCACAGACGTACAACCGCTCCCAAAGTTAACCCAAACCTGCCACTGCCCCAGATATACGTTCCAGTAAGGCTCCCCATCAGCAATTCCAACAGCCTCACCAAGCTGGGAAACCAGCTGTTGGTAGAACCGACCAGCGCTGTCGAGTCCTTCCCGCATTTTCAGCTTCAGCCCTTTCCAGGCTTGTCCTTGGGGGCTGGACACTACCTCTTCTAATATTTGGGAGGTTGTGTCAATGACTGGTGTAGTTGTACTTATATTATTGCTGACTGACACCGAATCACAGTTTGACGCTTCATCCCGATTTAACCACTGCCCAAAAATCGAATCACGTTGATCGTTAGGGGCAACGAATTGATAAACGCACTCCCGATTTTCACGTTTACCCAACCGACCAACGTAGTCCAACCTCAAATCAATTTTGGCAAGTAACTTTTGAGCGATCGCTATCGGTGTGTGTTTTTCCGAGATAGTCACATTCAAGTAATTCTTGATAACATGCCGATGCTTTACAGCCAGGGCTTTAAACTCCACCATCCTCTCGTCACTTCCCCGCAACTGAACGTCTGGCGTAAGAAACTGCAACAGATTCAGATTTTCCAGTAACAACACAGCAGATAATAACTGCCCCTTGTTGAAATCTGGTTTCCAAATCGAATTTTCCCCAGCTTCTAACTGCGCCTTAGCTCGTTTTGCATCACGGTTGGTCAGAAACTCTCGCCCCAGTGTCAAATAATAGTGCATCCGCAGTTGAGGATACCACCCATCGTCATCTTTCTCGACCAAATCAGGGGTCACGTCAATTTCATAGCGACGGGACAATTCAGCCTTGCGCTGCTGATGTCGTTCAGTTTTCGTTTTCGCCCTTGTGTCTTGCAGCTTCTTAAGTTCGGCATCAGAGATAGTCGGAGAATCCGCGATCGCTTTACACTCCGCAGCATATAATTCAACAGATGCCGCCTTAACCGACTCGATTACAGCCCCGCTCTCGTCATCATCAACATCGTCGGCATCAATAACGGTGTAACCATCCTCGACCAATCCCCCAAGTACAGACTCTCGATAACGCCGCATCTCGACGTTAATCACAGAACCCCGCTTACCCCAAGTCTGCAATGACTCTGGCTGGAAATTCTGGTCAACATAGCTGTAATCGTCATTGTCCGCCGCCGACAACAGCGCAATGTTAGCCTGTGTTGCAACGTGCTGACTTCTCAACAATCCTCCGATGGATGTAGAGCCATTGCCTACAACCGACATCCCCCACTCTCTGACCCAGATATGACGGTCAACAGTTTCCCTAAGCCTTGCCAACATCTGCCGCACAGAGTTAACCGGCTGCACTCCCTGAAAAATCCCCCAAACACCATCAAAATGTCCTCGAATATCGATGGATACCCCAGTTTCAAGACTTGGGGAGGCGATAACCAAATCATACTGGGTCAGAATTTCATTTAGATGAGCGATACAACCAAACGCCGCATGAGAGGGGTCGGCAACAGATTCGCTGTCTATTCGCAGAATCCGTAAGTGAGGAAATTTACGGCGAAAACGTTCCTCAAGTGCTTGGGTTCCCCATTTAGATTTTGCCTTTTGAGCAGAGCAACATAGTAAATGATGCCCACCAAAAGCTATCGCTTTGTCCAATGCTGCAATCAAATTCTTCGGGTTGTTGCCAGAGTAGTTGTAACAGTTTCCGGCTACGTGCCGATAATTGTTGACAATTACGAACGGGTTAACCCGATATTCCCCAGCGAGTGATAAAACATACTTCACATCTGTGTCGGAAACATCGGCACTGGACAAGTAAATCTTTCCCTGACTGCTGCCTAAAACATTCTGTACCAGTTGTTTGAGATTTTTGAGAACGGACACCCGACGTTTTTGCACTTCCGTACCAGAATTGAGAAGATGCCAGAAAACTTGGTCACATTCATCAATAATAATGACATCATTCGCCTAATCATTAGGATTGAATCGCGCCTGACTTTCCT
>NZ_JADEXU010000066.1 GCF_015206895.1 Nostoc sp. LEGE 12450 | reverse complement strand
TTAATAACCAGTACCCAATGACCAATGACCAATGACAAATGACAAATGACCAATTGAAAAAATATCGACAAAAGTCTAATTAACTTTAGAAGGCTGATACATATACTGTAGATGCATCTGGATTAGCTACCAGCAGAACACCTTCATGCTTATCTTCGTTCTTCAAACTTTAGCCGAAATTCTAGCTGGAGGAACCTCACTTACCAGTACAGAGCAAATTGACTTTAGCCATCCTGGTAATCGAAGGGAAGAGGGAGCAGGCCCGACTCTCAATTTATACATTTTTGATATACGTGAGAGTAAGCAGGTACAACATTCTGGTAGGCAAGTTGAACGCAAGCTAACACGCGCTCTACAACCTGCCACTGTAAATTGGGCACCCGCTTGGTTTGATGTTTCACTGCTATTAACAGCCTGGGATAGAACAGCTTTAGGGGAGCATCACTTTATCAGTGAGGCGTTGGCTGTGCTGTTGCGCCATCGCACCTTGGAAGAGGAGTTTTTGGTTCCTGAATTACGGGGCTATGGTAATTTGAACATGACAGTTGCCCTAGAGCCGCCAATTGAAATTGGCTCTTTATGGAGCGCTCTCAATGTGCCATTGCGTTCAGCCTTATATTTGACAGTTACAATCCCCTTCGAGCCACAACCTACGCCAGTACCTTTGGTTTGGGAGCGGATTTTCAATTTGCGAAATCAATTGTCTCGTGATAGTGACAGTCTAGTATTAACCAGGCGAGTTGCGATCGCGGGTATTGTCAAAAGTGCGGTGACAAATCTGCCACTGGTAGCGGCAGAAGTAGCTGTGAGGGGAACTGACAAGTCCATATCAACTACTAAAGAAGGACTGTTCTTTTTTGAAGACCTTCATTTAGGTAATTATGTTTTGACTCTGAATCATCCTGGCTATTTACCCCAAAACGTCAATGCATTGGTAGATAACCAAAGTAATACTTTCAAAGAAATATTTCTAACTCCTGAATAATTAGATTTTTACTGACTTGGAGAAACTTTCATGGCTAGACTTGATTACTTTGCTCCTGGTGTCTACATCGAAGAAATTGACCGGGGTAGCCGACCAATTGAAGGTGTTAGCACAGCAGTTGCCGGATTTGTAGGTTTTACAGAAGACGTTCGTGGTGGGGCTGAGTTATACAAGCCCATGCTAGTAACCACTTGGACGCAATATTTAAACTACTTTGCCCGTCCCAACTCTGACGGCTTCACCGACTTCAACGCCTATTTACCTTTTTCAGTCTACGGCTACTTTATGAATGGTGGCGGTCGTTGCTGGGTAACAAGCATTGGGACTCAGTTACCAGGCGCACCCAGACCTGCAACTCCAGAACCGGCGACTCTCAGAATCAACTCTAGAGGTAATCGTCCAGCCCTCCGCTTTACTTTGCGTCCTGAGCAAGCATCAGGCGGATTAGTAAATCTTGTAATTATTGATGGTTCACCCCGCGCCTTACCGGAAGGTACTGAAGGAGAAGCGCCTCCAAATACAGGTGAATATTTCACCATTCAAATTCGTCGGGGAGATGAACTTTTAGAGCAATACGAAAACTTGACAATGAACCGCGAGCCTGCTGCTCAGATAGCGACTTATGCGTTAGCGGCATTGAGAAATTCGATGTATGTCAGTGTAGAAGACATAACTCAAAGTGGACAGCCTTTAGCTCGTCGTCCCGTGAATGGTCAATATGAACTAGCGCCACCCATTGTTGCCGCCCCACCCGATAGATTTTCACAAAATTTAGAAGGGGTTCGAGACGATCGCACCGGGGTACGCGGTATCTTTGAAGTTGATGAAATCACAATGCTGGCTTGTCCTGATGTGATGCGGGCTTATCAAGAGCAGATACTGAATTTAGATCAAGTCCACGGCATCATCGAGCTGATGATTAGTATGTGTGAGGGTTCTGCCAGTGGCGATATTCCCAACCCCCCCAACCGCATGGTTGTACTTGATGCGCCACCGGATGCCGTCAAACCCCAGCAAGTAGTGGAGTGGTTGAATAGATTTAACCGTCGTTCGATGTTTGCGGCCCTTTATTATCCTTGGATTAAAGTACCTAATCCACGCGATCGCGGTAATCCAATTTTAGTACCTCCTTGTGGTCACGTGATGGGTGTTTGGGCCCGCACCGACGAAACCAGAGGAGTTTACAAAGCCCCCGCAAATGAAGTTCCCAGAGGCGTAATTGGTTTGGGCTATGAAACAAACTTCCGCGAACAAGAACTATTAAACCCCTTGGGGATAAACTGCATTCGCAGCTTCCCCAACCGAGGTATTCGCATTTGGGGCGCACGCACTTTAGTTGAGCCAGATAAAACAGAGTGGCGTTACATCAGTGTGCGTCGGTTAATTAGCTATATCGAAAAATCCCTAGAATTAGGTACTCAGTGGGTAGTTTTTGAACCGAACGACCAAGATTTATGGGCGCGTGTAACCCGCACCGTCAGTAATTTCTTAGAGCGCATCTGGCGTGAAGGTGCATTGTTTGGGGCATCTCCAGCACAAGCATTTTATGTCAAGTGCGACGAAGAATTGAACCCACCAGAAACCAGAATTTTAGGACGTTTATATATTGAAGTCGGTGTTTGCCCCGTCAGACCGGCTGAATTTGTTGTTTTCCGCATCAGCCAATGGAATGGCATTGAAGATAGCGAATAGGGCATTGAAATTAGGGGACAGGTGACAGGTGACAGGGAATAATCTGTACCCTGTAACCTGTAACCTATTCCCCTCTTCACTCCTAATTCCCCATTCCCCATTCCCAAATTAACCACACACAAAGGAGTCTAAAAGTATGGCAGGCGAATTTTTAACCTCTTGTAAGTTTTACTTCGAGGCTGATGGAATTACTGATAAGTTCATCAAAGAAATTAGTGGCTTAGGCGTTGAGAATACTCCAGCACAAGAAGTTCACGGTTCATCTAAAGGCGCTAAACTAATGCGTCAAGCTACACCAACTGTTGTTAAATTTACTAACATCACAGTAAAAGTCATCGCCACTGATGATATAGACCTTTATACTTGGTATCAAAAGTGTAACGAAGACATGGGTGATCCTCGTCAGTGGGCACAGAATCGTAAAACTGGTTCAGTGGTTGCTTATGACCAACAAGGCTCTGAAAAAGCACGCTGGAACATTGTCAATTGTTATCCCTGTAAATACACCGGGCCTACCTTAACCGCCTCTGGTGGTGATATGGCTAATGAAACAGTTGAATTGGTTCACGAAGGAATTAAACGAATCAAATAATTAGCATTTGCAGTAATTAACAGTGGTACAATCCGCAAGCCGAATTCCAGAAGTTCTTACGGCCCATCGGTTCTATTTAGAACTGACACTAGAAGGTCAAAACGATGCCAATTGCTTCTTTTTGGAGTGTCAAGGCTTCAAAAGAACCCAAGAGGTAATTGAAATTTCTGAAGTTACTTCTCAAACCTGGGGTAAAAAAGGGCAATCAAAAGGTCAGGTGGTGAGAACTAAGCTTCCTAGCAATCCTAAGAGTGGTAATCTCACTCTGCGTAGAGGTACTACCAACTCTATGGATTTTTGGAAGTGGTTTGAAAAAGTCGAAAAGGGTAATTGGTCTGAGCAACGTAGACTTGTTGCTTTGTCTATTTATAATCAGGCAAATCAAGAAATAGCTAGATTTGAATTAGCCGGTGCTTGGCCTGCAAGTTACAAAATTGCCGATGTTAACGCCCGCAGCCATGACATCGAAATTGAGGAAGTGGAGGTTGCTTTTGAGGAATTTAAACGTGTGAAGTAATTAGGAGAAGTATGTTTCCCACAGAGTTTGAATTTACACTGCCAAAGGGGTATCTAGACTCTGAAGGCAACCTCCACCGCAAAGGTGTAATGCGGTTATCAACGGCGATAGATGAGATTGCACCCTTGCGCGACCCACGCGTTAAAGCTAATCCTGTTTATGCCACAATTATTATCTTGTCACGAGTGATTACTCACTTGGGTGCTTTATCAGAAGTGACTCCTGCAATAGTAGAAAACTTTTTTGCCCAAGATTTAAATTATCTCCAAGATTTTTATCGGCGAATTAATGGCTTGGAAGGTGAAACTTCCATACCAGAAGATACAATAAACTCCCCCGAAGCCGTTCTTCATAATTGAATTGGTCATGGGTTACAGGGCATTGGAAATAGAGAGTGGGGAGCAGAAGAGCAAAGAGCAAAGACTCATTAATGGAGTTCAAAGACTCATCCCCTATTCTCTAATTCCCAATTCCCAATGCCCAATGCCCAATGCCCAATTCCCAAATTAAATTACCTATGCGCCGTAAAAAGGATACTCTCTCCACAGAATTTGCCTTCACTCTTCCTAGAGGATTGAGTGATAGTGAACAACGAGTACATCGTCATGGGGTGATGCGTTTAGCCACCGCTAAAGATGAAATTTTGGTGCAACAAGAGCGCAAAGTTAAGGAAAATCCAGCTTACGGTGTTTTGGTGATGCTTGCACGCGTTATTACTCGCTTGGGTAGTCTTAACTCTGTTAGCCCTGATTTACTTGAAGAACTTCTTTTACATGACATTGCCTATCTTCGAGAATTTTATAATCGAATCAATCAGCAAGGCGATGTACATATTCCTACACAATGTCCCCATTGTAATACTCAATTTTCAGTGGAGCTAGAACTAGCGGGGGAGTCGTAAGCTACCCCTCTGATACTTTATATGAGGAGGTAGCTTTTATTGCTTATCATTTCCACTGGTCACAAGATGATATTTTAAATTTAGAACATACTACCCGTCAGCGCTGGGTAGCAGAAATCAATAAAATTAACCAAAAATTAATATGAAAGTAAAAGTTAGCTACTCACCAAATCTAAGTGAAGTCAATGAAGTTGACCTGACCACAGAAACTCCAACGAGAGGAGAATGGTTAATAGGTCGTTCTCCTGATTCTGATTTAGTCTTAGACAGTCCTGATATTAGTCGGGTACATGCTAAGTTTTTTGTTAAAGCTGGAAATTACTACTTTTCTGACCTTGGCAGTAGAAATGGCTCAATATTTAACGGAAAACAAGCCGAAAAAGATCGACCATATTCTTTGAGTGATGGAGATATTATCAGGATTGCAGATTACGTTCTGATCTTAGAAGCAGTTGCTCCCGCTTATGAGCAACCAGAGACAGTCTTTAGAATTATAGACCCTTCACTGTTTTCTCGACCGCGATCGCCTGAAAATGTCAGTGCAGCCAATGTCGTTAATCCATCCCCAGAACTAGTTAGCGAAGTTTCAGCGCCTATTACTCCCGAAGTAGAAACACCTTCTCCAGAAGTAAGCGAAACCTCCGAAGTTGTTGCTAATCAACCCGATGATGTCATTCCGGTTGTTGAAATAATCGCCCCAGAAAACATCATTCAGTCACCAGAAGCAGTTAGCGAAGTTCCACACGATGTCCATGATGAAATTGTGGATTTGCAAACGTTACTTGAACCAGAAGTTAGCGCGGATGCTGAGGAAGTAGAGGTTCAAGAAATCAGCGAAAATGATGAGGAACTTTCTTTTACTGTAGCTGAAGCTGCGATCGCAGCACCTGAAAATATCATCGAAACTTCTGAAGAGGAAATTACACTTCCAGAAGTCACTGACGATGAGGTTACAGACTTCGAAACAGCACTAGCGACAGAATCTACTTTCGTGCAACGGCGTGATACAAGTAGTATTCCCGAAGCTACTGACCATGAAGATGCAGAGTTAGAGGCGGCGCTAGAAGCAGAAGTCACCTTCGTACAGCCACGTGATATTTTCCACCAAGTTCCTGAAGCAACTTCCCCAGAAGATGCAGAGTTAGAGGCGGCGCTGGAAGCAGAAGTCACCTTTGTGCAGCCACGTGATATTTTCGGCGAAGTATCTGATGAAGAAAGTACCGTTCTGGAAGTTACTCATAATGAAAATCAAGTAGTAGATTTAGATACACCAGTCGCAGAAGAAGTCAGTTTAGAGTTTGGCGAATTTGTCAATGAAGTTACAGAAGAAGAGGCGATTCAGCCGCAAGAAACATTGAGCCAACCTACACAAGATATCAATGATGAATTAGCAGATTTAGATATTTTATTTACGACAGAAGACAGCACAAATATTGACGAAGTAGAACCTAGTTTTGCTGTTGATGAAACAGGAGGCGAAGTTTCTGAAGCATTGACGGAGCCTGATAATATCGTTGCAGAAGTTTCTAGCAGTCAATACATTGATTTGAATAATACAACTACAGAAGAAGCCAGCGTAAATGTTGATGATGTTTTTCTAGTAAGTGAAGTTGCTGAATTAACTGATATTCAATCTTTAGAAACAACAGAAAGCGAAGTTCCTGAGAGTATCAGTCAAACTATTGAAGAGGTTCCTGAAGTAGAAACGACTCAATTTGATGAAACTCCAGAAGAAATAAATGTAAGTGAGCCTCCGCAAGTGATTATTGAAAGAAACATAGTACTCATCGCTCACGAGAGCAAGAAATCAGAACTTGCTGAATTTGTTTCTCAACACCAGGAATTTTTCTCACAGAGCTTTACAATTACCTGGCCATCTGTTGGCGAAGTCTTACATCAACAAACAGGAATAACAATTAGTCAGCAAACCCCAGCACCGATTTCTGGAGGATATCAAACAATTGCTTCATTGGTTGGAGCAGGAGAAATTTTAGCAGTTATTTTCCTGAGAGATTTGCTGCAACCTCAGCCTGGTCAGGCAAATGAAGAAGCACTGCTCAGATTATGCACTATTAATCAAGTTTTGCTGGCAACTAATTTGCCAACAGCAGAAGCGATCGTGCATTATCTTAAACATATATAGCCCTACTTAATCATTCGTGATTAACAAAATCCCCGACTTCTTAAAGAAGTCGGGGATCTGCATATTTCGAGAAAATGTTTCTAATTGCATAGAATAATTTCAATGATGAAAATTAGGATAAAAAATATGTATATTTTAAAATAAAACTTATCTAGAGAAATGCTTACAAACTTAAAAAGTTTATTTAGACAGCCAGTTATTCTTTCAAGTGCGATCGCTACAATTTTACTAGTAGGCATTCAAAAACTTGGGGTTTTCGAGCCTCTAGAAATGAAGGTCTACGATCAGATGATGCAATTACGTGGCGACCCAGGCCCAGACTCTCGTCTATTGATTGTTGCTTTAACTGAAAAAGATATTCAAAAATGGAATTGGCCCCTATCTGGCGAACTTCTAGAGCGACTATTGGGCAAACTTGAAGCTTATGAACCCCGAGCCATTGGTCTAGATATTTTCCGTGACTTACCTGTACAACCTGGTCATGAAAAACTACTGCAACGTTTACAACAGAGCGATATCATCATTCCTATCTGTAAACATTCTGGTTCTAACAATCCGGGAATAGCAGCCCCAAAGGGGATTGAAGCAGAGCGAGTAGGATTTAATGATGTTGTAGAAGATACTGATGCGACAATTCGTCGCAACCTATTATTGGTAAGTGCAGAAGAATCCGATTCTTGTCAAAGTAATTATTCTTTTAGCTTACAACTAGCACTTAAATACTTAGAAGTTGGAGGCATCCAACTAAAATTTACCCCCAAAAAAGAACTACAACTACGAGATACTGTATTTAAACCCCTACAAAGCAATGCTGGCGGTTATCAGAAAGCGGATACAAATGGCTACCAAATTTTGCTTAACTACCATTCTGGTCATCAGATTGCCCAGCAAGTAACTATTACAGAAATACTTGAAAATAAAGTTAAACCAGATTTGGTGAAAGACCGTATCGTTTTAATTGGTTCAACAGCCAATAGTTTAAATGATATTTTTAACACGCCATTTGCTACTGGTAAGTCAGATAATTCCGGGAAAATGGCAGGAATTGAAATTCATGCCCACAGCGTTAGTCAAATTCTCAGCGCTGTTCTTAACAAACAGCCACTATTTTGGTTTCTACCTGAATGGGGTAAAGTCCTGTGGATATGGGGATGGACTGTAGTTGGTGGGTTGCTGGTATCGCGGATTCAACATCCACTAGGCTTAGGACTGGCAGGAGCAACAGCCCTTGCAGTCTTATTTGGAGGCAATTTTGTCATTTTTACCCAAGCTGGATGGTTCCCGGTAATACCTCCGACTTTGGGGTTAGTATTTACCGCCGGGAGTGTTCTTGCTTATAGTGCTTATAAAACGAAACAAGAGCAACAAGAAATTACCCAACGGGTTCAAGAACACCAACAATTAATTGTGGAATTGCAAGGTCTTTTACGGCAGCGCGGCGATGCCTCAAATGAAGCACCAACTGTAATTGCTGATTCCATCGGGCAAGAAATTTCACTAGGAACTCTACTAAACAACCGCTACAAAATTACTCAAGGCTTGGGTTCTGGAGGATTTAGCAATACTTATTTAGCTGATGATATCCAGCGTCCTGGTAATCCGCAGTGTGTGGTTAAACAGTTGCGTCCTCCCCGCCAAGATGCAGAATATTTAAATGTCGTCAGACGATTATTTGACGCTGAGGCACAAATTTTAGAAACCTTGGGTAAGCATCCACAAATCCCTCAACTGCTAGCTTTTTTTGAAGAAAATCGACAATTTTCTCTAGTGCAAGAATTTGTTAGAGGGCACGCTATGGACAAAGAAGTAACCTCTGGAAAGCGACTAAAACAAGCTGAAGTTGTGGAAATGCTCAAAGAAGTTTTACACGTACTTGTTTTTGTTCACAGCTATGGTGTAATCCATCGAGATATCAAACCTAGTAATTTGATTAGACGAGAATCAGATCAACACATTGTTTTAATTGACTTTGGCGCTGTTAAGCAAATTCATCCTCAGCAGCAAGAAGCTCAGACTATTTCAATTGGTACGCCTGGTTATGCACCTTCTGAGCAAATGAGCGGTTTGCCAAAACTCAACAGCGATATTTATGCGTTGGGAATTATGGGAATTCAAGGTTTAACTGGGGTAGATCCTAGAGAATTTCGCAGAGATATAAATACTGGTGAAATAATTATTCAAGGTGAAGCTGATGGCAATCAGCAGACTTGGCAACATTGGCGCGAGCTAACTGACGCTACAAACGAGTTAGTTATTATTTTAAATAGAATGGCGCATTTCGATTTTACTCAACGATATCAGTCAGCAGCAGAGGTTCTCAAAGCTCTCGAAAGTCCTTAGTAATATGTTATGTAGCGTTTCCTAAGCAACTGAGGTAGACCTAAATTTTTTTACCAAACTTAGTAACTTTGAAAACATACCCCACTAGGGGAGTAACGCGGAAAAGTGAGATCATCGTGAAAAGAGCAGGGGGAGTGAAGAGAAAATTTTAGTATTTTTTACGAGGTTTATAGCCCTAAATACACTTGTTTCTTTTCCTCCCTCTGCCTACAAGTCACTGACAGCGCTGCATAAACCTTGAGATTATCTCAGTTAAATACATATCTGTTCAAGTTTATCCTGAACTTTACTCTCGATATATTAACCAACACAGCATCAGCGATGAAACTCTTTCCTTCGCTTAATTTTGTACATATTGTTAGTTCTAGTGTCTTACGTAGAATCGCTCGGACTCAAATAGGCACTCATAACAAGATTTGCACATCAATCAACTCTCATACTTTACGCAGCCATTCCACAAATATCAATTACCTTAAACCCTTTGATACTGCTGTTATTGCTTATCACATGATGGGTCTTAGTAACTTTGAATGATTTTTTACAGTTCTTGCACTCCATTAGCTCATCCTAATGGGTGAGGAATAAATCAACCGATCGGGTAATCTGAATGCAGGAAGTTAAGACAGATAAAAAATAAGACTCTATTACCTAAGAACACTAATTACACTTCACTTTAACTAAATAGAACCTTATGAAACTTTCTATCTTGATAGATTCTGTACTCATTGTTACTTCGATTGCTTTATTGCCTGGGATGGGTGGCGCTCAAATAGTTACTCACAATAGTGGCGAACCTATAGCTGTCAACTCTAACAATCTACCCACTCATTCTACAAACGTCAGCTACCCCATACCTTTTAATGTTGCATTTCTAGCTCATCAAGGAGGAAAAGCTTCTGTTTCCCCCTAATCATCATCCCATTACCAAAAATTACTTTAACCCTTCCAACCTTGGAGGGGTTTTTAGTTGGTGGTTGCTTTTAGTGTTGTCCCCTTTTGCCAATGCACCTTTTCATATTTCTCCCAGAGGAAAGTGCGATCGCATCATACACAGTACGTTTATTTCTATAATGCCTGTATAGCAACACTTTCGGCTATGTCACAACCCCTCTGATTAACCTGCTCCCACTGTAGCGCAGCCTCTCACACTTCAGAAAAAAGGAGCGGGTAATAAATTATTTACTGTTCTATCAAATTAACGTTGTTAAGTTACTCAGCAGGTGTAGTTCTCACCTCCAGGCTGTGTTAAATATTGTGACGCGAAACAGGAGTATAGATACGTTGCTAAAGCTTTCTCCAGAATCTCCTCTATTTTTTGTCTTAATTATTATTAGTTTTTTAATAGTAACTTTGTCAACTTGGTTATTATCTAAACCATTTATTTTAAAACCTTTTGGGTTGAATGATATTATCCAAATACTCACCTTACAGTTATTTATCTCTTTATTATTAGAGCGTTCTTTAGAAGTTTTTATAACTACTTGGCGCGGCCCATTTGTTGAACAATTAGATATTAGTATTCAGCAAGAAAAGGCTCTTATATCCGAGAAGCTAAGACTTATGGAAGTCCAACAACAACAGTTTGCTTCTATGGAATCAAATCAAACCATTGGGCTACCACCTGAAGGAATGAGTTTAGAACAGCAAATTATCCAGAATTTTACCCAAAGCCAACAGGAATCATTAAAAATATTCAAGCCACAAATGGATAATTTAAATGAAAAAGAGCGCCAAAAAACAGCTTATAAATCTGATACACGAGTAATTGCTCTATGGACATCCCTTTTATTTGGACTTTTAATGAGCGCAATAGGTATTCGCTCAATTGAACCACTTGTAGTTCTTAATTTCGATAATCCAATCCAAGTAATTATTTTCCGTTGTTTAGATGCATTACTGACAGGAGGTTTAATTGCAGGAGGTAGCGAGGGAATTCATAAGCTCATAAAAGTCTTTATCGACTTTATGGAAGCCACATCTAAACAAATCAAAAATCAAGGATTATCTTGATGCAAGGAAGTATTTTACTTTTCAGAATACCGGATAATCTTGCAATTAACATAATAATTAAATAAGCAATATTTATTATAAATATATGTTATTATCTTCCCATGAATAATTTTTAATATCTACGAAATTTTTATTTAAATTTTTCACTACATCTGCCTCTGCCAAAACCTTAACTCCTTCAGTTTCCAACTTATCTTTTTGTTGGTTCACATAATTTATTAAATAACCTTTAGAGTCTAATATTCTATGTACTGGATAATCAGTTGCCGAGGTTTTTTTCAGATATGTAGGAATAGCTCTTAAATAGCTATTATCAACTCCTATAGCTTTAATTATCTGTTTATATGTAACTACTTTTCCAATGGGAATTTTGATGATAAAATCTAGAAATCGTTCATAAGGATTTTCAGGTAATGCTGGAAATTTATGAGCTTGAACCTGAAATTTACTACCAACTTGAATTTTACCTGATTTAGTAACTACGCCTAAGATTCCTCTTTTACCCTTAATGCTCTTGAATGATTCTACTAAGTGGGCTATTCGCTTACACGGTTCGCAGTAAAAAGTTAGACGAATTGCCGCACCACTTTCAAAGGTTAGCAGAGATCCAGGAATAAATTTATCAAATCCTATACCTGTAACTACAATATTTTCTCGCAATTCTCCTGGTTGAATTGATAAGTCTAAAATATCTTCATACCTAACAATTAAAACTTGCCTAGGACTTATCGGATCGGCATTAATGTCTTCTTCTATACCATGACCTAACTTTAAGTTTAATGTTTTAAGTTCTACCATTGCAGAACCTGATTTTACTTTGATGAAAAGATGCGTCATTGAGAGAGTCATATTCATTCTACGACGCGATCACTTTTAAACTTAGGAGTTGAAATCAGGTAAATCATCGGATTTACTAAGAATGAATAAACTTC
This sequence comes from Nostoc sp. LEGE 12450, assembly GCF_015206895.1. Lineage (GTDB taxonomy): Bacteria > Cyanobacteriota > Cyanobacteriia > Cyanobacteriales > Nostocaceae > Nostoc. Next base: position 28,741 of record NZ_JADEXU010000066.1, on the reverse strand, counting down.
CATCTCCTCCACGTCCAATTCTTAAGGTTTCATCTAAATAAGTAATGTCTAATGTCGCAGTTCTGCTAGTAGGATTATTAGCTGAGACAACCTTAAATGGGTTGAGTTGAGGAGTATTAATACCAACAATTTGTTCAATCGATAGGTAGCGTTTGTCAAAATAAACGTTGAGGCGTTTGTTAGGTAGAGGTTCTAAATCTTCTTTGGCTGGCTCAAAGCTAGCTGTCAATTTAACATATCCTGATACTAGCCCCAGAGAATGTTTAACTTTTGCTAGATTGAAAAACAATTTATTTGCAATATCAATTACTTGATAAACTTTACCCAACTTTAAGCCCAATGGGAGAGAAGCTAAAGAACGGATTTCTCTGGCAGTGGAGTATTGCAGTTGCCAAGCTCCCTCTAACAAATGAGTCGCGTTAGTCAGAGGATTAAGATTCGGATTGGCGCTCTCTAGTTCCGTTGTCAATTCTTCAATTTCTTCGGCTAAGGTTTTGTCTAGCTTCAAATCGGTAATAGGAGAGCCATCGCTCTTGGCCTGAATCTCCTCAAGCTTGGCTTGTAATTTTTCTTTAAGCAAGACATGGGTCAAGTAGCGATCGCACATTTTAAATTAGTGTTTGGATGAACTGAACCTGCTGCTTAATTTTGGATTTTAGATGTCTCTAAAATCTAAAATCCAAAATCTATAACTCTTACAGTTGCCGCACTAATGGCTGACCATCTTTGACTTCACCAATCAACACTAAATCGACACAGTTAACAAAAATACCATTTTCCAGAACACCGGGAATGTTATTCAATGTTTTTTCTAGGCTGACTGGATCTTTAATAGAGTCAAATCTGACATCTAAGACAAAGTTACCTTGGTCAGTGATCACTGGGCCAGCTTTTTTTACACCCATGCGGAGTTCTGGTTTCCCACCGAGTTTTTTAATGGCATTGGTTACAGGAGTAATTGCCATTGGAATCACTTCCACGGGTACAGCAAAACTAGAACCCAAGCGATCTACTAATTTACCACTATCTACCACGACGATAAACTGTTCTGCCAGGTAGTCTACGACTTTCTCGCGGGTATGTGCTGCACCACCGCCTTTAATCAAATTCTTCTGCGGATCAACTTCATCTGCACCATCAATAGCAATATCGATGTGGTCAATAGAATCTAAGGTTGCGAGAGGGACACCATACTGCTTCGCCAGCACTTCTGACTGAAACGAGGTAGGTATGCCAATGATATCTTTGAGTTCACCAGACTTGAGGCGATCGCCTAAAAACTGAATCGTATATGCTGTAGTTGACCCCGTACCTAACCCGACGATAGAACCCGATTTTACCAGGGCGGCAGCGGCTTTGCCAACTTCTTGCTTCATCAACTTTACGGGATCTGTTCCTGTCATTCCCAAAACTCCTGAAAAACTGACTATAGTCCATAGTAGTGGGCAGATAACATCAAAAGATGAAAGGTAAAAAACAAGTTTTTGCTAATTTCTGCTTCTTTTATTAGTAACTTGTAAAAAATAAAACATCGTATTGTCCGGAGTACAGGAAATTGCTTATGTAAGAGAATAGTATATTAATATACTAAAAATATGACAAAGCCCCAGCATACTGGTCTTACCTTCGAGAAACTTGTCGCTGAGATCGCCCCAGAAGTAGGAAATACGTTCACAGTAGAGCAATTAGAAGCCATCAAAAAAGTTTTTAATTCTCGTGTTTGGACTCGTCATTCTTTAGACATAAGAGTTTCAGTACCAATTCCCGGATTAAGGTTTTATCTAGTGTTGCTCGCAGGTTCAGAACGTCGTTCTAAAACGCGTTTACGCTCTGAAAAAGGTTTATATCCTTTTTGGACTCCTGCCAATTCCTTGTTTGTCATCGGATTTTTAATGATTCTATCGGCTTGTAGCTATACTATATTTTCTTTTGCATTCTCTTCACTTACTCCCCTATCTACCTGGGATTACCCTACTTCAATTCCTTGGATTAACGATAAATCAGAATGTGAACGCACCAATAGAGTTTGGAATGATGGGAAGTGCTGGGATGCTGAACACAGTCCTAATTTTTAAAGCTACACTCTCGTAGCTACGCAACATTGCCCAGCCTAAATTCGTCACTAGCTGAGTTACAGGTTATTAAGAACACCAAATTTTGCGTTAACCTCAGTAACGTAGTTTTTTTAAATTCACGTTAGTAGCTAAAAGTGGTTATGGTGATGCGTCAACTTTCAATTACTCTATCTTTAGTAGCACTACTACAAAATTTACCAGCAATTGCTCAAGTGCCAGAAACGACTTCTGGAATCTCATCTGATTCTATTCAACAGGTAATTGCTGCTAAATGGATGACAAACTTTTCTGATGGCAAGTTTTATCCAGAAAGGTTAGTGAGCAGAGCAGAATTAGCGTCGATTATGGTAAAAGCATTTCGGCTTGATAAAAGAGAAGCTGTTAACAAAGCAAATTTAACGATTCCAGATGTCCCTCGTTCTTATTGGGCATTTAATGATATACAAACAGTCTTAAAAACTGACATCATGAAAGGCTATCGGGGCAATGAATTTTTCCCTAATCAAAAGGTGACAAAGGCGGAAGCTCTTGCTATTTTCGCTCAAGCTTATGGTGTATTTCAGTTTCCTGATGAGGCTGTAAATGAGATTCTGGCTTCACATCCAGATGAAAAGTCTATCCCAACCTGGGCTAGAAAAGCGATCGCTACAGTAGCTACAGAAGGATTTCTCAATACAGATGCTCAAGGAAATATTTCTCCATTAAAACCCGTTACCCGTGGAGATATGGCTTATGTATTGAGTAAGTATTTACAACGACAACAGCGACAACCCGAAACACCAGAAGTTCCGATTATTCAAAATAGCCCACAATCACCTTAGTTAGACTTTATCCAGTTAAGCGACCTGCTTATAATCAATTTTGACCCGGGCTTCTATACTTGTCTCGAAGCTGGCGAAGATATAAGGAATTAGATTGTGTTGGTTGTTGCTGCACATAATTCCCATAATTCTGTGGTGATTGCGTCGGCTGCTGTAAGCCATAATTTCCATAATTAGACTGTGGTAGTTGCGCCGGCTGCTGCAAGCCATAATTCGCATATCCCATAGGGTTTGTGGGAGTGACAACACTTTGACCCGGAATCTGGCTAGAGTAAGGTGCAATATTTGTTGGTCTGACTGGAAGCGTTCCTGGTGCTACATTAGGCACTACCTGACCATTATTTAAATTATTGTAGGGATTTTGCTGCAAGTTCGTATAACCTGTACCAGTATTTAACCCATTACTAGGTAATACCTGACCGTTATTTAAGTTACTGTAGGGATTTTGCTGCAAGTTCGTATAACCTGCACCAGTATTTAACCCATTATTAGGTAATACCTGACCGTTATTTAAGTTACTGTAGGGATTTTGTTGCAAGTTCCTACCCGTTGACGTGTAGCCTGTCCCTGTGTTTAAACCAGCACTTGGTAGAGAATTCTGACTGGATAAGCTATTTATGGGTGGCATTAATGTTGTTCCTGGCTCAGATGCTCGGCCCAAAGCATTTGTCTGAGTTGCAGTAGTACCATTAAAGCCAGACAGCTTCTGATTTGTGGATTGATTGAGTATTGCTTGCAGAGGGCTGACGGAGGTAGAATTTTGATTCTTGTTGGTTTGATTGGTGAATCCAATTCCTAGGTTAGAGGATGTCTGTTCCCCGTCTGTTGGTTCAGATGCCCCAGTTAAAGTTTTGATGCCTAGAAACTGATTATTATTATCAACTGTCCCAGTCCGCAATAAATTTTCGGTTTGTACGACAAAAGGATTTTTCATGACCGGGGGGGTGTCGCCATTAACGCCTAAAGTAGGATTTAATTTGGCATCACTAGCAGACTTTTGTTTGTTAATTACATCCTCTAATAAACTTTTGCTGTTTTTTGCCTCAGTTTTTTCCTTGGGAGTATTTGCCGTTAATGAGAGAGTTGCTTGCTCAAAGTCATTAAATAAAACTGGCAGGTTATCAATATCGGCTGCAATGGCTCTGTTTTCTGCTGACAGTGAGGAATCAGTAGGGGTTTGTGAAGTAACTTTGTTTTTTTGCTTATAAACGAAAATATCTGGATTTGACCAGTATTCCCAGGTTACTAGCCCCACTACAGATAAAAAAATTGCAGTTACCCAAAAACCAGGTCGCCCTAGATTCCATAACCTGGCTCTGAGATAGCGTAAGTAGGCGGGAGGATAATGACGATGTGGCATGGGATTGGTAATTGAAATTTACTCGAAACCGGGAAAACTTGACGGAAGCTGAAGGCGCTGCTGTTTAATGCTTTTGCTTTCCTTAACAGGAAATATCTCAACTAAAGTTGGATCGTGATTTTATCCTAACTTCTCCATCAGTTATTAGTCATTACCAATAGATATGTAACAGTCAAAAATTTACTTTTTAGTGGCTGGAGTGGTTTGGCAAGATTTTCTAGAAAGTTACGGCAATTTATGGTTGGTTTTTGGGCATTGGTCACATTGGATAACATCACGAGTTGACAGTTGCTCTAAGTTTATTGTTGTAGCTGGACAAAAGTTCGACTTTTTTACTTTCTAGTTAGCAAACTGTAGGCTGCAATGCTTCGATATATACGCCTCTGAAGGCGCTGTGCCGCACCGTACTATTAACCAGGAGACTACAGCAATGATGAAAGCTGAAGATATCATGACCAAAGATGTAGTTACCATTCGCGGTTCAGCGACTGTTGCTGAAGCAGTGGTGCTGATGAAGGAAAAAAAATTGCGGGCGCTAGTTGTAGATATTCGCCATGAGAATGATGCTTATGGCATTGTCACAGAAACAGATATTGTCTATAAGGTAACAGCCTACGGTAAAGATCCAAAGCAAGTGTGGGTTTACGAGATTATGAGCAAGCCCTGCATTGTGGTAAATCCTGATTTGGGTGTGGAATATGTCGCACGGTTATTTGCTAACACTGGTATTCATCGGGCACCTGTGATTCAAGGCAAGCTGTTGGGTATCATCTCGATTACAGACATTTTGACCAAAAGCGACTTTGTGGAAGCGCCAAAAGCGCTACTGCTGGAGGAGAGAATTCAAAAAGCAATTGAACAGTCTCGCGCTATTTGCACTGAACAAGGTGCTTATTCTAAAGCCTGTGCAGCCGCTTGGGATGAGGTAGAAGAACTCCAGGCAGAAGCTGCTCATCAGAAAGCTGAGGGGATGGTATCAGCTAAAGTCTCTTTTGAAGAATATTGCAAGGAAAACCCAAATGCACCGGAATGCCGAAATTATCATCCTTAATTGAAGTGTGAGGATGAAGAGAATTGGGAATTGGGCACTTGTACTGAGCGAAGTCGAAGTATTGGGCATTAAACATGAAGAAGAGACAAGGGAGACAAGGAAGAGGGGGAGACAAGAGAGAGACTTGTTCAATAATTCCCCTTTGTCTTCCTGCCTCCCCTGCCCCCTGCTTTTTCAATTTACCGTTTGGCAACTCGTATCAAGAGGAATAGACCTATTCCCAAGAAAAGAAAGTTGGGCAACCAAGCCCCCATAAAGGGAGAGAGGGCACCTGCTTGCGCGATCGCACCACTAATAAAGAAAATTAAGTAGTACGAAAAAATAACTACAACGCTAATCCCAAAGCTGGTACCTCTTCCAGTTCTCTGGGGTATGCTTCCCATCGCTGCACCTACCAAGCCAAAAACCACGCATACAAAGGGCAAGGAGATTTTTTGTTGAATCCGCACTTCGAGTTTACGAATTTTTTGGCGATCGCCACCAAGATATTCCACTTGTAGTTGATCTAGTGCTTCAGAAATATTCATCTCACCATAGTCTCGGCTTTTTTCTGCCAAACTTAATGGCGTGCGTGGTAGTTGCAATTGTTGGTGTTCAAATCTGACGATGTTGCGGTATGAGCGATCGGCTGCAACAAAATAGATCGTACCGTTGTAAAAATCCCAAATATTTTGAGAAGGATTCCACTGGGCAGATTCTGATACTACAATTTGATTCAAATTTTTGGTGGAACGGTCTATAATCGTCAAACCTGTCATCCGCTTACCATCAAACTGATCAGCGTAAAACAAGCGTGTCAATATCCTATTCTTAGAGCCATCCGGTTGTGTAACATCCTGGTATTCAGGATAGAAAATATTTTGCTGTTTAAAAGCTGGCTTATCTGATTTCAGGGCTTTATCGAGAGTCACCCCCGCTTGGTAATTTGCTGCTGGTGCAATTTGTTCATTGAATACAAATGTCATTCCTGTGACTACAAGACTCAGCATCACAGCAGTTAGCACTATGCGATAGACGCTCACTCCACAACCACGCAGGGCAATTAGTTCGCTCTCGCTAGAAAGACGACTGTAGGTCATCAAAGTAGCTAGTAGCGTAGACATGGGAAAGGCTAAAACTATAAAGTTGGGAAACTTTAGCAAAAAAACCTGAATGGCAATGTCTATCGGTAGCCCAGATTCTACGATTTTTCTAACTAGATCGAATACAGCATCAATAGTGACACCAAGTGATGAAAAAGCTCCGACACCAAAGAAAAACGGCGCGATCAATTCGCTGGTAAGGTAACGATCCATGATCGTAAAAGGTAGCAGCGAACCGAGATTGTAGGAAGGCGTAAACTTCTTTGATATCATAAAAAATTTGAACAGTTAAATATTGACAACCCTGGTGAAGGCATAAGACAGGGGAGCAGGGGGCAGGAGGTATGAGGCAGAAGTACAATAGTCTTCATAATTTGGTTTTGAAGTCTAAGTTCTTTACCTCTGTTAATTGCAAACTGCTTTATCTACTGAATTTAGTATTAAAGTTTAATTCTCAATGGCTGATAAAGCAGAATCGAATAAATTAATAAATTTATAATTAAAATTAAATATAAAAATAGGTTTTTAAGTTATTAACTAAATAATTGTGAATTTAGGCTTGAAAATTATCCCCTAAATAATATTGCCGCACGAGGGGATTGCTGTAGAGTTCGTCAGCACCGCCAAAAGCGAGGATTTGTCCCTCGCGCATAATGTAGGCGCGATCGGTGATAGCGAGGGTTTCACGGACATTATGATCTGTAATTAAGATTCCCATACCGCGATCGCGCAGTTGTGCGACAATGTGCTGAATTTCTGAGACTGCGATCGGATCAACCCCCGCAAATGGTTCATCCAAAAGTAAAAATTTGGGCCCTTCTTGTCCAGCAGCTAAAGACCTTGCTAATTCCGTCCGCCGTCGCTCACCACCAGAAAGTTGAATTCCTTTACTATTAGCTAATTTTTCCAGCCGAAACTCCCGCAGTAAAGTTGTGAGTCGTCTTGACCATTCCCGTCGTGGCACATTCGTTTGCTCTAGCACCAATAGAATATTATCTTGTACCGAGAGTTGGCGGAAAACACTTGGTTCTTGCGCTAGATAGCCAACACCCAATCGTGCCCTTTTGTGCATTGGCATTCCTGTAACATCCAGATTACCCAGCCAAACTTTTCCTTGATTGGGTTTTTCTAAACCTGTGGCAATGTAAAAAGTCGTCGTTTTACCAGCCCCATTGGGGCCTAGTAAACCAACGATTTCGCCCTGACCAACAGAAAGATTGACACGATTGACAATTACTCGCTTGCCGTAAGATTTGTGAATATTCTCTAAAACAATTTTCACGCTGGAAGCACCCTTTCTTGGTGGTAAATGCTAATTAGAAGGCTTCAAAGGTGGTGTTTGTGGCACAGATGGGGCGGGTGTCGCAGCATTATCTGATTCCTCGATCATGTAGATAGACTCTACCTGACGGTTGGATTGAGGTAAAGCAACAAATCGCCCTTCATCAATTAAATACGTTACCTTCTCTGCCCGGATACTGTTACCGCCCTGTTGCAAAATATAGACGTTGCCACTGAAATCAATTCGGCGTTCCTTACTAAAGTACTGTGCTTGGGCAGATGTTGCCTGAAGCTGACGAGAAGGATACAACATTTGCACGTTACCGCGAGCGGTGATTACTTGATTTTTAGCATCATATTCTTGCACATCAGCGCGGATAGTGAGGGGACGATTGTCTTTAGATGTTTGTGCAGTAGCGGTTTGCAGTTGGGTAGGGAAGGCAAAAGTGCCCAATAGTGCAACTGGCAGCATTAAAGCTAATCCAAAGCGACGGAACTGTGACATGGGCAATTGATAGCAGGGCATCATAGCAATTGGGGATTCGGGATTTCAGCTGGCATTCTAATTATCTCAAGTACTTTATCCAGATTATGAAATATACAATCTGGAGTGATTTCCGATAACTACTGGCTGAAATAGTGACGCTACCCCTAACCTCAAGGTTTCAGGTAATTGACATCCGAGTAAAAATGACGCAGGCACAATTTATGAATTGTGCCTACCAAGGATTTCGGACAACGCATAATTAATTTACCAGATGTCTAATCAGTAGCCAGCACAATCTTAGGCAAAGATAAGACCTTATCTTCACCAATATCGCCAGATGTAATCTTATCTGGCCCTATTTGTTGTAATGTCGTCAACAATGCTGCGCTCTGACTCAATAGCTCATCAACATCAACGCCACCGTAACTAGATGGGTAACGCCGTAAGCGATTGCCGCCTTCTCCCAGTAGAATAACTGCACCTCGCCAGTTTCGATTTTCCAAATGATAAAGCGCTACAGAAATTTGGAGAATCCCTTGATAAAAGGTTTTCTCTGGTTCACTGGCTTCAATCCATAAAGCCTCTAAAGTGTCATGACAGGCGTAGAACTGGCCAGAATTGAACTGTTCTACGCCTTGCCAAAACTCTTGGGGGATGGTTTCGCTCATCCCATACTGTCTCGGACTTCTTTAATTGTTTCCAGAGAGATGTCTTGTTTTTCTCCAGCAAACTCGTTGTCAGGGGTGAGGAACAACATACAATGGCACTCTTTGCGTTCTCTCATTGGCACACAGGGACAGTTCCAATATGTGGCATGGACTTCAGCCTCTTTATCTTCGTAATGGCGACAGGGACATAAAGGCGCACCTAGTTCGTCTTTATGTTTGGCTAGTCCTTCAATCACAACTGCCGTAACAGAAGGTTCAGAACAAAAGTATGTTCCAGTACGCTTGGCGTATTGTTCGGAAAAATGCCGCATTGCCTCTAGGCTTTTATCGCTGGATTTTGTGTTATGTTCTGATGTGATCATGTCGCTCATAATTTAAATATTTCTTTGCATTGTACCTCAGTCGCACTAAGGGATTACTGGGTGTATTTCCCCAACCTTAACCTTTCAAATTGTTTTACCTTTGTTCAAGGGCTGATATGTCCGGTGTGCTGGGATCGGACAAAATCGAAGAAATCGCAGAAGTTTAACTCCTAAGCTAATCAAAATTCAAGTTGCATCTTGAGGCAGAATTTAAAAGTCAAGAGGTTGATTTGTTTTCATCTACAAACGATACTTTGACGCGTCTATGGGGAGATGCCAAGCGCGATCCTGATGTCAGGCTTTGTTTATTTATACATTAGTGCATTGGTACTGAATTCTCTTCATCATAACTTTATGAGACTTGATGAAATAACTAAGTAATAACACTAGTTTTTGTGAATTAGTGTATATTCTGAAAGATGTGATAAAAAAGTACAAACTTATCAAGAGTTACAACTACTACCACATGAGTATTTCAACTATTGCGAAAAAGTTATCGACAGCTGCGATCGCAGCAACAGTTATTGTTTTGGGTATAGGAGCAGTAGCACAAGCAACTGTTTTAACATTTGATGATATAGCACCTGTTTCATATTTTGATCTGATTCCTAATGGTTACGGAGGATTTAATTGGAATAATTTTTACTACGTCAATGGCACGAATACTGCTGTCTCACTTACAGGCTATGACAATGGAAGAGTGTCAGGAGATTACGTGGGCTTCAATGGTGGTGGAGCCCCTGCTGTAGTCAGTGGTAGTATTTTTGACTTAAACAGTGCTTACCTTACAGCTGCTTGGAATAGTGGTTTTTCGGTTACTGTAGAAGGTTTCAAAAGCGGCGCAAGCCTTTATTCAAAAACTGTTGTTGTAAATACGACACAGCCCATTTTAGTTAATTTTGATTATTTTGGTATTGATGAATTAAAGTTTAAGGCATTTGCTGTTCAACAAGATTATCGGACACACTTTGTGCTAGATAACTTTACCTTTAATGAAAAAGCTACATCTGTTCCCGAGCCTACATTGCTACCAGCGCTCCTGGCAATAGCTACTGTAAGCGCTGGTTCAGTATTAAGACGTAAACAGTTAAAGCAAAGTTAACTCAAGCCTTGCACTTTGCCCGAACAACTAGAAATCGTGGCTACACAAACAAAGTTTACCTCTGTGGGCTAAAAGTTTTCCAATCTGTAAAGCTAGGCTTTGTTTGTATAGCCCTTCTAGGATGTGGTTTTTTGCCGAAGGTATTGATTAATACGAATTTAATGTTTTTTGTAGCTGGGGTTGTAGTGCGCGTAGGCGTAGCCCGTCGGAGACATCGCTTTGCAAAACTATACCAGGATGTTCCCAATTGATTACTTCTTGTTCTGCTGGTGCGGAAATATTTGGCCACAAAACCCAGCGACTGCCTTGAGGAAGAGTAGTAAGGCTCAGGGGGTTTTGAGTCAGCCAAATCAAAGGATAGCTTTTAGGAACTACTGAACCGGCATCTTCTAAGGCTCTGGTTGCTGCTAAGGTTTCTAGAACAAAGCGATCGCCTTTGATTAAATTTGTTGATGCTGTCCATAGTTGCACCTGTAATTGCTGTTGTTGTGCATAAAAGTACAACGATGCTGCGGCAATTACTGCTTGTTCAAAGTTTTCTTCTTCCCAATTGCTAGCACTGTCAAGGGCAATAACTATTTCTTGTCCACCTGTAACCATTTCTAACTCCCGCACCCTTAATTCGCCATAGCGGGCGCTAGTCCGCCAGTGAATTAGACGGGTGGGATCTCCAAGACGATATGGACGGAGCGATCGCACTAGCCCCGTTGTCGCTGTCTGCAAAGGTCTACCACGAGGATCGCCCCTTTTGCTCTCTTCTTGCCCCATTTCATCTATTAGGGGGCAGGTAGCCAAGGGTAACACTGTGGGATAAACGATCGCAGTGGCAGCACAATCACGCTGACGGCGACACCAGAATAATCCTAAAGGCGCACCAGAACCCAATTCGACTGTGTGCCAGCGATAAACGCCCCGGCGCTGAGTCGGGTGGTAATATACCCAACGGTAACTACCTTGGCTAGGAATTGTTTCGATTGCCTTTTGTACTGGTTTCCCTAAGACGAAGGGCAGTATATCTTCAACTTGCAATAAGCTTACAGGCTGCTGTGTCTGATTGCAGATTTCTAATTCCACTGTTAAATCGTCACCTGCTGATACTGGTTGCATAGGACGGCGAGTGATCGATAGACCTGTGAGCGATCGCGGCGGTAAGATGGCTGCTACACCCAAAAGGGCAAAACTGATGCCGCTAATGGCGTATAGCCAACCAGCCATAGTATTGATACCTGCGCCAAAAAAACAAATAGCGGTTAATGCTAGCACCCAACCGCCATAAGCAGGGGCACTGGCGCGGGTTTCTAACCAATTGGTGATGGGTTTGATAATTTTCATGTTTCTTTTTTAACCCAACACCACCTAAAATTCACAGTGTCTCAAGGGTTCGATTTTTTGATGATTGGGAGTTGCTGTCAAACCTTACGCTGTAACCAAGTAAAGACTTCATCAACAGAGAGCGTCAAATTCAAATCTTCTAACACTGGTAATATATCTTTTCCTGCTAACAAATCTGGTAAAGAGTTAGGCTGATAAACTAAAATACAGCGTTCACTTGGATCAATCAACCATCCTAGCTGACTCCCATTTCTCAAACAGTGTAAAATATTGCCAGTTACTTTTGTTTGACTTTGAGCAGGGGAAAGAATTTCGATGATCCAAGGGGGTGCAAAATCAATACCACTGCTAATAATTTCGCCGTTTTCGTCCAGTGGTAGTTGATTAGTAGAGACCACAACCACATCAGGAACTACTGAACGATTACCGCAGGTACAGCGTAATTCAGGAAAGGCTTCGTAGTTACTGCCCAACGCATCAATTACTGCAACTAAACGTTTTTGCAATAAACTGTGTTTACCTCCTCCCATAGGTTTCTGAATTGCCTCTCCGTTAATATATTCCCAAGCTGGTGACTCTTCAATGTATGGAAGTTTTAAGAACTCTTCTAGAGTCCTGCTTTCTGGAACTGTAATTTTTCCTTGCGTCAACTCAATATTTTTCATAATCTGGAGTCACTTAGGAAGTGTATGCACAACTTAACAATTTCTCTGTATTTTAGTGATTTGTATCTATCAATTTATAATTGTATATGATTAGATTATGTAATCTAGGTAGAAGGTAAAAATATGACAATTACTACCAACTTAAAGCAACTCTATGAAACCGATGAGAATTTATGGTTAGAACAAACTATTGAATTATTAAAACAAAAACAGTTTCACCAACTTGATGTAGAAAACTTAATTGAGGAATTAATCAGTTTGGGGAAAAGAGATTTAGCTAAAGCCAAAAGTCTATTAAGGCAAATTATTATTCATATATTATTACTCCAATATTGGCACGTGGAATATGAAAGAAACCATCGTCATTGGATTGGAGAAATTAAAACCTTTAGATATGACTTAAATAATCATTTAACGACGAATTTAATAAACAAGTTACAGGATGATTTAGAGAATATTTATCAAAGTGCGGTTGATTTTGTGAAAATTAAAACCGATTTAAATATTTTTCTAGAAAAGTGCCCTTACACTCTTGTACAATTATTAGATGAAAATTATTTACCTTAAAGATATCAGTCTTATCTGATTTGTGTGAAATCAAAGCAGCACCAAAAGCGATGTCTACGACGGGCTACGCCTACGCAGTTTCACGAATAGTCATGATAATTGCCTTTTTCAGTCTTCTTCATTTTTACTCAAAAATTTGACTAAATGTAAGGCAATGGCGATCGCAATTGAACTATTTTTGAGTAACTTCACTGAGGGCTTCATGGATAACCTCATCGCTAACACCGTGACGCTTCAAGCTAGCAATCAGTGCTGAGATAGTATCATCCTCTAGTCGTTCCAGATCAACTCTTAGCCCTTGTCCAATATAGGCACGCATTAACGGCTGATAGCCAGAAAATCCCAGTAATGGTGCTATTCTTTTCAAATCTTCAATGACATCTTCGGGAATGCGAATTGTGATTGTAGTCATTGGACGATTTTTATCGAGTCGCTTTTTCAGTACTTCAGCTTTCATAATATTCTCGTCCAAGCTTTTTCTTCGTTCCAAACGAAATTGACACTATTAAGCACGAAATACACATCCATACCTTACATAGTAGACATTGTGTATTTACGTTGTCAATATGTTTTATGAAACAGAGATATTTCCGTAAGGGCGGATGTCTACGACGGGCTACGCCTACGCACTGTAAATCTCTGCTAGGGTTTGGCGATCGCTTTCTGTAAGAATACCTGCTGGCTGGCTAGGTTAGTTTGTTCATTTTGTACGATATGCTCAATTGGTTAAAATTACGCGATCTCTGTGAAGGTTGGCAGCTTGCAAAAGAGACTTAACGGGAAAAGTCAGTTTGTTAAACCCAGCAGAGTTTCACAAAAATCTGATTTACTGCAATTCGTTAGTCCCGTTCTTAAATACTGAATTGAGAATTCCTTAAAGCCTGTTTTCTCGTTTAAGAAAATACGATGGAAAGTAGCCTGATCGCCACAGAGAATATAATCTTCTATGCCACCCTGACCAACATAGTTAATCCAACGTGCTTGAAACCTTACTTCTAAGAAATATAGTGTTGAGTATTGCTTCCACTCTGAATCAAGATTATTCTCATATTCGTATAAAGCATCTTTCCAAGTACCACTGGAAATTATAAATGTTGGAGAATGATATTTAATAGCATTTTCAGCCATGTGGATTTTTTGAAGACTGAAGTAGAATCCTGCCGTTCGATCTGAAGACTTTGGTACATAGTATTCACCTAACTTATTTAACTGGACATATATAGGGTGATAATAAGTGCGTTGTTTAGATGCAAATGGTGTTTTAGGCAGAGAATTTGCTGTGTGATTGTACCTTGTTTTGGAATTTTCTATTAAATAACTCTCTAGTTGAGACAGGAAAGGTACTAATTCGCATTTAGGCATTAATGGTGCTTGCCAATAGCGGACTTTGACACATTTTTTACCATATTCGTTAACAAGTTGCTCAAAAGAATTTTTTCGATGATGTCCAATAAAACGAGTTTTGAAACATCCGGCTTGACCAATATAAGCTGTAGGCTCTTGATCACTGCCTACAAAATAAATACCACCGAAGGTAGGAAGTGATTTTTTATCAATATATAAAACCCAAGGAAGTTTAGTTACATCAATACGGTTAGCAGTAGCAATAACTTGAGATGTATAAAATTTAGATTTCATTGCTAGATGTACAGTTATATTGTGAAGAATTTTAATCAGCAAATTCTATTTATAGAATGCCCAAAATTTCCTCACATATAACGTCAATGCAGTTTAGATTGCACTTCTATTTGATGCGGAATAATTTAAACAAAATACAGTAGATAACAAAACAAAAAGCCCGCATTAGCGGGCTTTCTAAATCAATTAAGTTATAGCTTGACTTACCGTTTCGCCAACTTCTTCGACATCTTCCGCAGACGAATCGATTGAGGTGTAACTTCCACCAATTCATCGGGGCCAATGTATTCCAAAGCACGCTCTAGGCTCATGTCTATCGGTGCTTGCAACTGAACCAATTCATCGCCACCAGCCGCGCGGTGGTTGGTCAACTGCTTGGTCTTACAGATATTCAATTCCAAATCTTGGGAACGATTGTGTTCTCCCACGATCATGCCTCTGTAAACCTTTGTGCCGGGAGTAATAAAGAATGCTCCTCTATCTTCGGCATTTCTCATGGCGTAGAAGGTAGAAACACCTTCTTCAAAGGAGATTAAAACGCCTTTGTTACGAGCTTCAATGTCGCCACTGATTTGACGGTAGTCTAAGAAGCTGTGGTTCATGATGCCTTCGCCACGAGTCATCCGCATGAACTCACCCCGGAAACCAATCAAACCACGGGCGGGAATGACAAACTCTAACTGGGTGCGATCGCCACTACCTGGTTGCATATCTTGCATTTCGCCTTTGCGTTGTCCCAGGCGTTCAATACAGCTACCCACACCATCAGCAGGAATGTCTAACACCAAGAGTTCAAAAGGTTCGCAAGGTTGACCGCTGATTTCGCGGTAAATTACCTGTGGCTGAGATACCTGAAACTCGAAGCCTTCCCGACGCATGGTTTCAATTAAGATACCCAGGTGGAGTTCTCCACGACCGGAAACGAGGAATTTATCGGGAGAATCGGTTTCTTCAACACGCAAAGCAACGTTGGTTTCGAGTTCGCGGAAAAGGCGATCGCGTATTTGTCTTGATGTCACCAACTTACCTTCTTGACCAGCAAAGGGCGAATCATTTACCCAGAAGGCCATTTGTAAGGTTGGTTCATCCACTTTAATTAGTGGTAAAGCTTGCGGTTCATTGGGGTCAGTAATCGTTTCCCCAATATAAGCATCAGCAAAACCAGCCACCGCGACAATATAACCTGCGGTTGCTTCTTCCATCTCTACGCGCTTCAGTCCATCGAAGCCCATCAATTTGGTAATTTTTCCTTTGACAATAGTGCCATTTTCTGTTACCAAAGCGGCTTGTTGCCCTGCGCGGATAGTACCGTTGTGAATTCTGCCAATCACAATCCGTCCCAGATATTCAGAATAATCTAGGGTTGTAACTTGCAATTGCAGAGGCTTATTGCTGTCGCCTACTGGTGGTGGAACGTGTTGCAGAATCGCATTAAACAGGGGTTGCATATCTACCGATTCTGCTTCCAAGCTTTCCTTGGCGAAACCTCCCATACCGGAGGCAAACAGATAGGTAAAGTCACACTGGTCTTCATCTGCCCCTAATTCCAAGAACAGATCCAATACTTTATCGACAGCAACGTGGGGGTCAGTTTGACCACGATCGATTTTGTTGATGATAACAATGGGGCGCAGCCCTTTTTCTAAGGCTTTTTTCAGAACAAAGCGTGTTTGGGGCATGGGGCCTTCGTTGGCATCGACAATCAGCAGACATCCGTCAACCATGCCGAGTACACGTTCAACTTCGCCACCAAAGTCAGCGTGTCCAGGAGTATCAACAATATTGATTAGTGTTTCTTTGTAGCGAACTGCTGTATTTTTGGACAGGATAGTAATACCCCGTTCCCGTTCTAGGGCGTTGGAGTCCATAACGCAATCCGGAACGTCTTCGCCTTCGCGGAAAATGCCGGATTGTTTGAGGAGTGCGTCAACCAGCGTAGTTTTGCCGTGGTCAACGTGGGCGATAATGGCGACGTTGCGAATTGGGAGCGTCATAGAAGCTTTTGGTGAACTCTAGAGGGGGTTTTTAGATTTACATTTGAATGCTAGGCTGTTTTAACAGAATTGGGGATGATCAGCAATTTCTGTAAAGAACCTTTAACAATTCTAGCGTAATCGTCACAATTGCGGTGAGGTTTGTCAAGGTTGCATAAGAGAGAAAGTTAGGCAGGGTGAATATTTACTTAGCTTTGAATTATTTTCCCGATCTTAATTAGAAGATTTAACTGAATGTAGTTTAACAGTGGGTAAATGTCCGTTTAAAACTTCTAAGTACAGATTTGCATTAATTCGTAGCGGTTTTAAACGCAGATGCACTTTGCTTTCGCACAGGGTAGGGACGCTGAAGAAAGGTACGCAGAGTTTTTTCAAGAGGATTCGCTATGAACTTATGAAATTATGTAGATTAAGATATATTTTTTTCTATAAATTTAGTCTACCCTGTGCGACATTTGACACCAGCATTTTGGGCTTTTGAATAATAGCTTGGTTATTAGGACAGCAATTACAGAGTGATAAATATACAATTAAAAATAATCACGTGAAGGTGGCTTTAGTATTACGTATCTTGCAAGAGATGATTATGGGCATTACCTTGTCATAAAAAGTTGAATGATAAAGTCCAATGCCACCCCGATTTTGCTAATCAAGATTTTTTGAATGAGGCGATAAAACTAGCCAACATTTTACACCAATTACAACAAATGTCCATGTAGAAACGTTGCATTACAGAGTTTATACTGAATTGAAGGTATAATTTAAAAATTAATAAACTGACAGCAATAAAATAATTATTATGATCTGCTGCCTAAATCCCAATTGCGAGAATCCCCAAAATCCTGATGGGACAAACTACTGCCTCAGTTGCGGGACACAGTTGCGATCGCTACTCAGAAATCGTTACCGTATAATCGCACCATTAGGGAGAGGAGGGTTTGCACGCACATACGTAGCAGAAGATATAGACAAGCTAAATGAACGATGTGTTGTGAAGCAACTGGTTCTCAGTCAATTTTATGGTAGTCAAGGTACTCATGCACATCAAAAAGCAACTCAATTGTTTGAACGAGAGGCCAAACGTCTACAAGAATTAGGAGAACATCTACAAATTCCCAATTTGTATGGATATTTTAAGGAAGGTGAATATCTGTATTTAGTGCAGCAGTTTATCGAAGGTCAAAATCTGTTGCAGGAGTTAAAACAATACGGTTTTTTTGATGAAGGTAAGATTCGATCTTTTTTGAATGATTTATTATCTGTGCTGGTTGCCATACATCAACAGCAAATAATTCATCGAGATATTAAGCCAGAAAATATTATTCGCCGTAAGAGTGATAATAAGTTAGTACTAATTGATTTTGGGGTTTCAAAGCAAAAAGCGGAAACTACAACCACTGCAATTGGGACAATTATTGGTTCATTAGGTTATGCACCAATTGAGCAAATGCAATTTGGTAAAGTTTTTCCTTCCAGTGATATGTATAGTTTAGGCATAACTTGCTTTCATCTACTAACAAATATTTCTCCCTCGAATTTCTGGCTCAAACAAGGCTATGGTTGGACTTCTAGTTGGCGAAAGCATTTAACACAACCCATAAGTCAAGAATTAGAATTGATTCTGGATAAATTACTCCAAGAAAATCATGAGCAGCGTTATCAATCTGCACAGGCTGTCTTACAAGACTTGAATAATTTACCACCACTAAGGCACACATTACCTCCTACAGTCATTTCACCTTCTAAACTATTAGAATCAGAACCACAAGCTCAACAAAAAACAATTGGATATCTACCACGATTCTCTAATAGTAAATTATTCTCTGGAGCTATAATTACAGGCTCAGGTAGTTCATTGTTAGCGATCGCACTGATTAGTTTTTTAGGAACTACTTGGATTAGCTCTGGATTGTGGTTGCTAATTTTAGGTGGGGTAATCTTAATTCAATCTCGTTCGCTTTTGGAAAAAAGTTATTTAATTGTGATTGCTATAATAGCAAATTCACTAATTGTCTTGACTTTCAAAAATTTGCTCACAAATAATCTTTTTCAATCTGGAATTAATGGACTTTTGCTTGTAGTATTGCTAGTTTTTCTAGCAGGTTTTTTGACACTTATTATTGTGAGTATGTCAGAAATAATAAATAAACTTATTTCTAAATATATTTAAAATTTAAGTATAGGTTAATTTTCGACTGCATCTTGATTTTTAATAAGCTTTGTATAACTTGGAGTATTATTCATGACAAATAAAAAAGAGAACCTGAAGTTGCTTATTTCTTTGGGACTGGCTGGAGTAATGGTAGCAGCTATTTTGTGGGTAATTAGGCAACTTTCTTCTAGTATCATAATAACATCATTAAACAACCCCACATCTAGTTCAAGTGAAGTTAAGAATAAGCCTCCATTGATGAATTTGGGTACAAGAATTTTGTTGAAAGTGCAAACATACCCTGATAAAACAGATGGGGTTAAAGCTTTTGAGCAAAAAGATTTTACCACTGCTGTTCAAAAGTTTAGTGCTTCCTTAAAAAATAATCCTAATGACCCAGAAACTCTAATTTATTTAAATAACGCTAAAATTGCACGAGATAGGTATAGCGCTCTAAAAGTTGCTGTGATAGCATCAATTAATTTTGACTCTAATTTATCAGAAGAAATTTTGCGTGGTGTAGCTCAAGCTCAAAATGAAATTAATAACCAAGGAGGAATTGATGGTAAGAAGCTGCAAATTGTGATTGCTAGTGCTGAGAATAGAGAAGATTTTTCACGATTAGATAATGAATTATTTCAAGACAAGAGCATTGTGGCAGCAGTGGGAGTTAGACGTAATGCTGCAATTTATAATCAAAATCGATTGGTGTTAGTCTTTCCTGTCGAGCGCCCAACTCAAGCCGAAAATCAAGAAAAGTTAGATACTAACTTAGTAAGTAGTCAGGCAAATAGTTCCACAACTAACTACTTATTTCATGTAAATCCGCTATATGATAATTTAGTAGATACTCATGCTCGGTACATTGCTCGACAGGGAAGAAATGTTGCTATTTGTGGCGATATTCGTAGCTCAAGAGATAATTCAGGTTCCTCATCTAATAAGATACTTGTAGAGCAGTACACTCAAGCTCTCCAAAAATATGGAAGTAAGGTTATTAACACGCCTTGCAATTTGGCAGACAAAGATTTGGACTATAAAGCTTTTGTAGATAAAGCTATAGAAACAGAAAACGCCAGTGGCTTTTTACTATTACCTTCAGTCAGAAATATATATTTTGCCACCAAAGTAGCACAAGAGGTTAAAGGCAGAAAACCTCTCTTTGCTTCCGAAACTATGTACAGTTCAACAACTTTGCAAAATGGCACGGATCTCGAAGGAATGGTACTACCTGTGTATTGGCATCGTGATGCTAATAAAAATAATCTATTTGCAGAAAATGCCTTTAAGCTTTGGAATGCACGGGTAAATCAGAGAACAGCCGGAGCTTATGATGCACTCCAAGTAATTATCACTGGCTTGAAACAAGATAACACCCGCGAAGGGTTGCAAAAGGTATTGTCTAATGGTGATTTTTCAACTTCTGGAGCCACAGGAATGATTAAGTTTTCGCCTTCAGGTGAGCGCCAAGGTGAAGCTTTACTAGTTAAAATAGAGCGTTGTGAGCGTTGTTCTTCTGGAACTGCTTATGATTTTGACCTCTTGAATAAGAAGTAATTTTTTGACATGAATTTTCATTCCAGAGATATAGATTGCTTCAAAATTAGGTAATCTGTTTATCTGTTCAATTTGGATGTAATACTAAATATTTGTCGCTAATTTAGAACTATAAATCTGGGCGATCGCTTGAATTTGTATTTCTGTTGTGTAAGGCTAAACTTTTTTCTACCCAGAGTAATGAGAGCTATCGCTCAAAAGAAAGATGAAATCTCCCTCACCCCTATGTCAAGGTTATATCAAGTAATAATTATGAACACTTTTCCGAGGAGAACTACGGATGGTAGCTACTTTAGATGATACGAAACGCAATGCTATTGCTATAAAATTGGCAAGTATCAAAGCACTTCAACAGCTGGTTATCGAAAATGAGCGATTGCTTTTGACGCAAGGACTTGATGCCGAGATTGGCGATCGCATCCGCAATTTTCTCAACGACGACGAAAAAAATCTTGGCGTTCTGGAAACTGTAATTGGTCAGTATGGAATTCAGGCTGAACCCAAAAAAAATGTTACAGAATTCATTGAAAAAGCTCGTGAATTGTTCAAAGGTTCTGAGTTAAGCCTGTATGAAAAAGTATCTCAGCATGAATTGCTGAAACATCAACTAGTAATGAGTGGCTTGATAGTTCACAAGGCTGCTCAAAAAGTTGGTGCCGACGTAATGCTAGCGATCGGGCCTTTGAATACCATTAACTTTGAGAACCGCGCTCACCAAGAACAACTCAAAGGCATTCTGGAAATTCTGGGTGTCCGTGAGTTCACTGGACAAGATGCAGATCAAGGAATTTGGGCGCGTGTTCAAGACGCTATGGCTGCGGTAAGTGGTGTAGTAGGTAGTGCTGTTACCCAAACCAGTGACAAAAGCGATCTGAATATCCAGGATGTCATCCGCCTCGATCACAACAAGGTAAATACCCTATTTACCGAGCTTCTGCAAAGCGACAATCCACAAAAGATCCAAGAATACTTCGGTCAAATTTATAAGGATCTAACCGCTCATGCCGAAGCTGAAGAGGAAGTAGTCTATCCAAGAGTACGTCCTTTCTACGGTCAAGATAACACCCAAGAATTGTTTGACGAGCAAGCTGAGATGAAGCGGGTGTTAGAGCAAATTAAGGCTATCAGCCCTTCTTCATCTGAATTCAAAGATCAAGTTAGACAGCTGATGGAAGCTGTTGGCGACCACATTCGTCAAGAAGAAAGCACAATGTTTGCTGCTATTCGTAACAACTTGAGCAGCGATCAAAGTGAGCAACTGGCTACTGAATTCAAAGCCGCTAAGACCCGAATTCAAGAGAAATTGGGCGTTGTAAGTGAATCGAATGTGTAGGATGCTTTTGAGCTTTCTATATCCGCTAAAACAAGTTAGTTAAACAAAAGCTTCCAGCACAAAGCGCTGGGAGCTTTTGTTGTTTAAGAATTTTGCTGACAATATTTATAAGCGGCATACGCCATAGTTACAACCCCAGTGATAATGGCAGATTCATCGACTTCAAATTGGGGATGGTGTAATGGGTGGTTAATGATTCTTTCTTTATAGCCGACACCCAAGCGAAACATCGAACCAGGGACGTGTTCCAAATACATAGAAAAATCTTCAGCACCAAGGGAAGGTTCGGGTAAAACTTGAACGCGATCGCTACTCCACGCTTCTTCTGCGGCTGATTGTAACAATTGCGTCAAAGCATAATCATTTTGAACACTGGGTACACCCTGGCGATAATTGACTTGATACTTTGCCCCGTAGGTCTGGCAGACACTAGATACAATGTTTTCAATCCAGTTTGGGAGATGGGCACGGGTTTCGGGATGGAGCGATCGCACGGTTCCCAATAATTGCACCTTATCAGCAATTATATTCGGCGCTCTGCCACCATTAATCTTCCCGATACTCAATACTACAGGACGCAAGGGGTTCTGCGTTCGGCTGATCGCTTGTTGCAATGCAGTAATAACTTGGCAAGCAATCCAAATTGCATCAATGGCCTCATGAGGACGCGCACCGTGCCCAGATTCTCCCATAATTAGAATTTCTAAATCATCTGCGGCGGCTGTTAAAGCCCCGTAACGCACGCCAATAGATCCTGCGGGTATAGAAGGGAAAACATGAACCCCTAATACAGCTGAGACGTTTTCCATTGCCCCATCTTTCACCATCCAGCTTGCCCCTTGAGCAATTTCCTCGGCTGGTTGAAATAAAAACCGCACTTTCCCACCTAATTCCTCTGCCATTTGAGACAGAACCATCGCTGTTCCTAACCCCACGGTGGTATGAACATCGTGACCACAAGCGTGCATAATACCCTCTGCACGAGAGGCGTATTCCAAATTTGTGCCCTCTTGAATTGGTAAGGCATCCATATCGGTGCGAATTGCCAATAAACGGTCATTTTGGCCAGTGCCTTGGAGTTCTCCAACTACGCCCGTTTTGCCAACTCCCTCTTGTACGTGCAGACCACTGGAAGACAAAACACCAGCTACGAAGGCTGCTGTTTGGTACTCTTGACCACTGAGTTCTGGGTGAGAGTGGATGTGGCGGCGAATTTCAATCAAGCGAGGCGCTAGTTTTGTTGCTAAGTCTTTAATATGGGTAAGCATCAATTCAATTAACTACAAGCTTTTTTCCCATGATAAAGAACCATTAACAAACAAAATGCTTTTGCTATACCAGGATAGGTAAAGGGGCAGGGGGCAGGAGGCAGGGGGCAAGGGACAAGAGGTGAGAACTTGAAACAAGTCTTTCCCCTTGTCCCCAATTCTCCTTGTCCCCAAGTCCTCTTCCCAATTCCCCATTCCCAATTCTCAATTTATTTTGAATAACAGGTTGTGCCTAGAGTATTTTCGGGTTTGAACTCGTTACATTCTCTGGGATTTTGACGCTCTAAAGACCAACCATAGGGCTTATCGGAGGTGACGACACCATTCGCCATAGTTGTTAGTCGGAAGTTAGCCCCCCGAAAATTAGTAAACTGCAATTTAGCATCTTTTAAGTTTGCTGCTTCCAAATTGGCACTGATGAAACCGGCATAAGATAAATCAGCGTTTTCTAGAGATGCTGATTTCAAATTTGCTCCGGTTAAGGAAGCACCTATAAGATTGACCGAATTCAGAATCGCACCTTCTAAATTTGCACCGGTGAGGTCGGCATTGGTAAGATTAGCTTTAGATAATGTTGCACCACTCAAGTCAGCCCCTCGCAAATTTGCTCCAGTTAGATTCAGTTGAGTTAGGTCAGCACCACTCAAATTACATCGGGGACAGGCACTTGTTGCCTTTAACTGGTCTAAATCTAGTTGATTTAACGCTAGGGCCTGCTCTGCAAACCCAAAACAAGCTAGCAAAACGACGGTAGCAACAATCTTAAATTTCATATTTTTTACAGATACTCACAAAAATGACAAGTTACGCACATTACGTACTGTCATACTTACATATACCGCTTCTCTAGGGAAGAACAAGGATGAAGCATTCATTAAGAAGCTGTAAAAATACTATAAATTCTAATGGTAATACTACCCAAACTGAAATATAGGCTATAGAATCGATTCGTAAGGAACTATACCGAACCTCTTATAGACTACCATATATGTGATCCCCCTAGCGCGATGAAAAATGCGACTAGGGGGATCTTGTTTTTGGGCACTTGATTAAAACCATAAACTCTATAGGTTGAGTTGAACCTTCGCGTAGCGTCCCGTAGGGAAGTAAAACCCAACAAATCAATGAAAATTTTGGGTTTCGTTCCTCAAAGTGCGATCGCCACTGAAGTTTACCCAAAGTGCGATCGCCGATAGCATATTGGTAAAATCAGCTTTTCAACGATCGCCCCTTATCTGTCACCATTCAAAATGCTGCTGATATCTTGTGTTGCGTAGCGCGATCGCCTACTCTGCATCAGGTTCAATAGGCGCTTGACGACTGTGGCGGACATGAATAATAGCTACAACATCCTCCTCAACCACAAACAATACTCGATATTGTCTACGTTTACCGACGAAGAGTTGACGAATTTCTCGCCCAATCGCTTGTGCTTCGGGCGCTATTGGGCATCGTTTGGGAAACAGGTGCAGGGAGGCAATCTCATCTTGCAGGTCGTAATACCATTGATTAGCAGTTTCAGCATCAAGGTTGTCACACATCCAACGGTAAGTGTTTTCTATGTCTTGAAACGCGGTTGGCTGGATCAAAACCTGATAAGTCATGGGCGAGGGGGAATCTGGAGTCGATGACGCAGTTCTTCTAAGGCTTGAGTAGCGGGAAGTCCTTCACCGCGATCAAACTCGGCTAATCCCTGCCGAAGACTGATGATGGTTTCCAAAGTGTCCAGTTCAAGTTCAGCAGATTGAATCGGATGCGCTTTGAGAAATTGCAAAAATTGCAGCACTGGTAGCAAGAGTTCATCGGACGTGTTTGCTAGTTCTTGGAATAAGAGTTCGCGTGTCGTCATGATGGCGATCGCCCTTTCTAAAAGTTGCTCTCAGTATACCAATCGCCTGTGAACTTTCCCGAAAATGCGATCGCCTTTAATCTTTCCCCAAAGTGCGATCGCCCCTCAAGTTTTTTTAAAGCGCGATCGTCTTTAATATTTCCCCACAACACAAAGGTTAAAACCCTTTTCTCCCTGCTCTCCTGCCCCCTACTCCTTGCCAATACCGTCGCACAAGTGCCTGTCACTCTCGCTAACGTTAGGATTATTTTGTAAATAACCCCGCACCAAATCACAAATGCGCCCCATTAAAGAATCTAACTCTAAATCTGGAAGATTCCAGAGTTTGATCGTGCTGTCCAAACTGCCAGAAGCCAATGTCTTGCCGTCGGCGCTAAAACTGACGCTATAGACAAAGCTATCATGTCCCTTGAGAGTGCGGATTTCCTTTCCTGTCTCTAGATTCCAGAGTTTGATCGTCTTGTCCTCACTGCCAGAAGCCAATGTCTTGCCGTCGGCGCTCAAACTAACGCTTAAGACAAAGCCATCATGTCCCTTGAGGGTGCGGATTTCCTTTCCTGTCTCTAGATTCCAGAGTTTGATCGTCTTGTCATCACTACCAGAAGCCAATGTCTTGCCGTCGGCGCTAAAACTGACGCTCGTGACAGAGCTATCATGTCTCTTGAGGGTGCGGATTTCCTTTCCTGTCTCTAGATTCCAGAGTTTGATCGTCTTGTCATCACTACCAGAAGCCAATGTCTTGCCGTCGGCGCTAAAACTGACGCTCGTGACAAAGCGATCATGTCCTTTGAGGGTGCGGATTTCCTTTCCTGTCTCTAGATTCCAGAGTTTGATCGTGTTGTCCTAACTGCCAGAAGCCAATGTCTTGCCGTCGGCGCTAAAACTGACGCTAAAGACAAAGCCATCATGTCCCTTGAGGGTGCGGATTTCCTTTCCTGTCTCTAGATTCCAGAGTTTGATCGTGCTGTCCCAACTGCCAGAAGCCAATGTCTTGCCGTCGGCGCTAAAACTGACGCTCCTGACAGAGCTATCATGTCCTTTGAGGGTGCGGATTTCCTTTCTTGTCTCTAGATTCCAGAGTTTGATCGTCTTGTCCTCACTGCCAGAAGCCAATGTCTTGCCGTCGGCGCTAAAACTGACGCTCTTGACAAAGCCATCATGTCCCTTGAGGGTGCGGATTTCCTTTCCTGTCTCTAGATTCCAGAGTTTGATCGTCTTGTCATCACTACCAGAAGCCAATGTCTTGCCGTCGGCGCTAAAACTGACGCTAGAGACAATGCTATCATGTCCCTTGAGGGTGCGGATTTCCTTTCCTGTCTCTAGATTCCAGAGTTT
This sequence comes from Nostoc sp. LEGE 12450, assembly GCF_015206895.1. Classification (GTDB taxonomy): domain Bacteria; phylum Cyanobacteriota; class Cyanobacteriia; order Cyanobacteriales; family Nostocaceae; genus Nostoc. The sequence continues at coordinate 2,762 of NZ_JADEXU010000066.1, read as the reverse complement.
GATCGTCTTGTTACTGCCAGAAGCCAATGTCTTGCTGTCGGCGCTAAAACTGACGCTAAAGACAGAGCGATCATGTCCCTTGAGGGTGCGGATTTCCTTTCCTGTCTCTAGATTCCAGAGTTTGATCGTCTTGTCCCAACTGCCAGAAGCCAAAGTCTTGCCGTCGGCGCTAAAACTGACGCTAAAGACAGAGCTATCATGTCCCTTGAGGGTGCGGATTTCCTTTCCTGTCTCTAGATTCCAGAGTTTGATCGTCTTGTCATAACTGCCAGAAGCCAATGTCTTGCCGTCGGCGCTAAAACTGACGCTCGTGACAGAGCTATCATGTCCCTTGAGGGTGTGGATTTCCTTTCCTGTCTCTAGATTCCAGAGTTTGATCGTCTTGTCATCACTGCCAGAAGCCAATGTCTTGCCGTCGGCGCTAAAACTGACGCTATTGACAGAGCTATCATGTCCTTGCAAGCGGTTGCTTTCTCTTCCTGGAAAACTAACTACCTGCAAAGCATTCATTACCTCTGGGTTAGTTGTATGTTGGCTTTGCAGAATTTTTCCCGCATTGATTGCTTGGACAAAAGCCTCTAATTGTTTATTTTCATTCAATAGAGACAAAGAATATCGACCAAGAGATTCGGCTTGATTGAGTTCCGATTGGTTTTTCTGATTCCATGCCGTCAAACCCAATCCACCGCTAATTACCATCGCCACCAACGAACCGGCTGCGATTGTTCGTGCTGTTCTAATTTTTTCATTCTTTTGGCGTTCTGCTTGAGCGACACTAACCTTAATAAATTCTCTTGCCACCTCATCAAAATTAGGGAAAGATTGCTCTTTTTCAAGCTCAACAATTCGCACCAGCTTAGAACCGCTCCAGAGTTCACTATTGGCTTTTTGGGCATCTTTTTTGCGTAACTCATCCCACTGTTTCGCATCAGCAGATAACCGATTTCCCAGGACGATTATCTCTTCTTTGTCCCGAATTAAATTCTGTAAAACTTTCCAAGAGCGAAGTAATGCCTCATGTGCCACTTCAGCCGTCGCTTTTCCGTCTTCTCTTTTACTTACCAAAAGGCGACTATCAATCAATTGATACAGAACTTTTTTTTGTGTCTCATCTTTCTCAAAAGCTGTTATATCAGCCCTTTTACTAACAGCTTCTTTACGTTCTAATCCGATTAATCCTATAAAAATATTTTGTGCTGCTTTTCTTTCTTGTTCATTAAATTGATCATATATTTTATCAGCCTGTTGCTGGAGTGCGCCCGTCACTCCTCCCAAATCTTGATAAGTCTTGGTATTTAAAACTCTGTCTTGAATATTATCTTTTTTCCACAATTCGTTTAAAGTATATTGCAAAAGTGGTAAAGAACCAGCCTGTTGATGAAAATCGGCAATAATTTGCTCAATTAATACCTGTTCAAAAGTTACTCCATTCCTAGCCGCAGGTTCAGCAATTGCCAATCTTAGCTCACTATCATCCATATCTGTGAGCATTCGGCTAGAGGAATCATGGATTTTTCCTAATTTTGGATAAGGGCTTAATTTATCGAGAAAATCAGCCCGCATAGTCAGAACAACTTTAACGGAAGTATCAGATTTTTCAATTAATTGAATGAGGCTTTTTATGAAGAAATCTCTTTCCTTCTTTGGTGTTGTGGTGAATAATTCCTCAAATTGATCTACAAAAATCAGCCATTGAGAATCCAGTTTAAGAGATTGCACAACTTTAACAAGAGTGTCTTCTTTAACATCTTGAGCTAGTTTCGCTTCTGATTGTTTATATTTTACTAAAAGACTACTATGAAAAGATTGAAATGGGTTTGCATCAGGAACAAAGGTTAAATTTACTAATTGTTCATAACCAGGCTGATCTTTTAAAGCAGGAATTAACCCCGCTCGAATTAAGGAAGACTTACCACTTCCTGATGCTCCTAAAAGCATAAGAACATTATTTTTTTTGAAGTGATCTGTTAATTCACTAATCCAAGCATCTCGTCCAAAAAATTTACTCCTATCTTCCGTCTCAAATTTACTTAATCCCAAATAAGGAGAACCTTCAATCAGCTTTCGGGTATGAATTTCAGTATCAGATGATGTCCGAGAAATATAGGTGATATTGACAGTTCCTGAATTCGTTCCAGCAACGCCTAATACATCACCTTCCGTCATGACTTTGCCAGGATGTTCGATCATTTCAATTTGATTAAGTTTGATTAAACAAAGTTAAAAATGATTTATTTTCCCTTAGTAACTGGCCCAATATTAACCGTTCCTGAGTTGGTTCCAGCCACACCAAATACATCACCTTGAACTGTTACATTTGTGTTATATTTGCCTTCTTCAAATCCTTGAGGATCTTCTTTTTTCATTACCTCTTCGGCTGCTTTAATAATTTCCCCATCCTTATCAGCACCAGCTTCCGCTAATTTCTTTTTAAGTGGTGCTTCATAGGTTTCAGGATCTGTTTCGTGTTCTTCGAGAACCATTTGTGCTTTTGGTTCACTTTCAAACTTCTTCTTAATCAAGGTTTTCAACCCCTGATAGGCATCTTTAACTGCTGTTCCTGCGGTATCCTTAGTAGCTGCGATCGCACCAGCACTTAAAGCAGCAATAATCATAGAAATAGGTTCCATAGTTACAATACCTTCGCCAAAACAAGAGTATGAAGAGAGAGGGCGCTCTGTAGTAGAGTTGTTGTCTTCCCAAACGACAACTCAAAAACTACAATTCGCCCATGTTCGACATCCTATCACTCTTACAATGCC
>NZ_JADEXU010000355.1 GCF_015206895.1 Nostoc sp. LEGE 12450 | reverse complement strand
CGAAATAAAATTCCGGGTTTGTGAAAATCTGGAATGTCACGAACGAGAGACTTCAAATCCATAAAAAGGAGAGTGGAGTGGGGAATGGGGAATGGGGAATGGGGAATGGGTGAGAAGAGAAGCAGGGTAAGTATTGAAAAAAGAAGTATTGATTATTGATCAATTCCCAATGTCCACTGCCCAATTCCCAATTCCCTAATTCCTAATGCCCAATTTTCAGATACCTGAAAAATCGTACACTATAATGTCATACGCTGGGGGCCAAGTGGGGGCCAAGTGGGTGCCAAGTGGGAGTCAAGGCTGAAGCTTCGCCTTTTATTGACGATAATTAGAATCTAAACCAAGCTAGAAAAGGTATTACATTCAGAAATGAGGTGAATTAACTTATGTTTTAAAACTTTGATTTCAAAATAGGGAAAACTTTGAGTAGAAAGAGTTAAGTAATGTATATATCAGGTAGTCATGCTCCTGCTACAAGTCTAATGTTCAAGTCTTGACTACCGATCTTAAATTTGTTTTATCTAGTCTGTTGGAACCGCACAAGGTATTTTATAGAATGAATGTCTCAGCAAGTTTAACGCCGTTCAACAGTCCAACTCAAGATTCATTGCCGACGATTCTGGACACTTTGCCAGATCCTGCGATCGCTTCCAAGACTTGTCCTCGGAGAACGCGGTTGCAAATTGACCTGATTTTATTGGCAATTGAAGCTTTAGAGCTTGGTGGTTCGGAAGCAATCTTGAGTTTTGCTCAAGAGTTGGATCTCAAAGGAATTGTTAAAGACAGGGTGAATTTATGGCGAATGCGTAGCTCTAACCCGCTACGGAGAGCGCATATCCGCCGTCCCTTAACTATCATGGAAGCAAAAGCTCTGGTAGTCATTGCTTGCTACATAGCGCGGCGTTTAACTGTTGTCATTCGCCAGTTATTAATGATATGTCAACAAATGGAAGAAAAGCAGATTCCATTAGAACAGAATTTGCGTCTATCTAATTACCTAGAGCGGTTTAGAGCGCATTTCAAAAGCCGGATGAATGCTCGACGTTCTGGTGTACTAGCATTAACTTCTGATGAAAAATTAGATGAGCTAGCTATAAATTTGTTAGGACAATTACTATTTTGTACGGGTACAGCTGGAATGCAGCGATTCTGGATTAGTCTTTTTGACGGTGAAGTGGAATGAATATTCAACGTAAGTACAGTCTACCTAATTGTACACTGCTTTTAGAAGGGTTAAGTGATGTCACTAGGGCTGCACAGTTCCAGGAAATGCGCCCGGAATTATCAATATTGGTAAATGCAGAATGCTATTTATCTGGTTATAATCAGCCCCTAACGGGAGGGCGGGAATTTTTTGAAAGTTTGGTGAGGGCTGTTAGTGGGTATGCCCAAGAATTTTTAAGTAGTGTACCTAACCCCCAAGCACACAACCAGGAATCGGAGCTAGTAGAGTTTCGGAAAGTTGACAGCAACCGACACAGATTAATCATACATTCCGAAGGTACTCCAGAGGGATTCGATCACTCTAACAATTCCAAACGTCCGCCAATTGAAATAGATTTGAATACGGTGCAGTTGTTTGATTTAGTAGAAGCAGTGGATCAGTTTTTTGCTGATACCCAAACTTTACCTGAACTTTCTCTAGAACTACAACCAGTTACCAGACGCTATGGCGGTGCTAGTCAAGCTTTGGTTCGGCAAGCTGTACCTGCTGCTGTGGGTGTATCAAGTTTAGCAGTGGCTGCGATCGCCTTTAACTTGATTCCACCTCCTCAACTGCGTCCACCACAGCCAACAACAGATGAGCAAAGTAGCTCTACAATAAACAATATCACTCCTCCAGCATCAGCTGCTGCAACACCCATCGCTGCTGCAAAGCCCACACTAACGCCTACAGCTAATGGAAAGCCGGCAGTTAAAGATTTAGAAGCACTTTTAAATACAGTTCCAGAAATTACCGATCCATCTCAACTACGTGCATTGAATCGTCAAGTTTACAACCAAGTTCATCCAGCTTGGGCTAATCGCTCAGGATTGCAACAAGATTTGATCTATCGTTTGGGTGTAGCTGCGGATGGAGCGATTGTCGGTTATAAAGCAGTGAATAAAGAGGCAAATCTAGGAGTAGGTCAAACTCCTCTGCCGAACGTACTTTACAATCCAGCTACCCGTCCGACCATTTCCAATGAACCGATCGCCCAATTTCGAGTAGTATTTACTACACAAGGTGTCCTGCAAGTTAGCCCTTGGCGGGGATATGCTAGAACGCCAGAGGTCGTGGGCACAAAAATTACTGACTCTAATATAGTCAAAAATTTAAATCAAAAGCTTTATAGTACAGTTCGGCAAACTTGGAGTGGTACTCCCACATTCACACGAGATTTAAAATATCGGGTAGCAGTCAACAAAGATGGTGTAATTGCTGACTATGAACCACTAAACCAAGTTGCCTTTGACTATTTTCGGGAAACACCTCTTCCCAAGATGTTCAATGCTATCTACGGCTCTAATGTAGCAGCGCCCAACGATAAAGAACCTCTCGCCCACTTCCAAGTGATATTCAAGCCTAGCGGCAACCCGGAAGTTACACCTTGGAGAGGATATCAGTAATTGGGAATGGGGAATGG
>NZ_JADEXU010000354.1 GCF_015206895.1 Nostoc sp. LEGE 12450 | reverse complement strand
GGAGGGTTAGGGTGGGGTAAAACCTTGGTTAATCAGCGATTTAAGACTTGTGTATACACCGTAGCTCTCTGTAAAAAAGAGGAATGGAAGCGGGGTTCTAAGAATAAGTTGTACATCGCGTTAATTCGTAATTAGGGTTGCTCTGTATAACGCACCGAAAATCTAGGATGGTGCGTTAGCCTCCGGCATAACACACCTTACTAGCGTGTCAAGACTAAATTTGTGCATTAGGAAACTCTTGTGGGATGGGCTTCTAGCCCGTCCTAATTGGCGGGCAAGATGCCCGCCCCACAAGAAAATTTATTGCAACATTTTAGCCTTGACACGCTACTACAAAACTCAAAAAGAACGCATCAAATAAAATATCAACTTGAGTTGTAAATTATGATTTCTGCTTTCAACTCAACACTCAACACTAACAAAGCACAACTTCCCGTAGAAGTTTGGGCTGGTGTCGAGTGTACGGTTAATCGTGTGGGTGAAGAGTATCTCGATCAGTTAGAACGCAATGGTCATGCAACGCGCTTGGATGACCTAGATTTATTCGCTGAACTTGGCATACACGCCATCCGCTATCCAGTACTTTGGGAAAGGATAGCGCCCAATGGTTTGAAGAATGCTGATTGGTCGTGGGCAGATGAAAGACTAGGGCATTTGCGCGAACTCGGTATCCGTCCGATTGTGGGATTAGTGCATCATGGCAGCGGCCCGCGTGATACCAGCTTGGTAGATCCAGAATTTCCTGAGAAACTAGCGGTGTTTGCTCGTGCAGTTGCAGAACGCTATCCTTGGATAACACATTACACACCTGTAAACGAGCCACTCACTACAGCACGATTCAGTGGGATGTATGGTCACTGGTATCCTCACGGTCGAGACGATTTGACTTTCGCTCGTGCATTGTTAGGACAGTGTAAAGCGATCGCTCTTTCGATGCAAGCAATTCGGGAAGTCAACCCCGATGCTCAACTCGTACAAACTGAGGATTTGGGTAAAACTCATAGTACGCTAAAGCTGTCTTATCAAGCAGAATTTGAGAATGAACGTCGCTGGTTGAGTTTGGATTTATTGTGTGGCCGAATCAACCCAACTCATCCCATGTGGGGTTACTTGCGCGATTGTGGCATCAGCGAGACTGAACTTGAAGAATTTTTGCAATACACCTGTCCGCCTGACATTATCGGCATTAACCATTACCTAACAAGCGAACGCTTTTTAGATGAAAACCTAGAAAACTATCCAGCTTGGACGCATGGTGGTAATGGTCGGGACAAGTATGCAGATGTAGAGGCAGTACGAGTTTGTGCTGAGGGTTTGGCAGGGCCGCGGACATTGCTCAAAGAGACATGGGAACGTTATAAACTGCCCCTTGCTGTTACTGAAGTTCATTTGAGTTGCACCCGTGAGGAACAACTACGCTGGCTCAATGAAGTGTGGAATGCCGCGCAAGAATTACGAAACCAAGGTGCAGATGTTCTTGCTGTGACTGCTTGGGCACTTCTCGGCAGCTACGATTGGAATAGTTTAGTGACTCGCTCGGCAGGATACTACGAGTCAGGCGTGTTCGATTTGCGCTCATCACGCCCCAGACAAACTGCGATCGCTAAAATGGTGCGAGATTTAGCCACTGGACATAAACCCAATCATCCATTACTTGATACACCAGGATGGTGGCATCGAGAAGAGCGCCTACTATACCCAGCCGTCAGTTGCCGCGTATCTCCCCCATCTGTCCCGTTTTCCTCCCCTGCTTCCAATCGTCCCCTAGCGATCGTTGGAGCCACAGGAACTCTAGGCAAGGCTTTTGCTCGGTTGTGTCAAGTGCGAGGAATTTCATATTGCCTGCTAAGACGACAAGATATGGATATTGCCGATCCTGCTTCCGTCAATAAAGTACTTGCTGAGTTGCAACCGTGGGCAGTTGTGAACGCTGCGGGATACGTGCGGGTGGACGATGCCGAACGCGAACCCGATGTTTGTTTGAAAGTAAACGCTGAAGGGGCAGCGATTTTAGCTGCTGCTTGCGCTCAACATAATGTGGCACTGGTAACTTTCTCTTCAGATTTGGTATTCGATGGTGCTGAGTCTAATCCTTATGTCGAAACTGATAACGTTGCACCCCTCAATATATATGGATGCAGCAAAGTTTTGGCAGAAAAGCTAGTATTGCAGGCTCATCCGGCATCGCTAGTGATTCGCACCAGCGCATTTTTCGGCCCGTGGGATGAATACAACTTTGTCACGATCGCGCTACGACAATTAGCTGCTGGAAATACTTTTGTTGCAGCCGAAGATGCGATCGTTTCGCCTACTTATGTACCCGATCTTGTCCATGCCAGCCTTGATTTATTGATTGATGGCGAGAACGGTTTGTGGCATTTGGCTAACAAAAGTGCTATAGCTTGGTCTGACTTAGCCCGATTGGCGGCGAAAAAAGCAGGTGTGAGTGTCAGCAGTCTAATTGCTTGTCCGACACAAGAACTTGGTTGGATTGCTCCTCGCCCAGCTTACAGCGTTCTTGGTAGCAATCGAGGTGAATTAATGCCACACCTTGATAGTGCAATTTCTCGTTACTTGGAAGAAAAAAGTTAGTAGTCTGACTGGCAATCTAATTATTAAGGGGAGCAGGGGAGTAAATCTATAC
>NZ_JADEXU010000065.1 GCF_015206895.1 Nostoc sp. LEGE 12450 | reverse complement strand
TTCTGGTGTCTATTGCGCGGTGGAACCACACTGATCCCTTCCCGAACTCAGAGGTGAAACGCTGTTGCGGCAACGATAGTTTAGGGGTCGCCCTACGCAAAAATAGCTCGGTGCCAGAAATAATATTCAACCACAACAAATAAAGAAAAGCCTTCTCAACATTAATTGAGAAGGCTTTTCTTTTTTCAACAAATTATAGCAACCGCAAAGGCAAGTAGAATGTTATGCGAAGAACATCTTCTATTACATCTCTAAGACATTAAAATTAAATTAGTTGTCTACGAATTCGAATCTTCAACCATGACCAACATCGCTCAATTTTGTGTTTTGGTCAGGTGAATAGGATAGCAAGTATTTTAAGTGACAGCCCACCGCTTCAATTAATTCTTGAATACGTCCACCTTGATGAAATATAGCATCATCTGTAACTACTATTTCTCCAGGTTTAAGCATCGCGATAAAATAAGTTTCTAGTAGCCAAGTTTTAAACACGTTTCACTTACCAATCTCCATCAATAGTAAACGGAAGTAAACAGAGCGAATAACTTCACATTACAACAAGCGGCAATCATATTAACTAGCCCTTATCTCCTCGCACTTTTAACGCAAGTACTCAACAGACAGTGCCTCGTAGTGGCTCTGTTTCGTTGTCAGAATTATGCAAGCCAAGTATGGCATGTTGAGAATCAATCCAATACTCAGATTCCTTAAGATTTATCGCCCTCTCCCTGTCCTCCTGTGCCCTTCTCGCCTTGTGGTGCAGACATGATTTGCTTTTGCTGTTCTTGTAACCAAGTTTCAAAGAGTTCATTGAGTAGTCGGACTTTCATAAATTCATCTAGTTGTGCGGGGATAAATTTTTCCAGCCGCAAAATCACGAACCACTCGGCGATGCGGGTAGGGGGCAATATCTGGCCTGGTTGACTGCTAGATAGCATTTGCACCATTACCGGATGTAGTGCATTCAGTTCAATCGGACCTACTAAGCCGCCAGTTTGGGCTTCTGGCCCGAGCGAATATTCACGCGCCAAGTCAGCAAAAGAATTTTCTTTTGCCTGAATCCGGAAGTAAAGTTCTTGGGCAATTCCCACATCCTGGGTTCGCAGTAGGGAATAAATTACTTTGTCTAGTTTTGCTTTTGACTGAAAAAAGTAGGATTCCAGTTTATTACCCCAAGTGGCTTGCTTGAATTTTTCAATTTTAAGCTTACGAGTTGTAATAACTTCTAGCTGTTCGGTAGTCAGTCCTTGACGTGCCATCCAAGCCTGGATGTCTTCTTCATTTTTTAACTGTTTTTCAACATAAAACTGCTGTTTGGCTTGGGCTATTTCCTCAGCTGTACACTCTATTGCTATCTTCTCGGAGCGGGAATTTTGCTCTATGGCCTCATCGATGATCAATTCTCTCTGCAACTGTGGCAGCATTTGGTAATTTCCTAGCAAGGAAATCAACTCACGCGCTGTGATTGTACGATTACCGATTTGGATCGCTTCAGTCATTAGCTTTCGGGCATCTCAATAATAAATATCTAGTTTGTTAAAGAAGCTAAACCGTAGCCCATTCACTGGGAGCTTTTGTCTTAATTTTACCGAGTTAGGTACACTTACCTCACTTTCTCAATAATTACACACTTTAAAATATACAGGTCATATATGTTTGTATAAAAATTTTACGTAAAAACGGGCATATATGAAGACAAGATTAAAAGGGATAATCCCTCTTTCATGAAAGTGGGTTAAAACCTGATAGCCGTTCTCGACAATGGTGAGATACGTTATCTAAGCTACTAAAGCTTGGGAAAAATATTTGGGTGTACCTTAGTAGCTTAGAAAAGGCTATATTTTATTGACTGTAACGTCGAAAACTCGTTAATTTATCCGAGATTGACAAAATAGGGTTATTCCTCTTTCGCTCCCAGCCAGGAGTTGGGTAAAATCTTCTAAGTGCAGGCAACCATAAATCTAGCTATTGCTAGATGCTGTAATTCTCTCAAACGCTATAATCTACATCTGTTGCACCGAGAGATTAACTTGTGGATGTCATATTAGAACGATCGCACGAATTAAAACAAGCCTTAGTTGATTTTGTCCTTGATGCTGAAGGCGAACTGGCACAAGCACTAGAAACTTATGCAGCAGAACAGTTGCGCCGTGGAAGTGGGGATAGTACACAGCAGGACTTAATCATTGATAGCTTTCTAACAGCAGGGAAAGTCGGTGATAAGTCTCCATTAGAGTTGTTTATCGAAAGCCATCCAGATTTAGAAGAGAGCGCTCGCAATCTGATCAAAAGCTGGCATCATAGTTTTATTGGTTTATTTGCCATTACTAACATCCTACCTGATGGCTTTGAATTGACTAACTGGTTAACAGATAAATGCTACGTCGTCAAGCCTAATAATACCCAAACATTACAGGCAATATCTCGGTTGAGAATAGGAGAAATTTTACTAACTCGCATTTCTCCTGTTACCGACAGCTACTGGATGTTTTCTGGACCTTACACAATAATGGGTAAATTAGGGAAACCAAAACTTGCTGTAGCCATTGGCAATTTCAAAGAAAACTATAAAAGTAATCTTTACAGCGATGCTCCAGACTTGCTAGAAGAAGCTTGGCAGTCAGTAGAACAATATCATCAGCAGTTTGTGGACTTTTTTGGCACTGATGAAATCACCCTACCTGGATACCAACTTAATAAAAAGATAGGGGAATTTCAAGAAGTAATTACTGAAAAAAACTTCGCAGCCGCAGGAATTGATACTTCCAAATCATTGGCGGAAGTGGCAGAAGCCGCTGGTATTGGAGACGAGGAAATCAAAGCAGCAGCACAAGAGTTTGGCGCTGATTCTAACGCAGTCTCTCAGTTGTTAAACAGCAAAGGCGGCAATAGCAAAATGGTTATGCCAAAGGTCGATTTACCTGCCGAACTCAAGAAAGCAGAGCAGGTAACGGCTCTTTCTCATCCCCGTTGGGGACAAATGTTTTTACCAACATATAGTAAGGTACAAGCAATCTTATCAGCAGAAGACTGGCAAAGTGTTCAAGGGGCGGAAAAACTAGTTCGCTACTATCTCGAAGATAAAAGTATTAATGCCTTTATTTGGCATCGATTAGCGCAACAATATCCAACTCAATTAGAAAATGTGTTGCAAATAATTCTGCAACGTCCAGAGTTTCACCTTGAGAGCGACTTGGATGTGCTTTTGCAAGAATTCCACAAACCGATTGAGCCAGAGTTACCAGATATTGCCAGTGTACCCATACATTTGCATAACTTATTTCAGGAAGCTTTAGGAGAAGTTAACAAATCCAAACCAAAGGGTAAAGGGCAAGCAAAGCCAGCAAAGGGTTTTCAACGAGGTTAGTAACTCACCCTTGGCGTAATAGCATTCATGCTCGAAACCAAATAATCCTTCGACTCGGTGTTAGCGCAGAGTTTCTGTAGCTTCTTGTAAAAATTTTTTTGATGACATTTGGGAATGCCATAGCGATCGCCTGTTTATGGAAAGCGTGTTTCTTTACATATCCCTTATTTCATCAAATTAATTCTCTGTTAGGCGAACGGTACACAAAAAACCCCGACTTGATAAGTCGAGGTAGATGGGAGAAGTCCAAATGTCGATGAGATATCGCGATACCGAAATCTGTTTTTATTAGCTAATACCAGTTAGGTAGTTAAGTTTAGTTATTGCTAAGTTATGTAAACAAATTTAACAGAAATATTACAAATAGTCAACTAGGCTTGACAAAAAAATCTGATAGCTATTAAAAGAACTACTTATCAGTCAGAGTATAGGATTTTTTTAGAGATGGGGTAAACGCAATAGGCAAAATAAAACGGGTTACTGGCTAAGAAAGTGGGATGAAAATGAGAACCGATCTGCTTTAGAGTTAGAAAACTGAGGGATTAGCTGCATCAATCAAGGTAGTCGGAATTAAGCCAGAGATTTGAGAAGCTAGCAACTAGATCACCAAAGTCTTTACAATTCCTTTGTTAGCTCAAAAAGTATTTCTCGACCTATGACAAATCAAGCTCCTATCCCGGTTATTGTCAACGGTGCTGCTGGTAAAATGGGCCGTGAGGTGATTAAGGCAGTGGCGCAAGCGCCTGACTTAAACCTAGTGGGTGCAATTGACCACAGTTTGGAACATCAAGATAAAGACGCGGGAGAATTAGCGGGTTTAAGCGAACCCCTGGAAGTGCCAATTACTAATCAATTGGAACCGATGTTAGGGTATGTAGCTGGCGACAGACAGTCTCCTCCAGGGGTAATTGTAGACTTTACTCATCCCGATTCAGTTTATGACAATATTCGTAGTGCGATCGCCTACGGTATTCGTCCAGTAGTCGGTACTACTGGGTTAAGTCCAGAACAAATTCAAGACTTGGCAGACTTTGCCGACAAAGCTAGCACTGGTTGTCTAATTATTCCTAATTTTTCCATTGGTATGGTGCTGTTACAACAAGCCGCGATCGCAGCCTCAAAATATTTTGATCATGTGGAAATTATCGAACTGCATCACAACCAAAAAGCTGATGCTCCCAGTGGTACGGCCATTCAAACGGCGCAGTTACTGGGAGAATTGGGTAAAACTTTTAACCCCGCTCTTGTAGAAGAGACAGAGAAATTACCAGGAGCGAGGGGTAGTATAGCAGATGAAGGGATTAGAATTCATAGCGTGCGCTTGCCAGGACTGATTGCTCATCAAGAAGTTATTTTTGGCGCAGCAGGACAGATTTATACTTTACGACATGATACGAGCGATCGCGCTTGCTATATGCCAGGAGTGCTACTAGCAATTCGCAAAGTCTTAGCGCTAAAGTCGTTAGTATATGGATTAGAAAAGATACTTTAGACTTTAAATACACTATTCAGCATTCATCACTCAGCACTCATGTTAGTACCACTGACTCGCCAGAAATTTGAACAAGTTATCCCCCTAATTGCCACTGGTTTGCAGTACAAGTACTATTGGGGGAAGTTTTCAAATTTTTTGCAAAGGCTGTTAATTTCTGTAGTTGCCATAGTTGTTCTATTGCTTGTGACAGTTATTTTTAAACTTGAGTTTGCTTCAATAGTATTTGTGCTGGGGGTAGTTAGCGCTTTTTTTTGGCTGTGGTATCCAGTGTTTCAAGCAAGTATGCGGAATTTGCAATGCCGCCGTTATAAGTATGGCGGCTTTTTCCGTGGTCGAGTCCTAGATTGGTGGATCACAGACCAGTTGATGGGGAAACAAGAAACAGTCAACAGCAAAGGCGAACTGGTAATTGTGGAAAACCGAGAAAAACAAATTAACTTAGAGGTGGGTGATGAAACAGGATTTACCATTGAGTTTGTAGCACCATTACGTCCTGCTCACAAAGTTATTACTCGCGGTCAAATTGCCGAAATGGTAGTGCTGTCAAATCGTGCAGATTTAAGCAGTATTGAACAATTCAGCGATATATACATTCCCAGCCGTGACCTGTGGATTAGTGATTATCCTTATCTGCGGCGGGATTTCTTTAACGAAGTCGGTCGTCGCTTGCGTGAAGACCAACAACAAAAACCGCGTCGTCGCCGTCGTAGAGACGAGGATTGAAAAAGAAGTCAAACAATTTTGGTTTTAGATTGACCCCATACCGTTGATGCGAAGGCTTGAATAAATAATTTCCAAATTTATTCTCGCGTTTAAATTCGAGGGCTTTAAACCTTTTTGAAATTTAAATCTTTCAATCGATAATTTACTGAAGGAGGTGGGATGATTTAATCAGTTTGCTAACGAGAGCATCCCACTTTGATGATTTTCCCTTTTAAACGATAGGTAACAGATCCACAAGTAAAACCTAGCAAATCAGGCTCTGTATAAGTTTGCATAGGCGGATTTTGTTTATCTAGTCGCCATTTCCAATTGCCAGATATTTTTTCTAGAGTGGGATACTTTTTTAAAAACTGTGAGTCTGCAACAATATCGTGAGTTCCCTTAAGACTTACCTTAGAACGATTAAGGTATATATTGTAATCGTAAATAACGTTTTTATTTTTATTACTACTATTAACAGCTTTGCCAGGATAAGCATAAAGAATGTTCCTTAAAATCCTGATATCAGATGAGACATTAGCAAATATTTGCCCATCTTTAATTTCAGGACTTTGATTATTTAAAACAGCAGTATTATTTACAATATCAACATGATCGCTTAAAAATGTATGAATACCTGAACCACCATTATTAAATGTAAGATTGTTTTTAACTAAAGTGCGTCCTTTATATAGACCTAACTTTGAGTTATTTTGATTATTTCTTGATGTATCGATAATAATGCCATTACCATCTGTGATCTTTCCGACCGCAATCCAAGGGATGAACATGCGATTGTTATAGGTCTTGTTGTTGGTTACAAACATCTTGTATCCTCGATTGTTGTCAAAATTCCAATTGCTCAACATGGAAATGCCACTGCAACCATAAACGCTGTACCAGGCATTATCGAACACCACGTTATTATTTATTGTCACGTAGTCTGATTCAATGACTGAAATGCCTGCTCCTCCACACTTATGTACCTTGTTGTTGACAATACGTATATGGTGAGTATGACCATTTTTTCGCCCATCCACGTTGATGCAGTTTCCATTAGTGAGGGGGTTTAGTTTGTTAGTTTTCTCACTCATTGCATAATCAAGGGTTACATTGTCATTGTTACCTACGACTTCAAGCCCATTTATCTCAATATATGACGCTCCATTGTGAATCAAAATTCCATTCCATCCATTGTGCTTAATTTTCGGACGATGCCCAGGATATGCTTTAAACTTAATCCATGCGTTTGCTTTTCCAGAGCGAGTAATTGATACTACCTGCCCATTTGGGCTTGCATTCCTGTACACTCCGTTCATAATCAGTACGGTGTCCCCAGGATTAGTCAGATTTGCTGCTTTTTGAATTGTTCTAAAGGGGGATGAATTAGAGAGTCCGCTATTTGTGTCGTTTCCAGTACCACTAACGTAGTATGTTTTCGGTGTCCTCTTAGTGCTGATTAGCTGGCGACTGGGTAAGATTATTTCCTTGTTAGTAGATACTTGATGGGCGTTTTCAACTAAAGATACTTTTATATTTTCTCCCTTAGCCAAAAGACTCAATACTAAGGGAATTGCAAAGTATGCACTTAAGTTAAAACCTGTAATTACCACAAGAAACGGCTCCTTGTTCGGGACTGTTTAACAAAAATATCAGGATATTCAGTGATTTTGAATGCTCTTTTGAATACAAAATAGAATTGAGTCGACTTTCCTAGCTCCCGCGATTTCCATCTTGTCCATAAGCTTGCCAAGCCAAGTCTACCAATCCATCAACGATCGCAGATGCTACAACTGCATTACCTTTGCGACTCTCAATTGTAATATGGGGCACTAAGGAGTCTTGTAAACGCCCCTTAGCTTCATCAACATTGACAAATCCTACTGGAGTCGCAATTATCAAAGCAGGTCTAATTTCCTCAGCCTCAATTAAATCAACTAGTGCTGTTAGTGCTGTTTGTGCTTGACCAATCACAAAAATGCCCTCTGGATAACGCTTTGCTAAGGTTTCGATTCCCCATGCTGCCCGAGTTTTTTCTTTTTGAGGGCGTGTCAGAGCTTCCATGCTGCAATACACCGGATTAGCAAAGGTATTTTGAATCTCAGATGCAATACCTACTTGTACCATCGGGACATCTACTACAATCGTGGTACGCGCGGCTAGTGCTGCTGCTCCTGCTTGTAAGGCACGCTCAGAGAAACGAATCAAAGACTTATACTCAAAGTCGGCTGTAGAGTATATTACCCGCCGTACAATCTCATATTCTGCGGGTGAAAAGACATGATTTTCAATTTCATTATCAATGATTGCTAAACTTTGAGCATCAGTTACGTGCCATTCCATTTTTCTTGAGCTTCTTAAATATTAGCTTTCAGCTTATCAGCTTCAGGGATTTAGGAGTTAGGAGTTAGGAGTTAATTAAAAACTCATAACTCCTAACTCAGCACTTATAACTCATTACTAGAAGAAGGCCGACTGAAAACAGGAGATAAGTAGGCAACCAAGACACCGATAATAAAGCCAGAGATATTGCGAACTAGAGGTAGCCAGTCGCTTGTGCGTGTCACCACTGGGCCAATACCAAAGGCAATAAATAAGATCCCCCATAAAGGTGAGAAAATTAAAGCCCATTGCCAAGCAAAAACTTGTCCTTTTTCGCGGGGTTGAGCTGCAAATCCACAAATTATCCCACCAATAACTGAGGTGATCAAGGTGAGAATCCATTGCTCTCGTGGAAGTCCGGGAACAACATTGCAACCACCTTTGAGCAAACAGCCTTTAACAGATTCTAAAGCTTGCAGAATGGCTTGGTCTTCGCCTTGTTCGCGCACAAAGTACAAATTACCGAAGCGAGTTTGCAGTTCTATCCAGAATGTCCTGGGTAAAAGTTCATAAACAGCATCGCCGACGCTAAAACTGAGGATATTACCGCCACGAGAATCGGCAACTAGTAAAATGCTTTTGTCATCCAAACCCCAATATTTTATAACTGCCCGGCCTGGGGTGCGGTCATACTGGGTCAATACTCGCAGTTTCCAGCCTGTATCGGCTTCAAACTGTTCTAAATCTTTGACAAGCTTTTCTTCTTGCAGCACAGGCAGAGATTTAGCTAAGTCTACAACTGGGGTAAAGGTGTCAGGGAGTAACTCAGGATTGTCATAAGCCAATGCTGGGGGAGAATTCATGACCCAAATTGACCCAGCCAGAAAAAAGACTGCAATAGATAGTAGAATTCGTCGCCAAAAACAAGATTGCATGGACGTTTTTATACAAATATCAACGATAGAGGTGAACAAGTTGTTTTAAAAGAGTACGGGAAAAATGATAGTTCTTTACACTTGTTTACTTTACTCTAATCTAAGGGATCAAAGCAAAGCGTTTTTGGGAATAGGACATTGGGCACAAGAGGCAGGGAGGAAAGAGATAATTTTTATTCTCCCCATTGTCCCTTGCCCTCTGCTTTGCTGCTTCTTTCCTTAGCCCTAGTCTCTAGTTTCCATAACCTATCCCCAATTCAATCTTCGTCATCAAAATTGGTTTCCCAGTTAGCAGCGTCGTTGTAACCTTCGTTAGCGCGGTATACTTCTGTTTTTATGCGGCGATTTTCTTGCCTTAGCACTTCTCGTTCTCGCAACGTTAGTGGTGGTTGTTCATTGCTTGGCAAGCGATCGCTATTTCGTCTCGTCGGTTTTGGGCGTGTGAAGTTTCTCCAAGCAGCTTTCGCGCCAACAAAGATGCTGCGTGTACCTACTTGCAGATTTTGAGCCTGAATTCTTGCACTATCAAGGCTTTGATCGACTTGTTTGGCTACTTTACTGGCACTTTTGACACCTTCACTAACATCATCAGTTAAGTCAGTTATTTCCAAACCAGTCACGCGAATAGCTTCTAGAGTGGGCGGTAACTCTCGTGAGAGTGTATCAAATAGCTTTTCAGCACTGCGAGCAGCGCGTGCTAACTCTTGCAAAGCGGGTATTGCCGCCACTAAAACCGCAGTCAAGCTTGTGGCGACTAGAAGTAAGGAGAGTCCCAACCAAAACAGGGGATCAATCACGGTAATGTCATTTATGAGCGTTCTAATGGCTGGGGAAGATAATCTGAGTCTTCAACAGATGTTTGCCGCTGTAAGATTTGGCTTTCCTTCTGACTGGCATCTACACCTGCTGCGATCGCTTCCCGTAATCGATCTAAAGTCTCATCCCAGTTTCGTAGTGCGCTGGCAGAGAGGCGATCTGCTTGGATTTGCACACTCGTTGATAAATCTTCTGCCAATTCTGGGATAGCATTGGCAGATTTCTTCAAGATTTTACGCGTTTCGCGCCCTGTACGTGGAGCCACGAGCAAACCGGTTAAAGCACCGATGGTAGCTCCCAGCATCAAACCGCCAATAAATACTCCAGAACGGTTATTAGACATATTGTTGTTTCTCTCCTTACACCTATTTTAGGTGCGTTTTCTCTCCTTGTAAGGCTCACCGATTTTATTCAGTTAATCTATCCTGACAAAATATCAGCCAAAAATGTTGCTTTTATTCATTAAACATTAAAACCATTAATTACTTATAATTCAAAACTCCCTGCGTCCCTTTTCCACTGTATCTTTGCGCCCCTGTGTCAGCCCTAATTATAAATGTTCATGTAAACTTGACATAACTCATTTGGCAACAGTTCTTTTCCCGGATATTAACTCTAGCCTTCGAAAATAACGCTGCCAGATTTGCTGTCCTTGCAAAAGTAGGCTGATAATTTGTCGCACTTGTTGGATTTGCATTTTTAGCGCTTGATTTTTCTGCCGTAAGTTATAAATATTCTCCTGGCTGAGATAAATATTTTCGGGTGCTTTATTTAATACTGTATGAGTACAACTTTCATAAACAGTTAGCGTATCTGCTATATATGCTAGCTGCTGCTTGAGTTGCCACACTCGCCAAGCCACATAGAGTAGTATCAACGAAATGAGGGTATTAACGAGGATAACTAAAATTACCATTGTTTATCTTCACCAATATCAGCTTTGAGGAATTGTTCTATATACTTGACTACGAATTTTAGATTTTAGATTTTTTGGGGATGAACCAAAAAATCGCCAATTCACTAATTTTGTAACAACTATATGTTCACACCTCGCAAAACCACAGCTACAATTGCCTTAGATTCATAACTCGGTTTGCGAAATCAACCCGTATGCTTAAAAAGCCCCAGTTTTACTACGTTTCACTCCTTAACCTGATAATCCTAGTCAATTTGCGACCTTTGCGGCATCTAAGCACAATGGCATAGCTCTTCAACATCCTGTGGGAGAACTACACTACACTCCTTATTGGAGGCTCCTCAGCATCGCCTTTATTATTGTGCTATTACCTCTACCAGTTTTCCAGTCTGTCGCGTGAAGTTCACTAACATTTTGCTTGCAAAACCTCGCCAGTGCTTCAAATTGCTGGATGTGCGGTGGAGACAAGGAAAGTGGGAAAGGAAAGAGTCCATTAATTCCTCTTCCCTTATACAATTTTCCTAGCCGATGGCTTGCCCCTGTTCCCTTAACCTTCTTGTTGAAGGCTTCTCCCTGGTATTTCACTAATTCGTTACTAATAATGATTACTTTTTCTCTATATCCAGTAGAAGGTAAGGATGTCAAAAAAATTACCATCAACTAATTCCTTCCGAGCCATTTTAGTTGCTTTGACAATTGGATTTGTTGGGTGTGGAAATCAAGCTGCAAGAACTGCATTCACTCAAACTACCACCCCGATAAATGAGAACCTTCCTCAAGTTGTAGCAACAACAAGTGTACTATGTGATTTAACCAAGCAAGTTGCCGGGAATACAGTTAACCTCACCTGCTTAATTGAGCCTAGTGCCGATCCTCATACTTATAAACCAAAGCCGGAAGATCGTAGAGCCATTGAGCAAGCTAATCTTATTCTCTATAGTGGCTATAATTTAGAACCAAATCTGATCAAATTAATTAAAGCCACTAAAAGCACTGTACCGAGAATAGCCGTTGGGCAACTTGCGGTATCTAAGCCACAAAAATTTCAGAAAGACGGCAAGAATTTAATTAATCCTCATCTGTGGCACAATACCAAGAATGCTATCAGAATGGTGGAGGTAATTAATAGTAATCTGAGAAAATTAGAATCTAGTGATGCAGAAACTTATAACAGGAATACCAAAAAAATTACAAATGAACTCACTCAGCTAGATAGTTGGATTAAGTCAAGAATTACGAGTATTCCTACCAAAAAACGTAAGTTAGTTACAACATCTAATGCACTGAGTTATTACGCTAAAGCATACGGTATTCCATTAGCAGGAGGATTACAAAGTATTAGTACTGACGAAAACTTAACAGCAACACGAATGAAAACTTTGGTTGCAAATATTAAACGAACTCAAGTCTCAACAATTTTTTCTGAAGCGGCAACTAACGAGAATTCACTTCAATCTGTAGCGAAAGCTGCTGAAGTTAAAATTTCTGATAGAAAGTTATATGTTGAGGGGCTTGGTGAACCAGGAACCGAGGCAGATACTTATCAGAAAATGATGATCGCCAATACACGCACAATTGTAGAAGAATTAGGAGGAACATATTTAATGTTTCAAACGAGAGCTGCTAATTAGTTACAATTTACATTAATGAATCAGATAAACCGAAGTTTTTTAGATTACAGTAAATTCGGTTTATCAGCCTCTTTTTTGAAGATGAGCAGATGAATGTTATTTGTCTTTTAATCTGATATCAATAACAGTTGCATTGAAGTTGTAATTAAAGCCTTCCAACTCAAATGGCATTCCAATTTTAACTTTACTGTTACCTAGAACGGGGCCATTGTCAGTAACCTGGGCTTTACCATCTAGAGTCAAAAGCAAATCTGTACTAAAATTGTTGGTTTTTGGATCTGGTAATTCTTTAACAGTGCCATCAGGTTGGAAAACATTGACTGTTCTAGGTAGCTGTTGAATGGATTTAATTTCAATCTGCCCATAAGGTTGATTGCGGATAATCACATTAGTCTTTCCACCTTTTTTTAAACCTTGGTTAAATAATTGCTCAGGGTCACGGACATTTAAGCCACGAACTACTAAGTCTACTTCTATAGGTATTGTTTTCGCACCAACTTGGGCAACAGAACCAGAAGTTCCAGGAAAGATAAAGATGCCAAATATAACTAGTAGAATTACTAGGGCAGCACCTAAATCTAGAAGATTGATTTTGCCGAACAAGCGACCTTTTGAATCTAAAATAGCCATAAAAATTTTTCCGAGGTAATAGCGAAGTAAGTGATTGTAGCAAGAAGGTTTTTGATGGAAACGGCAATTTTCCCTATTTGGTAATAACTCAAAGTGGCTAGGCATTGCGGTTATGCGACAGTTTATCACGAGTTCGTGCGATCGCTAACCCTCAAGCTTTTGCCCATTAAGACTGATGCACTCAGAAAGTAATATCTCGTGTTTAAGCCTATCTCTAGAGAGAATCTCTAGACCCCCACAATTCGGTAGATTTGCTTAAGTATTAGCTGTATCACAACTCATTTGTTCTTGAGTTAAGAATGCAACTTAGAATACTTTAAATCCGTCTCATAATTTATCTCATCACTTTATGTTCTCCCGAAATAATCTTTAAAGCGTATTATGTTGAATTGGAAAGGTTTTGTTGCAAGTTACCGTGTGTGGCGGCGTAGCTGGTTTTATCCCCTAATTTCGGTGGTAGTCGCCCTGAGTTTGTGTCTGAGTACACCCTTGCCTGGAAGAACTTTAGACTTCTTGCCTCTTATATTGCAAGGAGTCCAGGTACTTCAGCTTTCTAATATATCCGATCGCCAGGAAACTGATATTGGCAAGCAGATTAATCAGCAAATACTGGGGGGTCAAGTCAAACTTTACCGGAATGCTGAAGTTAATCGCTATGTAGAACAAATTGGTCGGCGTTTAGTAGCTAATAGCGATCGCCCCAACCTTCCCTTCACCTTCCAAGTCGTTGAAGATGATGCGATTAATGCCTTTGCAACTTTAGGAGGCTATGTATATGTCCACACAGGTTTGCTGAAAACCGCAGACAATGAAGCGGAACTTGCAAGTGTCATCGCCCATGAAATTGGTCATATTGGCGGGAAGCACTTGGTTAAACAGATGCGGCAAAAGGCAGTCGCTAGTGGTTTAGCAACAGCAACTGGTTTAGATCGCAATACAGCAGTAAATATTGGTGTAGAACTTGCCTTGAATCGTCCTCGTAGTCGTCAAGATGAATTTGATGCCGATCAAAGAGGGCTACGAACCTTGACACGCGCTGGTTATGCCCAGTCTGGGATGGTTTCTTTTATGCAAAAGCTACTGAAAAAGGGTGGTTCTACTCCGACATTTTTGAGTACGCACCCCGGAACGAGCGATCGCATTGAAGGTCTTAGACGCGCAATCAATTCCCAACCTAGTAATGCAAATTATGGGCTGGATAATGCTAGTTATAAAGCTAATATTCGACCTTTAGTAAGGTCTTGACGGAATGGGGAATGGGGAATGGGGAATTGGGCATTGCTTATTCCCCTTATCTCCCTCATCTTCCACATCTTTCCCTCCGCCTCATCTCAAATATTGTTTAATTTTTATTGCGGCGATCGACTTTGATTTTGGCTGGATTAACGGTAATTACAGCCTCTTCTAAAGGCAGGGCACGGATATAATTTTTAAAAATGTTAACTTGATAAACTAGGTTATTCGTGACATCTAGTGCGGTCAACCAGCCACTCCGGGGATGATAAGCGCCAGTATCTATGTCTAGCCATCCCTGTCCTTGTGCCAGTTTCCCAGGAGAAACACCAGGCAGAGTAAAAGTAATTGTGTGACCAATGATAATAAGCTTATCTGGAAAGTAAGGTTTTTCGATGCTGTGAAATTCCTCTCGTATCCAGCACAGTTGATCGGCAGTTTGTTCTGCCACCGACTTAGAAGGGTCAACCCCAGCATGAGTTAACCAAATATCCCCCAAGTCGAGATATGTAGGCAAACTCTTGAACCAATCCAGATGATCATCGGGGATTGAAGCCTCGTGGTAACTGGCTACGGTAGCTTGCCCTCCACTGTACAACCATGCTTGCATCGTCGGGGAGGAAGTTCTTTCATTAGTCAGAATGTTTAATAACATCTGCTCATGATTTCCCAGCAAACATGGGTAGTTATGTCGTTTGACAAAATTAACTACTTGTGAGCTATGAGGCCCGCGATCAATTAAATCTCCCAAAAAATAGATTTGATCGTCTGACATGGGGGCGATCGCCTCCAACAAAGTCATTAAACCTTCATAATGTCCATGTACATCCCCAATTACTATTCGTCTGGGGCTAGTTTCGCTCATTGTCTCTTAGCTTCAATAGTTTTGCTAATACTTCTGCTACAGTTTAAGCTGTCTGGTTTCCGTAATGAAAGGTAAAAATACTGAACTAAGTTTTATTTTAATTTAATTATTATTCTAGAAAAAAATATTATTAATGATGAACATAGAGTAATATGGAAAGTCTTTACTGCTAGGAAAGAAAATTAGCAAATTCCACTCGCGTTAGCTTAAAATCTAAGCTGTTGCTGTATTTCTAACTTTTTACCTCAACAATGTCTAAAGATTTTTCTACTGAGATTAGTTCGCGCATCTGCCAGCACATGAATGACGATCATGCTGATGCCATAGTTCTTTATGCTAAAACTTTTGGTGGTGTAACAGATGCGATCGCAGCAAAAATGTTGTCAATTGATGCACAAGGTATGGATTTGACAGCGCAAGCCAATGGTGAAGCTGTACCAGTTCGCATTCAGTTTGATCGTGTTTTAGCGGATGCAGAAGATGCTCATCAAACTCTCATTGCGATGGTGAAGCAGGCGCGGGTGAAGGCAAAGTAGAAATTGGAATAATTGTTATGACTAATGGCAAGGCATAGACGCGTAGCAGAAAGCTGGAGACGTTTCCGTTACTCTGCCCTTGTCGTCAAACATCGCCTAAGTCTAAGCCCTCATTAGTAAAAGAATCAAACGCGCTAACCCTCCCAAATCCAAGCCAAAAACTGCGGTTCCCACCAAAATTAGCACAGTGTAAAACTGATTAAAAGACAAGAGTAATTGATTTTTTGCTCCAACTAAACTCCAAGCACCAGACCAAGCTATACCCACGACTATTGCCCAAATTAGAGTCAAGGTTATTCCGCCACCCATAACCAAACCTAAAACTAAACCTACACCCCAAGTTAAGATCCAAGCCCAACCAAAACCTTCAGCCCAACTCATAACCTCAACCCGATTCCAAGCTAAACTCCAAGTTAAAGTTAGAGCCAAAACTATCAAACTAGCTCTCGATAAAGCTAAAGCTTTGCCATTAGCTAGAGCCGCATTCATCCCAAAAGCGTCAGCCCAAAGTGGAGTCAAGGCAAATAAGAAGCCAACTAGTACATAGCAAAATAAACTAAACATCAATCTCGCCCAAAGAAGAGCGTTACTGTTCATAAGTAAAATATAGCGAGCGCTTCCATTTTTTAAGGTTGTGATAGGTTCTCACAATCTTAATTTCCTAAAGCAATCTTACTTATCAGAGCAACAACCAAATCTTAAAGATTGGATGCCTTAAATCAATCGTGGGTATAAGCCCCGACTGCATTCGTCTCCCTTACCTCTTCCTTGACCACTGCGGCATAAGGTCTGGGTTGGATAATTTCAAACTTCCAGTCTGAAGAATAATTAGGCAACTCATAGCCAACACTCTTAACATGAGCCAGCATCAACTCATCCCGTTGATGCCAAACTGCAAATATTTTCTCTCTGCCATCATAAAGCGTTTCTAGGTCGATTTGATAAACCTCATTTACCCGCTTTAGTTTCAAGCCCAACAAATTTAAGAGTCGGCTGAGTATTTTTATTGCCGAAACCTGCTCTTTTTCTCCAACTAAGTTAATACCAAGCGCCCTTTTAATATGCTTACTATGCTGAAAAACAATATTTTTAAGCATTATTAAATCTGGATTACTCTCGGTAAACTCTCGTTCGGCTTCGAGAAATTGAAGCATTCCCAACGCTCTCATTGCTTCAACTTTGAGCGTGTAAGTTTTTAAATCTGGTAGAAAAACTTTCCCTTCACCCCAAGACAATTGCTGATGCCATTCTTGTTGATCTCTGATGTGAAAATACTCGCTTTCGTGAGTTAGATAATAATGAATTAACAATTGACGATAATATCCTTGGTCATCTTGCAATTTCAGCCAAGGAGTAACTTCTACACCATACCTTTGTCTGAGAACATATTTATTAATTTGGTTGCGTTCTCCATCAGTTAGAGAATGCTTTCCTAATAGTTGCTCATATTCTACATAATCGATATCATTGGCATTAGCTACAGCCGTGGCTACTGATAGTTGATTTTGCTGCTTAATATCTTTAATTTTGCGTTTAATTTCTTTAGCCTTTTGACGGCTTTGCGCCCAATCTTTTTGAACTTTGACAATTTCTAAAACTAATCTTCTGCGGGTAGCTAAATCATCGGCATCAGTTGCCAAAAATGCCAGCCGTAAGTCTCGAATAATATTATTATGAACAGCATTACTACGCATTTGAATTTGATGTCCATCAGCAATTAAACCATCTTGCATTGATTGACGGTAGAGGCGGATAGAAGCATTTACCCGTGCAGATAACTTAGCCCAAGTTCGCAAATGAATCGGGTCATGAACTAAAGGTAAATCTACATCTATTTTGTGTAGTGGACTAAGCAACGCTAAGTTTTCTTTTTGATTTTCTTGATACCAGTCAGATAGCAAGCGATAATTTGTACTACCACTACCAATTAAGCCAATACCTCGTTTCGCACACCAGACAATACGCGGCACATCATCTCGCACTCTCGCTAATGCTTGTCTTGCTTCCGAGTCAGGAATTACCCCTTGAAAAATGCCATAAACTCGGTCGAAATGTTGGACATCAATACTAATTCCTGTACCCAGGCTAGGCGTAACAAAAACGCCGTCATATTCAGAGATTTTTTGATTGATAGCTGCGATAAAATCAACCGCTTCATGACCAGGTGTATTTGTAGTGTGGCTACTAACTACCAAAGTTTTAGGAAATTGCCTTCGTAATTTTTGTAACCGTTCTTTGAGATAACGTTCGATTGTTTCACAACTGTAACGCCCAGCACGACTATCAGTAGTAACATAACATTTACGTCCAGCAAGTAAATCTAATTCTAATTGGTGAATTAGCGGGGTTGGGTTCGGCGAATCGTAAAAAGTTACATCCCAACCTTGTTGAGGCTTCCATTGGTTGAGAACTACCCAAGGCGTTAATTTAATTCCTGCTAATCCCTGTAGATATTCAAGTGATACATCTGATAAATCAGCATCTTGGGCAATTACTAACCCCCCAGTTGTTAAAACTGTGGAAATTAGTTGCTGGAATAATCTTAATATTTTTACACGTTTATGTTTACAAGTATTACTGTTTAGTAGATGCCACAAAGATTGCTCTACTTCATCTAAAATTATTATTGCCCCGTGCCAATTTTCAGGATTAAGCTTCCAAATGGAATCAACACACAGTCCAAGAGATTGCTGTGGAGAGAGTGAACGGAGGATGGGAGGAGCGGGGGTAAGTGTTTTATTAAGCCTTTTATCCCCATCTTCTTTATGCGTTCCCCATTGAATACCAATTTTTTCGCACAAAAATCGTCCTAGTAAAATTCTGTGAGTAATTAATAAAACAGGTTGCTTTCTAATTTTTGCTTGCTGAACAACGGCTTGCAGTGCTGTAGTTTTACCTGTTCCTTTTGCAGACTTGACTCCTACTAATCCAGAAGTTGGAAAAGGGATTTCACCTATAAAAGGTCGATTCAAGGTGAGAGCAGCAGGAATAGTTAACTCAGTATGGGGTTTTGTTTGAGCAAGATAAATTTCTAAATCAACACTTTGGCGATAAATTTTCTCGAAACTAGTTGCACCTTTCGCAACGATAAACTCATCAACCCCTTTTTCTATTCCTGGAAGTTCGATAACTTTAACAGAGCAATTTTTTTGCTGGAATAAACAACCAAGTTGAGAAATAGCATTATTTACAGCAGCAATTGTTTTAGGTTGAGTTTCAAAATCAAAACAAATATAAAAGCTACGCTTTGTAATTGCAAACGCTGCTAAGTCAGGAATTAGCTGACGACGGGTAACTTTGCCAAATTCATCTTTAACAACCCGATAACCACTGGTAATTCCGGGAATAGCAATAGCTGCATATCCTTGTGTCAACAGCGTTGCTGCTTTTTTCACACCCTCGCAGAGAATCAGGGAAATGTTATGTTGCATCACCCATTGCCAAAAGCCTCTAGCTTCACCATCAGCAGTAATGGTGATATTTTCAGGCATGACCAGATTGTAGCGTCCAGCGACTTGCTGCCACACTTGCAGCGTTACCCGCAAACAAAATACCCGCGTTGGTGTGCTAGGGGGATGCTCGTATTTGATGGACTTAGCATTGTGATTCTGTCGGGGTTGGTTTGGTTTAAAGCATCCCCATTCCATCATTTGCCAATTATTCAAAGGGTCTAGTCCCGAACACCACCAACCCCCTTCAGTAACATGAGCATAACGCTGCAACCAGCCAGCTTTCACCATTCCGGTATTGGTGCGGGGGAGTAGCTCAGAAATCAATAGATACTCATAAGCAGTTACGCCTTGGAGCGACCTAAAATTGAGTTGCACTAAGTGTAAGTCTATACCACTACTCTTGACTAATTCCTCACGGTGTTGGGGGTGTAAATAGTGCAGACGCATAGGGAAAGACCCGGAGAGAAGACGATGAGATTAAAACATTAGCACGCATCTGTTTTTTTTCTATAAGCGAGATTGCTAGGCTTTTATGATGCTTTTTTTACTTCGTCACGGGAGACACATCGGTTAAGCCTCTAGTAGGTTATTCTGCCTATTAGATCCCCAAAGTAATAATTTTGTATTGTGATATTTGTTCTATTTTAATTTTTATTTATCAGTAAATCTCTGCGTTAAGGAATGCGATCGCTAGAAGGTTTGCTACAGGTATCGTCATAGGGTAACTTCATCTATTTCGATAAAAGACTTTACACCGAGCATCCACCTGCGATCGCGCCTCATGTTTAGGATGTGACATATTTCAATGAATCAAATCAGGTAGGGGCAATTAATGAATTACCCCTACCGCTTTTAGTTTTGCGTAAGTTCTAACTTTTACTCAAGTAGCACGGTAACTTAAAAAGTTGATTGGAGGTAGAATAGACAACAACTTTTAAGAAAAGTTCAATCTACTTTATAAACCCTTTGCTTTTAGTTACGAATGTAGGAAATATGGCTTTGTATTTTTCAATTTTACCGTGTGCTTGTTTCATTACTGGCTATTTTTTATTAAAAAAAAGTAATAATGAAATCTCGCATTTAGTAGCTGTATTTGCAGCTATTAGCCTAATTTTGGGTTTAATATTAGCTCCCTGGCAGATTTTACTTCTACTATTAATTCTTATTCTTATCAGTACAAGCTCCGAATACTATACAAGCAAGGTAGTCAGCAGCGAAATTCAATATCCACAAGAGCCAGTTACCAAGTCTGAACCAGATTATAACTTAATCTACCGTGGGGCTTCCTATCGTCCTGACCTTGATGCCAAATCAAATGCAGAAACGATACCATTAGTAACCCCTAAATTGATTTTTCGGGGATGTACTTATTTTGTTTGCGCTGATCCTAATACCCAATCGGCTAGAATAATTACACCACCAGTAACCTATAAATTGAGCTTTAGGGGAAGCAGCTATTCTATAAACAGAAATGCACACAGAGAAATTAAATAGCGAACAATATAACAAAAGTAGCTCAAATTATGTGTAAAGCCATACCTAATTCAAAGCTGGCAAAAAACTATACTGAACTGATTTGACTACAGTTGTCCTGAGTAATACTACTAAAAAATCGTTTCGCTGAAACATCACCGAAACGATTAAAGTTAATCTCAAAATTAAAAATAGCTAACCTGCTAAATTAAGCCCCGACAGCTTCTTTCGCGGCGTACAGTACCTCAGCGTTGATTTCTTTGAAACCGCGATCGCGGGCAAATTTTTCAGTATTACGCTTCACTTTGCCCCGAACAAATCCCGGAATCTTATTCAATTCTGCTTGACCATCTTTTGTCCAATTCAAATCAGAATCAGCAGAAATTCCTCTAGTAATAACTTCTTTGGTATCATGACCACCGAAGATTTCTAATAGGTGATCTTCCATTCCCAAAGTGAAGGAATTGTAGATCAAATCTGTAATTTGATTCGTGCCTTCGTAACCCATAAATGGTTTGTAACCAATGGGGAAGTTTTGGACGTGGATTGGTGCAGCAATTACGCCGCAAGGAATATCCAAACGCTTACCAACATGGCGTTCCATTTGAGTGCCGAAAATGGCAGAGGGTTCGACACGAGCGATCGCATCCCCAATTTCACCATGATCTTCGGAAATTAGCACTTCATCGCAATACTCGCTAACTTGTTCGCGGAACCAGTCTGCATCATATTTACAGTAGGTTCCAGCCCAAACAACATGAATCCCCATTTCTCGCGCCAGAATCTTGGTAATGGCGGCGGCGTGGGTATTGTCACCAAAAACTACAGCTTTTTTGCCAGTCAAGTTTTGACAGTCAATGGAACGGGAGAACCAAGCAGCCTGAGAGACATGCAGGGTTTGCTCATTGATGAAGTTTTCGTAGTCAACTTCTGCACCTTGAGCGTTAATTACCTGCTGAATCTTGCGAATACAACGGGCAGTTTCCACTACACCCATTGGAGTAATGTCTATATAAGGTGTGCCGAATTGTTCTTCTAGGTAACGAGCGGTGGTCAAACCGAGTTCGCGGTAAGGTACTAGGTTAAACCAAGCTTGGGACATCTTTTTCAAGTCATTCACCGAAGCGCCTTCAGGAATCAAGGTATTAACCTCAATTCCCAAATCAGCCATCAGCCGCTTGAGTTCGGTGCAATCGTGATTGTTGTGGAAACCGAGGGTAGTAGTACCGATAATGTTCACCGAGGGCTTTGCAGTTTTACCCTCTGGTAATTCGCCCCGCTTCCGGGCTTTTTCAATGTAGTATTGGACGATTTGATCCAGAGTGCGATCGGCTGCTTGCAATTCGTTGTAGCGGTAGTGGTTCACATCCGCCAGCATTACATCTCCTTTCGCTTCCAACTGCGCCCGTTCGACAAAGTTGTGCAAATCCTCTTGCAAGATGCTGGAGGTGCAAGTGGGAGTTAACACAATCAAATCTGGGTGTTCCTCGGCATCCTTGCGGACGATGTTATCTACTACCTTCTCTTGGGAGCCGCGTGCCAAAACGTTGCGATCGACGACACTGGTTGTCACTGGAGTGAAATCCCTCTCCCGCGATAGCATTGAGCGCATGACATTAAAATAGTCATCGCCAATGGGAGCGTGCATGATCGCATGGACATTTTTAAAAGAGCTAGCGATTCGCAGAGTGCCGATGTGGGCTGGGCCTGCATACATCCAGTAAGCCAATTTCATGTTTGTGTTCTCCCTTTTCAATAGAAATAACACGGAGTCCGATAAGAGTGGACTATAAGTGCTTGATTATTATTAAATCGTTTCTGATTGTCTCAAAAGTTGTATCCCTGATGAAGTGAAGACTTGTAAGGATTTTAGCTGCGCTGTGTAGGTTTAGGCATCGCTCAAACCTTGTTCCTCATTGGAATCTAGCTTCTGAATTTAACAATCTTACTGTTGCTTTTTTAAAATAAATCTTAATTTTTCGGCAAATTTGTTTTCAATGTGGGGCGGTGTATTATACCAATTCTGTATGAAGATGCGCTATATCAAATTTAAGTACAAGAAAGAAGAACGAACCGCAATCGCGCAGCGTCTCGTTAGAGAAGGACGCAAAGGGCACAAAGAAAGAAGTTAAAAGGGTATTACGCAGTGTGACAAAGAGATAGTATTAACTATCACCAATAAATTTATAAAATTTATGTACAACTTCTCAAAAAATACAAATATCCTCTGAGAGGATGTTTGTAAAGAATCAGGTTGTAGTATCAATATCCCCCCTAACCTTCCTTAAACAAGGAAAAAAGAGGGGAATAACACTAGTACAACATGGCGGAAATAAACATACCATTTCAAATGGCGTAAAAGCTTGGAATACAATTCTTTTGACTTTTGACTTCCGCCTTGCGGTACTAGAGAGGTGTTAATTACTGCCGAAAAATTTCTACTTTTTGTAACACCACTTCTTGATTCGGACGATCTCTAGTCGTGGGCACATTAGCGATCTTGTTGACTATATCTAGACCTTGGACAACTTCACCAAAAACACTGTGTTTGTTGTCAAGGTGAGGCGTTGGTGCTTCTGTAATGAACCATTGCGAACCATTAGTACCGCGTCCAGCATTAGCCATCGACAGGATACCTGCACCAGTGTGTCTCAATTCAGGATGAAACTCATCCTCAAATTGATATCCTGGGCCACCAGTACCCCATCGGCTGGCTGTATCTAAATAACGACTCAGAGGATCGCCACACTGAATCATAAAATCAGGGATGACCCGGTGAAAGCGAACCCCATCGTAAGCTGGAGTTCCCTTACCAGATTCACCAGTTTTAGGGTCTTTCCAGTCGATTGTTCCGGTTGCTAGACCAACAAAATTTTTGACGGTGTTGGGGGTTCGCTCTTCTTCCAAACGAACTACAATTTCACCCAAGGAAGTAATTAAACGAGCGTGCAGCTTGCCATTACCGGGAATATTAATTTCTGGAAAGTTCATTAGATATCCTACTTTTAACAAGTGCCAGTATTTGACCTATATAAGTTTATCAGCATTCAAGTTACCGCCTTTAGACATGACAAAAAACCTGAAGGAAGGAAACTTGAGCCAACAAATATTTTACTCAGGTAAATTTATGGCTGGATTCCGGCTAAAGAATCCTCTAGGAACTAGCTTAAAGCCAACTCGGTGAACAGGCATCACAGGCCAATCTTCCGATCGCGGAATATGAGTTACGCCCATTGTGTACCACAGCACGATATCTTCACCCATCAAGGGTTCATCATCTGCAATATATTTTGGTAAACCTTGTCCTGGTTGAGTCTGGTTGGGATAATCGCCCCCAGCATAGAGTTCAGCAGGCTTATATTTTGTTACCCACACGTGATGAGTCGCAAATTCTGCCCTTTGTCGGATTTTTGAGCCTTCCACAGGGAAAAACATGGAGTTTCCACCAGGCATCAGCATATATCCAGGTGCAGCCCCTAGTGAATTTTTCTTATCGGCACTAACAATCATCCATTCCCGACTGCTTTTCATATCTAAATCGCGTATAGCAGCCGTTTCTTTAGTGAGCGGGGTTTCTGCAACTGCGATCGCATTTCCTAAAGGATTTTTCTCATCCATCGGCAAAGCTTTCACATTCATTTCCATTACAGAATTAGCCTGACCATCGACATCGAAATCTAGGCGGTAGTTGAAAAAGTGCTGGTGATTTACTCCAAAGATATTCTTAGCAATTAGGCGACCATAGGAATCATCCTCTGATTGCTTTTGAGCAGCCGTTCCCTGCGCCAGTACGATACCTGTTAATTCATTTTGGACTTCCAAAGTCCCATCCTGGTGAAAAATCCAATTCAGGCTGTAATCATAGTTGTCAACAGCCGTAGTCATCGACATCACTAATTCTCGACTGCGACGGACATCATTACGCTGAGTATTGTAATCATAGTGTTTCCACAGCATTCCGCGATCGCGTTCATAGATGCCAACAACCCCTGGTATCTTATAAGGCTCTCCCTGCTCATTAGCAAATACAGCATCCAGCAAAAGGCCGTTTTCAGGAATTTCCTTACCTAACTCCATCGTATTTGCTAGCAAACCAAGATTATATTCCCCAACATCAAATGCATTCCTAAACGACCAGGTGGGATCTGGATCGCCGTAAGGGACTACCATCTCCGAGATGCTAGCGCGATATAAAACTGGTCTGACATTTTTCCCGTCATCGTATGTTACTTGGTACAATGCCAATCCACTACGAGGATGCATTAAATACCGAAACTTCCAACCTTGCCAACTAATTTCATTGTCTTTGATTTGAAAACTTTTACCATTAGGTTGGAGAAGTTTTAATACTTTAGGCGCTGAAAGTAATTTGCCCAAAGATTTTAGATCATAGTTCCAGTTTTCTTTAGAGAAAGGTACGTTTCCCTTGTCAATAAAACTGACGATTTTACCTGTGTTCAAATTGACAGTTGCTACTACTCCCTCAATGGGACTACCGTAATAATTCCAGTTTTGTCCTTGGTAATAAGATAAGCTGCGGCAAAGACGATTACCTGCCATTTCTTCCTGTTGACTCAGGATTCCTGGGGCCCATGAACTGATTTTGACTCGATCGAAATCGGTAATTCCCCGCCTTAGCATCGCTTTTTGCCATCGGGGATCGGCTTTAACTACCTTAGTTGCCAGTTCATATTCTGGATTGACGATCGCAGGCTGAACAGAGGGTATTTCTTTCCAGGAATTTAAAGTTGTGTTTTTTAGATCAACAATTGCCTCATAAGTTTTGTTTTGCGATCGCTCATAGATTACTAAAAAAGCTTTTCTTGCGAAAGCTTTACCAGGTGTAAATTTTAGAACTTCTTCTTTATCTGGTTCTTGTAAAGCAATCAGTGGAAAAGCTGCCATTTCACTCAAAGTTTTTTCTTTTTGAATGACTGAAACAGCTGTACTAATTTCTGCCTCTGTTAGCGAAGCGAGAGGATGGGAAATCGCAAGCTGTTGAGCCGTCAATATTCCCATTAATCCAAGTGAGAGAGAAATAAAAACAATTATGGCAATAGCTAGCCACAAAAAATGCCTTAGCCGCTTAATCATCTTTCACATTCTTACAAAAGACGTATAGTTATCTATTTCTAAGCCGAAGCTTGAAACCCGATAAATTAACAGGACTTACGCAACAAATAGCCAAAATCTTGATTTTCTGAGGCAATTCATGTAAACGCATTCGCGGAGCGTCTACTCTACGAGTTCTCCAACGGATTACCCGCAGGGTATTGCCCCTACTGCGTGTAGTTTTGTATGAGTCCTAATTAAGAAGCTAAAGCCAAATTAATTTGTGAAGAGTTAGGGGGAGTGGGGACTAGTGAAGAGTTTTTTCCCCATACCCCATCCCCATAATTTTAATTACGCAGAAACCAAACGGCGTAAAGATTCAGCACGGCGTTTAGCAATAGAGTTATTTGGATCAAACTTTAGTGCTTCTTCGTAACTTTGTAACGCCTGAGTAGTTAATTTTTTCTTCTCGTAAGCGTGACCGATATTATTCAACCCTGTTACGTAGTCTGGTTTAGATTTCAGGGCTTCTTTATACTGACGAATTGCGAGGTCATATTGCTCTTGGGTAAAATAAATATAACCCAGCCCGTTGTAAATAGGAGCAATATTTTCTTCTCCCTCTTCTTCGGCAGCTTTGATAGCTTTTTGAAACAGCGCGATCGCTTGGGAATATAGTTTTTTTTCTGAATAAATACTGGCTAACTCATAATATTCTTGAGTTGTACCCTTTTCTTTTTCTAACTTCTTTCGCAATTTTGCAAAGGAGCCTTCAATCTTGCGAGTTTTGAAAATCTGGCGAAAAACACTCACGGCTGCAATTGTGAGTATAAACACCAAAATTGAGAGATAAACAACGGCTAGACTGTTATCCATTGCTGCAAATACAAATATTATAAAGTTTGTTATTTGTCATTTTTCATTTGTCCTTTGTCATTTGTTATTCACTAATGACTGATGACTAATTTACGGTAAACCCCAATATTGGGAGCGTTGCTGGAGCCAACCTTGTTCTAAGTAACGAGCGATCGCTTGATTCACATTTCGTCTTAATTTATCGTACTGCAATCCCTTGGGCATAACTACAGACAAGGGTTCAGTTGATAACTTAGTTGGCAGTAGCTGATATTGAGGATATTGTTGCACCCAACCGCTTAGAACGGTAGCATCTGCGGCAAAGGCTACGGCGGTATTACTTTCTATTTTCTCTCGCGCTTCGTGATAAGAATTCACTCCTACCAACTCGGCGTTTGGCAGATAGAACCGCACTTTAGCAATAGTGCTGGAGTTTTTAAGTACGGCAATTTTTTGTTTTGCCAAATCACTCAACTTATTCACAGAGGGATCTTTTGTAACTAATACAGTGCCATCCAAATAGTAGGGAACACTGAAACTAACTATACGGCTGCGTGACTCGGTTGCTGTCACCCTAGCGATCGCAAAATCAACTTTCTTGTCTAAGACTACAGACAGGCGATCGCGATTCGCTACAGGTTGCAATTTGACAGCATCTGCTTTTCCAACCAAGTCAAGTGCTAATCGCTGTGCCAAGTCAATTTCTAAGCCTTGCAAATTACCATTGGCATCTCTAAATCCCAAGGGACGCAAGTTGTCTTTCACAGCAACGGTTAGATAGCCGCGCTGCTGAATTTCTGGCATTTCGGCGGCAGATGCAGTAAATCCTGTCCCCACTATGGAAAAGCAAGATATCCAAAAGATTGTGGCGGATAATACCAGATGTAACCGAGTAATTACTTGCCATCTGTTACATCTGTTATGCATCCGTGTCCACCTTTATCCTTTAGCTTGACTTGCTAATTCAGCAACTTTGCCGAAGCTAGCTGGATCGAGGACTGCTAATTGTGCCAACATCTTGCGATTTAGTTGGATATCAGCTTTTTTCAAGTTACCGATCAACTGGCTGTAGCTCAAGCCGTGTTGTCTTGAAGCAGCGTTGATGCGAGTGATCCAGAGGCGACGAAAATCGCGCTTTTTCTTTTTGCGATCGCGGTAGGCACTGCGTAGTGCCTTCATTACTTGTTGGTTGGCAGTTCTAAACAGAGTTGAGTGAGAACCGCGAAAACCTTTAGCTAGTTTGAGAATTTTATTGCGGCGCTTCCGAGCTACATTACCGCGTTTTACCCGTGTCATAACTTATTTCCTGAAGGACTTACAAATATGGGAGCATCAAGCGCACGTTGAGTTCATCGCGTTCATGTACAAGTGTGGTCTTGGACATGCTACGTTTTTTGTCGGAAGATTTGTGTTCTAAAAGGTGGCTTTTGCCAGCTTTCCGACGGACAATTTTTCCGGTGCCGGTTGCACGGAATCGCTTCGCTGCGGCTTTACGAGTCTTGAGTTTAGGCATGGTATAGCTTTAATTCGACACGATCCATTATTATACTAATAAAATTGTTGTAATGGAAATTAAGTTAGATAGTCCGTTATAAACCAATACGGTTCAGTTAAGGGCGACTGGCAAAAATTTTGGGTTTTCGAGACGCGATAAATCGCCGTCTCTACAAGTGTTTTGGTCTTATCTGAACTGTATTGCGTTATAAACCACGTCTACACAATCAAAACCCATGAGGGCGGGTTTAAAACTTTGAATTTTCCCTTAGTCCTCGGAGACGGACTTTGCCTGTTTAGCCCCATTCAAGCAATGTGCCACAGGTAATTCCATAGGCATTGGTTTTTTCGGAGCTTTTTACAGCGATCGCAAACGTCATCCCCAACTAATTCAGGATCAGCAAGAAAGACAATTACGCGCGAGTGTTTCACCAAATAATTACGAATTAGTTAATTCGCCGCTGTTTGGGCTTCTTGATAAATTATTTCTTGAAATTGAATCATATCTTTTTGCGGATCGGCATGGCTAACTTTCACCACTATCTGTTCGCCCAAGTTAACAGAACGTTTGAAAACCATTGGTAACTGCAAACCTAAATCTTCGATCAAAATTAGGGCCAAATTACTGTCTTCTCGCAGCCACATCAACACAGTTACATCCCAAGTTTCCTCTGGATGACGGCGTAAATACTCTAGAGCATAATATCTATTCGTTTGCCGTTCTACCATCGTCACCTCTTGGGTGATGCTGGTGACATTCATCATCACTTCTTTAAGTTGATCTGCGGAAAATGGCAGAACTTCACCGCGCAAATGAGCTTTCAGTTGAAAGTGAGTAAGCAAGTCACTATAGCGGCGGATGGGAGAGGTTGCTTGGGTGTAGGTATCCAAACCTAAACCAGCATGGCGCAGAGGCGTAATGCTCATTTCACTCTTGGGCATACAACGACGCATGGCGCAAGCGCGAACGAATCCGGCTGGAAGTAGCAGTAATTCTTCTTCTGGGGGTAATTCCGGTTGGGGCTGACCGCGAAAGGGTAAAGGTATGTTATGAGCTTTACCATAACGAGCCGCAACTTCACCGGCAACAATCATCATTTCTGCGACTACTTGCCGTGATGGGGAATCGTCCAAAATATCAATGTTGATCTCGTCACCTTTGACTTTGATCGTTGCTTCGGGCATTGTGATGCTAATTGCCCCTTGAGCGTAACGCCAAGTTTTGCGCTTCTGTGCCCAACTTGCGATCGCAGCAATTTCTGGTTCTGCCTGTACCCGTAATTGCAGCATTTCATCTACATCTTCGTAGGTGAGACGATAAGTCGGCTTAATGGAACTGGTATGAATGCTGTAATCTTCTACTCCCCCAGTTGTACCTAAAATAATTCCGAAGCTGAGGGCGCAACAAACCCGTCCCTGGATCAGACTCATTGGCCCAGTTGCCAATACCTCTGGGAACATAGGAATCATCCCCGTAGGTAAATAGACTGTGCTGCCCCGCTTTCTGGCTTCCAAATCTAATTCATCTTCCGGTACTAACCATCTAGTAGGATCGGCAATATGCACCCACAGGCGCTCCCGTCCATCGGGTAGAATTTCCCAACTTAGACCATCGTCGATCTCTGTGGTAGTTTCATCATCAATGGTGTAAACCTTCAGGTGAGTCAGATCAAGGCGGTTTGTATCTGAGTCAATCGGCGGGAAATCCAAACGCTGTTGCGCCACTTCTAACACCTTATTAGGAAATTGAATCGGAATTGAAGAACGACGCAGGAACAAGTTTTCATAAGGACTCCAGCAACCCAAATCTACTAATAGTTGAAAAGCCCCTTGGGGGGTTGTGGGCCGTCCCAGCATGGTCATAGTTTCTAATACTGGAGCGCTTGGCGGGTAAGCGCGAGCTAATGAGTCATAATTAACTCCCGTCCGCACTGTGTCAGCAAGCAACGCTGCGTATTTTTCTAGTCCTTCTAGACGCTGGCGATCGTGGCGCTGCCATTCTACTGCTTCGCCTTTGAGCGCCTGCTCAACACGAATTAAAAATTCCTGCTGTCCTTTAGCTTTTAATGCCTCTACTTCCATCTGGTGCTTACGTTCTGCCACTTGAGCAGCAGTTCGCGGCTCGTAAGCGTCTCCTTTTTGCTTGAAATAAAGTTTGTCGTCTGATAACAAGCAATAGGCGGCGTAACAATGAGGAGCGGCTGATTCCGAAAATAACAGATTCGCCATCAGCTCTGGGGTGATTGTTTCCCCATCTTCAACCAGTATTTCCCAAGCTACCTCTAAGCTAGATGGGTCTAAATAAGGGTTGACTTGCTCTAAAAAGCTCGCGATCTCAGAGGGCTTGTAAGTTTGTCCGGTAACTGTATAAGTTATTTGTCTAGGCGCGAGGCTGTGGGATTGACCACGTTCGTCTACCACAAACCAGCGGGTTTTACCGTCTGGACGTTCTACGATCCCCAGACGGCGATCGCCTTGAACCCTAAATTCAACTAGCGTGCCCTTCTCCACAACTCTCGCGCTCTAATAATTTTAGATTTTGCTTCCAACTTTGGTGCGCTTACAGCGCAACTTGGATTTTGGTGAAGCAGCGCGGTCTTGGGAGTTTCCCCCATGAACGACTGCTGAACCCGAAGGGATTTTATAACTGGATGTTTATTAAATCCGAAATCCAACAATTTTTTATGCAGCAATTTATTTTACACTCTCTGATTCAGATTTGAGATTTTGGACTCAGAAAGACAAAGCCAGATGTTTATTTAAATGCAGCTTCCCTTTAATAATCCAAAATCTAAAATTCCAAATCCAAAATTGCTCTAACCTTCCGCATTGATAAATGGCAACAAGGCCACAATCCGCGAACGTTTAATTGCTAATGTCAACTCTCGCTGTTGCTGAGACGTAAGCCCAGTAATCCGCCGTGGCAGTATTTTACCCCGCTCGGTGACAAATTTACGCAATAAATCAACATCTTTATAATCGATTGGTTCTCCTGGCTTGATCGGAGAAAGACGACGACGGAAATAACTCATCTCTACTTAATTTCCTTGTGAACGGTATGTTTGTTGCAGTGGGTGCAGAACTTTTTCAGTTCTAGCCTGTTGGTGGTGTTGCGGCGATTCTTTGTACTGGTATAACGTGAAACACCAGCAGAACGCTTATCTGAATTTGTCCGGCACTCAGTACACTCTAGTGTGATAATAATGCGGGCACCTTTACTCTTAGCCATAATCTTACAAACAGTGAAGCCTGAAGAGAATTAACACAAATGACTATCTTCTCACATTCCGCCGCATATTTTCAACTAATCTTTTAACTTTTATATCAAGTGAGTAGCCACGACGCGACGAAACAATGAAAGTTCCACAATAGCGATCGTGTAAAGCCTGCCGCATCTGGGTATCAGAGAAGGCAGTCCCACAATCAATTGCTAGGGGAAGTACTAGCAGTATAGCAGTGGGATTGGCTCTAATATTGCTCAGGGCAATTGACACCAAAAGCGCACCTAAACCAACGATCGCCTCTCGTTTCACCAGCGAGAGCAAATCTGGAATTCTGCCCACTACTTCACCATCTTCGACTTCCAACACCTTTAAATCGAACGCCCAACGCCCTAAACTTTGCCCTTGATTGTTGTATGGCACTAGTACCCGCAAAATCAGCCAAAGTATTACAAAAACTAAGATTTCAACAAATTGAATACCGATATTGCTGCCTCCCAGTAGGGAACTGACTAACCAGACACCAAGGAAATCAAGTCCTAATGCCATACCTCGCCGCCCTATTTCAGCCTTGGGATAGTGTTTTTGGGGAAGTCGTTCGATAGTCATATCAAAATAGGTATTTTATTTAAGTTAAGTGGGCGTAAATAATTGTCGTTGGGATAAGGCAATAGGCAATAGGCAACAGGGTTTTAGGCTAGTTCATTTTTATTTACATAGTTTGATTTTATTGTGCCAACTTACTTAGGGGTTGGGGAATAATGATTGCTCATGTTTTTTATATTAAGGTGATGACTTAGCTTTGGCGTTTAAACTGTTGTACATAAAACCTCCATAATTAGGGCGCTGACGTTGGCCAACCCACAAGAGTCTATTTTGGGGAAATATCGTATTGTATTCTTGGAGAAAATATTTGGAAGTTGTATCTATGAAACATCTGTTTACTAAAAAAGCTATTAGGATGGTGGCGACTACTGCTTTAGTGTTAGCGATCGCTATAACCACTTACGATCTAGCTGATGCTGCTGAGTTTAACTTTAACTGGAAGGGAGACACCGGTTATTCAGCTAAAGGTTCATTTAACTACGACACAACAACTGCTCCAAGCGTTATTTCTGAAGCAGGTTTGGGAGCCACGAAGAATTTGCAGTCTCTCTCAATTTCCTTCTTCGATCCATTTAGTACTCTGATCAATAGTTTCACTCCAGTACTTGGTAGTGTATCTAACTACAGCTTTTTGAGATTTAACTTTGATAATACTACTCAGCAAATCTTTGGCCCCTTTGATGTTGGTAAGGATGATGAACTTCCTGGCGACACCTGGCTTAATAATAATCTCGCACTCATAGATGAAGGTTTTAGCGATGAGGTTCTAGCTAAAGAATTTGGTTTTAACAATAGAGATGCAGCAGGCACAAAGCAAATATTAGATTTAAGTAACAATTCCGTTCAGGTATCCAAAGTTCCCGAAGGAAGCATAATTATAGGTTTACTAGCAGTATGTAGTTTGGGATTGACTGCTCATAGAAATCTCTACAAAGCAAACCAAGAGTAGACTCAGTGCTACTTTACAGAGATGAAGTAAAAAGTCGGAGGCGATCGCTATGGTATCAGTCAGCGATGCACAAGCAATTATTTTAAATTTAGTACAACCGTTGGATTGTCAACGGGATACAGAAGTTGTAGATTTATTGGCAGCAGATAGCCGGATTTTGGCAATGCCTGTCACCAGTCCGCTAGATTTTCCCCATTGGGATAATTCGGCAATGGATGGTTACGCAGTTCGGTATGAAGATGTGCAGCACTCTAGCGCGGAACAACCAGCCGTTTTAGAAATTGTTGAAGATATTCCGGCTGGGTATCAGCCTAAGTCTAGGATTCAATCAGGAGAAGCTGCGCGGATTTTCACAGGTGCGGTGATTCCAGCAGGTGCGGATACTATAGTCATACAAGAGAGGACACGCCGCGAGGAAAACCGTGTATTTATCCTGGCTGCGCCACAACCGCAAGAATTTGTCAGACACAAAGCATCTTTTTACCAAGCTGGAACACAACTGTTACCAGCCGGAATTAAGTTAAATGCCTCAGAAATAGCTGTATTGGCGGCAGCACAATGTCCGCAATTAAATGTTTATCGCCGTCCGCGTGTGGCAATTTTTTCCACTGGTGATGAGTTGGTGACTGTTGATCAACCGTTGCAATCAGGGCAGATTGTGGATTCCAATCAGTATGCGCTGGCAGCTTTGGTAAAGGAGAGTGGCGCAGAACCAATACTGTTAGGGATTGTGAAAGATGATCCAGTTACTCTGGAGAGAGTTATTGCCCATGCAGTTGCGATCGCTGATATAGTTCTCTCTTCTGGTGGTGTCTCAGTGGGAGATTATGACTATGTTGACAAAATTATAGAGTCTCTAAAAGCAGAAATCCACATTCGATCTGTGGAAATGAGACCAGGGAAACCCCTTACTGTCGCCACTTTCCCCAGTACAGACGCGATTAATCGCGTCTCTCCTCATTCAGCCCTATACTTTGGTTTACCAGGAAACC
Source organism: Nostoc sp. LEGE 12450 (assembly GCF_015206895.1). Lineage (GTDB taxonomy): Bacteria > Cyanobacteriota > Cyanobacteriia > Cyanobacteriales > Nostocaceae > Nostoc. The sequence continues at coordinate 8,285 of NZ_JADEXU010000065.1, read as the reverse complement.
CTGCGGCTGTGTTGGTGACATTTTGGCGGTTTGTGCTACTAGCAATCAAGAAACTTTCGGGAATTACTGAAGGTTGGGAACCAGTGTTTTTGAAAGTGCGATCGCATGATGAATTGCGATCTGATGGCAAGCGGGAAACTTACCTTTGGGGTAAATTGCATTTAATTAATGGTGTTTATGAATTTCACAAAGCTGGTGGTAGTCACAGTTCTGGAAATTTAATTAATTTGGCTCAAACCAATGCTTTAGCTGTTCTCCCAATGGGTAAAACATCAATTTACCCACAGGAAGAGGTGCAAGTTTTGCAGCTTAGTAATGGGTAATAGGGAATATAGGAATCCGCTTTGATTTCTGAAATAATTTGCGTAGGTAGGCAATAGGCAATAGGCAATAGGCAAGAAGGCTTCCTAGTTGTACTGAGTTTTTTCAGAAATCAAATACTAGTGCTATAGGGAATGGGGAACTTGTACTGAGCGCAGTCGAAGTATGGGGAATGGGGATAATAACTAATGCTCAATCTTAAAATAATTGCTCAAAAGCCTCAATCAGGCTGTTAACTTCCTCAAGGGTGTTGTAATGTACCATACTCACCCGGACTATTCCACCTTGTGAGGCTAACCCCAGATATTCGATGAGCCGTTTAGCGTAAAAGTCTCCGTAGCGAATCCCAATGTAATGTTGGTCAATTTTTGCGGGAATGGTTGAGCTATTCATTCCATCTACTACAAAAGATATAGTCGGTACACGGAATTCTCGGTCAGCCTTTGGCTGACCAATTACTCGCACATTCGGCTTGCTGTTGAGATAGCTTAAGAGGCGATCGCTAAGTTCTTCTTCATGTATGCTAATTAAATCAAATGCTTGCACCATCTGACTTCTCAAATCAGGTGCAGTTTTATCGCCGTAGTGCAGTTGTGCTAATTCACTTAAATAATCACATAAGCCTAACATTCCATAACTTAATTCAAAATTGACATTCCCTAACTGAAATTTATAAGGTATATCTGTCTGTTGAATAAAATAATGATTAAGCCCGGGCAATCTTAATAAATGTTCTTCTTTGCCATAAAGTAAGGCATGGTGTGGCCCGTAGACTTTATAACAACTCAAAGCATAGAAATCAACATCTAAATCTTGCACATCAATTAATCTGTGGGGTGCATAAGCTACACCATCTACACAAATCATCGCGTTGCGATCGTGTACAAATGTAGAAATTTCTTTGATCGGGTTAATCGTTCCCAGAACATTAGAAGCATGAGTCAAGGTTACTAATTTGGTGCGCTGATTCATCAATTGTTCTAAATCTGCTAGATCAAGTTCTAAGGTATCTGGGCGAATTTGCCACACTTTAACCTTAATTCCTTGTTTTTCCAAAGCCACCCAAGCACCAATATTGGCTTCATGGTCACAATTAGTAACAATAATCTCATCACCAGATGTAAAGGTTTGACCCAGACAAATTGAGAGAACTTTCAACATCATTGTCGTAGATGGGCCCATCACTACTTCTTTAGAAGAGTTGGCATTAATCAAAGTAGCCATTCCCCTAGTCGCTAAAGCTAATCTTTCTCCCGCAAGTTGAGAAACCGCATAAGAAGCTCCCAACTGGACATCAGAACTCAGGAGAAATTCGCTAATTCTATCTACTACTTTCTTTAGAGTTTGTGAACCGCCAGCATTATCAAAAAAAGTCCATTCACCAGCTAGTGCAGGAAAATATTGACGAACTTTATCAAGATTCAAAAGCATAGTATAAGTTTTGTAGAGAATGTTATTTACCCTAACCTACCTTTTGGCAAGTCGCCCAGAGAGTATCTACATCTGCTATTTACAGCCTCTTCTGTCAGCGTTTCTGCTCTGCAAACATCTCTCTTGAGAGAGTATACTGGGAAACTCAAAGAGTATCTTACTGAGATATCTAACTTCCAGCAAGAGTTAATGTCTTGATTCTTCACAATTTTCGCCAATTTATTTGATAAGTTTAAGATAGAGTCAAAGAAACTATTGTTTTGATTCTGAATTCCTTGATTGAAAATAAAGGAACAACCTATGAACACTACGGTTAAATACGACATCGAAGTTATCAAGGAAGAAGCACTTCAACTTGTTAAAAAGAGACTTGTTAACCGTCAGCAGCCGATTTATACACTATGTAAATATATTCCTCATCGTGACTGGGTTAATTTTGAACTTGAGTTAGAAAAAAACGAATTTCTACTCAGAGATAGAATTATCGACCTACTCAATCATGAATCTTGGGAAGATGATACAGGCTGCATCTAGAAGCAGTGCCCCATTAGCAGTATCCCAATAAAATCAAAATTAAAAATTCATTTTTCAGCATTTAAAACCCTCGAATTCAGTCGGGGGTTTTAAACAAGAGATTATTGAAGTCAATAATAAATCTTAATGAATGGGTTAGACGCTGGAGAATACCAGAGAACCAGTGCTAACGTCATTACGAATTACGAATTGTTAATGGCTGACTAGAGGCAAGGTATCTATTAGCCATTTCTATGTAGAGGCGATAAATGAGAGAACAATCGAAAATCAAGCTTTTTTAGACTTGATATTTCTAGCGGTGTCAGTTAATACCTCATAGTTTAACTATATTCTTACATTCTATGACAATTACTTACTGGAATTACTGACACATCAATCATACTAAAGCAATTCCAGTAATTTGAGATTAGGCAGACAAATCTTGTAGCCCTATCCATTCTTTGATAGGTTGCCATTGGGTTACGTAAACAGTATTATTTCTACGTTTTTCTTTGTAGGGCTTTCTAGGTATTTTCCCCATGACAGCTTCGGTGAATAAACTGGATTCGTTCAGGTTATAAACTGGCATTTCTTGCCAGCAGTGGCGACAAAACCAGTAACTCTCTGCACCGCGTATATGTTCTAAAAGTAAGCTTGAACAGCAAGGACAGTAATTCATATTTTCTCAAACCTGTTAATAAAAGTGTTATTGCAAATCAGAGTAGTCAGTTGACAAACACGTAGATATTTAAAACAACTTGTTTATATTTTGAATATAGTTTAAAAAAATGAGGAACTTGTGAAGAAATTTAAGATACTTAATATTCATGCAATATTTATACATACTTTTTAGGTAATAACTTTAGGTTATTGAGAAAATTCTCTAATTATCTATAAATATGGGGCTTAAGAGCAGCCTTACTGGTGATGTGCCACCCCTATGATTGAATAAAAATGTCAAACCCTTTTCCTTTATGGCTTCTGTCTCTTGAAAGTGTGGCTGGAGCCTGATCAATAAAAGCCAAAAGTACAAACGTTCGGGAGCAGGGTTTTAATTTTTACACTCTTCAATTAATTTCAAAGATTTCATACTCATAAGACTACCAAGACCATCAATTAGGGTAATCTCTTGAGATAGCAGATCATCTATCTCTAATTTGACAATAGAATGAGTTTAGCAATTCTAAAATTCTATCTACTTCCTGGTTTAGTTACTAACTTGTGCATCGTGTCGCCTGTGTTAGGTCTTGTAAGGTTTACAGGGCAAATAATTGGTTGATTAGCAATTGCAGCAGAATAATTCTTGATTTTCAACAATTTACTTACTCTAGCTTCTATTATTTCGTACTGATATCAAAAAGATCATAAGAATTGACGAATTAACTATGCGATTCAACGATCATCTGATTAACATACCTAGCTTAAATAATGTTATTAATCGTTCTCCCTTAACGATTAGCATTGATAGTTTTGTAGTCGAAGCTATTGCCTTAATGAGTCAAGAAATAGCTAGCAATTATGCACCTATTAGTCTAAATTCATCATTAGATTTAGACTTTAGAACTCAACCACTAACTAGTTGCATCTTCGTTTTGGAGGCAGGAAGATTATTAGGTATTTTTACAGAAAAAGATGTAATCAAACTTATAGCTTCTGAAGTAGACTTATCGACGCTGACAATGGCTGAAGTGATTACACAGCCAGTAGTTACCCTTAGACAATCAGATTCTAATGATATTTTCATTGCCTTATCATTATTGCGTCAGCATCAGACTGACTATTTGCCGGTTTTGAACGATCGCGGACAATTACTAGGAATCATTACCGAGACTAGCCTGCTACAAGCATTTGACTTGGTAAAAATGGTTGGGGTCGTTGAAGGCTTGAAAGAATTTTTACAAAAACCCACAGATGAATTCAGGCGGGTTAATCAGCCAATTGAGATAGAGCAAGTCCGCAGCCAAACTCAAAATCACTTAAAACTATGGGTTGAGGCACAATCGGCTGAAATCATGCAAGTTAATCAGGAACTTCAGCTAGCCCTCGAAGAACTCCAAGTAGTGGAAGAAGAACTGCGCGAACAAAACGAAGAGTTGTCTATTGCCCGTGAGCTAGTAGAATTGGAGCGCCAACGTTACCAGGATTTGTTTGAATTTGCTCCAGATGGTTATTTGGTAACTGATGTAGCAGGGATTATCCTAGAGGCTAATCGAGCGGCAGCAACCATGCTGGCTGTCCGGCAAAAGTATTTGCGAAACAAACCATTAATTTTATTTATTGCTCATCAAGACCGTCAGGCTTTTAACGCCCGACTAAATAATTCGCAGCAGTTACAGGAGTGGGAAATTTACCTAAAACCACGCGGAGGTAAAGCTTTTCCGGCTAGCGTTAGAGTTGCTGCCATGTACGATTCAGAAGGGGATCTTGTTGGCTGGCGCTGGTTACTTTGCGATATTAGCGAACGTCAACAGACAAAGGAAGCACTGCGCCAAGCTTACGATGAATTAGAACAACGAGTAGCGGAACGGACAGCAGAACTTGCCATGTCCAACGTTTTGTTGCAACAAGAAATTAGCGATCGCCAACGCGCAAAATTTGCATTGCAGCAAAGCGAAAACCTCTATCGCCAACTAGTAGAAAGTCAAATTGACGTAATTATCCGCATTGATTTGCAGGGGCAGATTACCTTCGCTAACATGGCTGCCTGTCAAACCTTCGGCTGGAAACAAGATGAGTATCATGGTCAGTCATTTTGGCAATTTTTTCACCCAGATGACTTGCCTCAAATGATGGAAAAGATCCCAGGTTTAGGATCTTCATCGGAACCCTTGACTAATTCTGAGCGACTGATATTTACAGTTAAAGGTATTCGTTGGTTTCAATGGAATGCGATCGCAATTCATGATAATAAAGGAAAATTTGTTGAAATCCAAGGGTTAGGCAGAGATATTACCGAACAGCAAGCTGCGTTACAGCAACGCCAACTTGCCGAAGCTGCACTACACCAAAGCGAGGAAAAATTTCGCACTTTTGCCGAAAATACCCACGCAGTCATCTGGATTGCCAGCCCAGATTCATTCCGAACCTTGTACGTTAGTCCTGCTTATGAAAAAGTTTGGGGTCGCTCTTGCCAAAGTCTACTGGAGCAACCTGAGTCCTGGATAGACAACGTTCATCCAGACGATCGCGAGCTAATCGCCAAAGCAGTAAAGCAACAACTTAGTGGTGAGCCAGCTTCAGCAGAATACCGAATTTTGCGACCGGATGGATCGGTGCGCTGGATTTGGGATCGGAGCTTTACTGTTTATGATCACCAAAGAGAAGTTCAGTTTTATGGTGGCATCGCCGAAGATATCACCGAGCGTAAATTGGCCGAAGAGTCATTGCGAGAAAGTGAAGCGCGATTGAGTTTAGCTACCGAAGCAGCCCAAATGGGTATCTGGGATCGGAATATGATCGCCAATACTACTATTTGGTCTGCCAATATGGGGCCACTTTATGGTCTGCCGATCAACACCTTGTGTCCAACCTTTGAAGATTATGTCAATTTAATCCATCCAGAAGACCGGGAATTTTTAGCTGCGAATATAGCTCAGATAATTGAGGAAGGACAGGGATCTGTAGAGTTTCGGACTATCTGGCCAGACGGCAGCCTACACTGGTTAAACTGCAAAGGTCAGGCTTACTATAATGAAATCGGTCAACCGATTCGGTTAATCGGCACAAATAGGGATGTCACTGAGCGCAAGCTGGCCGAACAAAAAATTTCCGAACAAGCCGCTCTACTTGATATCGCCACTGATGCCATATTAGTTAGAGATTTACAATCTCAAATATTAGTTTGGAATAAAGGTGCAGAGCGGATGTTCGGTTGGCTCTCTACAGAGGTTATAGGAAAAGACCTCCGGGAAATTTTGTACCCAGCAGGAACCCAGCACCAACTAGAAGTACCGCTAAAAAGTGTAATTGAGAGTGGCTCGTGGCAAGGTGAGTTATCTAAAGTGACAAAATCCGGTAAAGAAATTGTTGTGGAAAGCCGATGGACATTAATGCGCGATCCTGAAGGAAAACCTAAAGCTATCCTGAGTGTTGACACTGACATCACCGAAAAGAAACAACTTGAAGAACAGTTCTTTCGCGCTCAACGATTGGAGAGTATTGGTATCCTTGCAGGTGGTATTGCCCACGATTTAAACAATATATTGACACCAATTTTAGCAGCAGCCCAATTGATCCAAGGAAAATTTTTCCAAGACGAAGAGCGTTCTGGGCAACTGCTAGCACTTGTAGAAAGCAACGCCCAACGTGGAGCAGCTTTAGTGAAGCAAGTCTTGTCATTTGCGCGAGGATTTAAAGGAGAGCGGATAATTATCCAAGTTAAGTATCTGATTGCAGAAATTATCCAAATCGTTAAAGAAACATTTCCCAAATCTATTGAATTGTCCACGATTATCCCAGAAGACACTTGGGCTATCACTGGGGACACCACACAGCTGCATCAAGTGTTGATGAATCTGGTAGTAAATGCCCGCGATGCTTTACCAGATGGTGGCAAGATCACAATTTCTGTAGAAAATAAGTTTATTGATGAAGCTTATACCAGAATGAATCTCGATGCCCAAGTTGGGTATTACATTATGATTACCGTTGCCGATAACGGAGTTGGGATACCGCCAGAAATATTAGATAGAATTTTTGAGCCATTTTTCACTACAAAAGGAGTCAACACAGGTACAGGACTCGGACTTTCAACAGTGCTAGGCATCATTAAAAGCCATGCTGGTTTTATCAAAGTGTCTACCAATGTTGGTAAAGGCAGTAAATTTGACCTGTTTTTACCAGCAGTGGAAGCAACTCAAGCGTTCAAGATAGAGGATCTGGATGTCGTTCCAGGAGAGGGAGAATTGATTTTAATTGTAGATGATGAAGCACAAATTCGGGAGATTGCTGCAATCATTTTAGAAAACTATAACTATAGGATACTAGCTGCCAGTAATGGCATAGAAGCGATCGCACTGTATGCCCAATACAAACATCAAATCAATGCCGTATTGATGGATATAATGATGCCGGAGATGGACGGAATCACCGCTATTCGCACCCTGCAAAAAATGAACAACCAGGTTAAAATTATTGCCTGTAGCGGACTGAACTCGATGGAAGTCCTTGCTCAAGCTTCTGATGCTTATGTGAAAGCAGTTTTATCAAAACCCTATACGGCCAGAGAATTATTGAAAAGTTTACACAATTTATTTAGAGGCAGTGCGGAGTTATGAGCTAGGAGTAAGTCTTATGTATTGCTAAGAATTAATCCCCAATGTCCAATCCCTCACAAGTTCCTCAAATTGTTTTCTTAAATTTAGAGGGTGGCCAACATTGACAAAATGGGATAAATGTAGCTAATGAATATTGTTAGGAAGATTAACGATCAGTTAGCGATCGCCGGACAAGTTACACCAGACCAGCTAAAACAAATAGCTGATGAGGGTTATAAGTCTGTACTGAACTTACGTTTACCCGATGAAACAGGCTTGTTGGCTGACGAACATGAGAAGACTGAGTTTTTGGGATTATACTACGTTAACTTCCCAACCAAAACTGAAGACATTAATCATCAAAGTATGCTCCAGATATATCAAGCGATCGTTGAATTACCCAAACCGACTCTGATACATTGTGATAATTCAATTCGTTCCGCCGCAATAGTATTGTTGTATATCGCTATCAAACAGGGCATAACTTTTGAAAAAGCCCTACAAAAAGTTATTAGTTTAGGTTTGATATAGTTATAAATTAAATTTATTTTTAATAGAAATAATTCAGGATTCAGGAGTCAGAATGGGCTAAACCCTAGCTATCCGCTAACAGAATTAATTATGTGTAAAATCCCTCACAGACTCGCTAGCGCTACATTATCAGTAATGGATCTGAATTCTCTATTCTCTTGATTCCTATAGCGGTTCTTGAATGGAAGCAATAGAGTTTGACCTCTCTCCTAAAAAGCTACGCGGTGTATACAC
>NZ_JADEXU010000353.1 GCF_015206895.1 Nostoc sp. LEGE 12450 | reverse complement strand
GTACAAGTCCAAAATCCAAAGTCCAAAATCCAAAATCGCTCAAGCCTGAAGATATCGGGTTTCGCCTGGGGCCGCGAATTAATGCTATCGGTCGGATTGGTAATCCCCAGACTGTGATTGAATTGCTAACTACAGATGATATGGGGGTGGCGCTGGAAAGAGCAATGCAGTGCGAACAAATCAACGCTTCTCGCCAGGAAATGTGTCAGCAAATTGAACAAGAAGCGATCGCTTATGTAGAAGCAGAATTTGTTACATCTCTACAACAAGATCGTGTATTAATTGTTGTTCAACCCAATTGGCATCACGGTGTTATTGGGATTGTCGCCTCCCGCTTGGTAGAACGCTACGGTGTTCCTGTATTTATCGGTACTTATGAGGATGGGGAACATATACGCGGTTCTGCACGCTCAATTCCAGAGTTTAATGTGTTTGAAGCTTTGGAATATTGTCACGATTTACTAGGAAAATATGGCGGACACAAAGCCGCAGGGGGATTTTCTCTACGAGCAGAAAATTTGCAGATGGTGCGATCGCGTTTGATTGAGTTTGCTAACCAGTGTCTTGAACCCCAGCATCTCAAGCCTCTGCTCAAAATTGATGCCGAAGTCAACCTCGATCAGATCAATCAGCAGCTTTACCAACAGCTTAATGCTCTACATCCTTGCGGTATGGACAACCCCGATCCAGTTTTTTGGACAGCTAATGTTCAAGTGGTTGAGCAAAAAATCGTTGGTAAGGGTCACATCAAACTGACAATTGCCCAAACTATTGATAATCAGGATTACAGAATTAAAGCGATCGCTTGGCGTTGGGGCGACTACTTCCGCTTACCGCCGCGAGTGGATGTAGCTTACAAACTGCGAGAAAATTATTTTAACGGCAACACCACCATCGAGCTAGAGTTAATCGGTGTTAGATTGCCAATTCAGATTCAAAAATTTTTTGCTTCGCCACCTATTTCGTCAAGTACCAACTTTGAGTACAACCAGCGAAACTATACTTGTGGTTTCTATAAAAACGGCATTGAAGCAGAATTAAGAATTAAAAACCCTGAAGGCAAGGTGTTAGTCATGCAGCCAGGACATATAATCGGTTTACTTGGTACTAATCGTCAAAACGCTAAAGAAGTTGATATTTCTCAGCCACAGTATGACAGTATTATTCAAGCTGCACTTCAAGCGTTATCAGTTAAAAGTTCTTAATTAACTTATCACTTGTGACTGTAACATTGTGAGTGCTGATTTATGAGTTATGAGTTGAGAATAAAATTTAATTACTCACTCCTAACTCTTTGGCAGGCTCAGGGCATCGCTCCTCACCCCTAACTCTTAATCAGCACTCAGAAATCTTATAGGTTGCCGTTGCGAAATGCCAACAAAAAGATTACTACTGGGCCAGCAATTACAATTAGCGCCACGGACAGCAATTGGAAAATAACTTCCCAATTGATACTGGTAAAAGCGTTAACCAAGTCAGATACAGCGTCAAACATTTTCCCCTTTCTCCTTCCAATTGTCTTAAAAAATTCAATAACTTAATTACAAAACCCGCAATCGATCATATCTGTCTATGGCCTGTTGGATTTAATTTACTTAACAAAATTATAAGAAAAGACATAAAAACGTAAAATAGGGGCATTGGGCATTGTTTATTCTCCCGATTCCCGATTCCCCATTCCCTACTCCCTAATTCAAAATGGCAACTTGGCAATGTGTAAAACAATGTGGAGCCTGCTGTAATCTTGATCCAGCAGATCGTCCAGATTTGGATGAGTATCTCTCTCCACCAGAACTAGAACTCTACCTCAGCATGGTAGGCGAAGGCGGCTGGTGCGTTAATTTCGACCATACCACGCGCGAATGTCGCATCTACTCAGACCGTCCTCGTTTCTGCCGCGTGGAATCAAAAGTTTTTCAAGATATGTATGGGGTTGAACCTGAAGAAGTCAACGATTTTGCTATAGACTGCTGTCGCCAGCAAATAGAAGGAGTATATGGCGATCGCAGCTTAGAAATACTACGCTTCGATAAAGCTATTGGGCTATAAGGAGGATCTTAGGACACAAAAACACCCCATAATTTTTTTGTCTCCATTTATGTAGTTGCAATTTATTACAACAATCTGAGAATATGATAGAAATATGAAAATAATCTAGCAACCAAAACTACTGCTTGTGAAACTTGACTCTGCACCTTTGGAGATTTCTGGCATAGCTCAGACTGAGATCGAGCTAGAACTTAAAGACAGCAATGATTTTAACTTAACTCCTGCGATCGCCCAGCTAGTTCAGCCTGTAGTTGCCGATAGTCCTCCAAAGCAGCAATCAGTGTTAGTAGTTTTTGGCACAACTTTTGTAACTATTTTTCTCGCAGAAATTGGAGATAAGACTCAGCTATCCACCCTATTAATGAGTGCAGAATCTCATTCGCCTTGGGTGGTATTTCTCGGATCGGCAGCGGCGCTGATAACCACCAGCTTATTAGGTGTACTTTTAGGTAGTTGGATGGCTAGCCGACTCAGCCCAAAAACTGTAGAAAAATCAGCAGGTGTGATGTTGTTGGTAATTTCCCTAATGCTGTTTTGGGATGTATTTACTAGTCATTAGTTATTGGTCATTTGTCATTGGAGAAACTCCCATTCCCCATTCCCCATTCC
>NZ_JADEXU010000064.1 GCF_015206895.1 Nostoc sp. LEGE 12450 | reverse complement strand
AAAAGTTTAGTCAAAAATTTTGAACGTACACTCGATCGTGCTAATGCCAAGCTCAAGCTTTGTTTTATCAGATTGATGCTCAAAAGACTAGCCACTAACTAGAAAAAGATATCAAATGGGTTCTATACAGAAAGCTTTGGTAGCCAATGCCGAAGTAGCTATCAAATAACAAGACTGGCTCCCCTAAAGATTAATTTTTGAGAGCGATCGCATATTCAGCACTTGAAATACATATAATATTTTCTTTGGAGAAGTCTATTAGCAACTTTAATTTTTTCTCAAAAACCATGATGTCACGCTATATCCTTACTGTTCACAAAACTCAATCCTAATTGAGTTGCTAGGGATAAAATGTGGTTCAGCTACAACTCCAAAAGGTGATAACCTGAACATTCGCAGATATTACCGCAGACACTGGTTATATGCCATCTGCTGAAATACGTAATTACAAGTAGTATAATCAAGTCATCCATGTAAAAATCGTCTATTTGATTACACAAGAGCATTAAAAGATTGTAGAAAAGTGTATTTCCTTGTGTTGATAGTGGTGCTAACCTCAATTTTAAGGATGTTATCAGCCCTTATCTGCTAGAGTTTCTGACTTTCAGCAAACTAGATAATTTATCAACAATAAAATCGCGAGGAGTGCGATGAAATGTCACAGTCCCATACCACAAGACCAGAAATAGCTGCTGGAACTCTAATTGATAACCGCTATATTATCCAAAAACTTCTGGGACAGGGAGGATTGGGGCGAACTTACTTGGCATTTGACACTCGGCGGTTTAATGAAGCTTGTGTCCTCAAGGAGTTTGCACCCATTGGCACAGGGGAAAGCGGGCTGGAACAATATCGCAATCTATTTAAAAGAGAAGCAAAAATCCTTCATCAATTGCAACATCCTCAAATCCCCAAGTTTTTAGCTTGCTTTGAAGGAGATGGTCGGTTATTCCTAGTACAAGAGTATGTTGACGGCAAAACATATTCTAGGCTGCTGGGAGAACTTCAACGTCAAGGAAGAAACTTTTCTGAAGACGAAGTTATCCAGTGGCTAAAAAATCTACTGCCTGTTTTGGAATATGTCCATCAGCACAACATCATACATCGAGATATTTCTCCTGATAACATCATGTTACCTGATGGCAAGGATCTGCCAGTGCTGATTGATTTCGGTGTTGGGAAGCAAATTGCTGACATGAACGAGGGGAGAAGTTCTAACCACCAAGTAACATTTGTTGGCAAAATGTCCCTTGTAGGCAAAGTGGGGTATGCACCTCGCGAACAGATTAGCTTAGGTTTATGCTCGGCTTCTAGCGACCTATACGCCTTGGGGGTAACAGCTATTGTACTACTCACAGGTAGAGATCCATCTTTACTAATGGATCAGTACTCACTTGAATGGAACTGGCGTTATTATACTTACGTTAGTGATGAGTTCGCTCAAGTACTTGATTGTATGTTGGCAGATAGACCCAACAAGCGATACCAAACAGCCAGGGAAGTTATCAAAGATTTAGAGCGGATTGGAGAACCAGAAGTGGCTATGTCTCCTCCAGTCATGCTTGATGATTTGCCTGCTACGGTATTTAATCCTGAATTTCAGGCTATGTCAGCAATATCGCAGTCATACAACCCACCTGGAGAAACAATTTTTAGTCCACCTAGTTTACCTGCTAATACACAAACTGGGCAAATTGAACAACAACAACCTTCACTTCAACCAGGATTTATTAAACATTGTCAACAAGAATTAGCCTACCACATCGGGCCAATGGCAAATTTGATTATAGAAGAAATATTAGATGAGAATCCTTACATTTCACCTGACCAATTTGTTGAACTTATAGCCAACCAAATTCCTAACTTTCAAGCAGCTTTTGAATTCAAAAAAAGCTTATTTTCATAAAGATTTAGACTACTCTTAGCAATCCGATTTGATTTCTGTTGGCCCAGCGTGGCGTAGCCATAAGTATTTGCGTAGAAAGGAAACAGGCAATAGGCAATAGTCAAAAAGCCTCTTTGAGCCATACTAAATTTTTTCAAAAATCAAACATGAGTCCTATATCAATTTATAAATAAGTTAGAATTGCTCAACTATTTCTATAAAAATTAATTACGTTAGCGTAGCGCGTACTCTTACAGAGAAGCAAGGTACGCGCAGAATCTTGTGGAGAACGTCATTACTAATTACTTTAATCCCCTGTGCCCCCCTGAGTGCGTTTAATTCTTTTCATTGCCATTTCTAAACTTAACTGCATCCGTTTAAAGGCTTTAGCTAAATTACCGATTTCATCATTAGACATCTGCTCGAATTCAACTTCCATGTGTCCCGTACTAACTTCTTCAGCTATGCGAGTCATGCGTTTGAGAGGAACAACAACCTGTCGATTCAAGAACAAGTTAACTAACAGGATAGTCGCTATAAATATAGTTGATACAATTAAGATAATTAGTAAGGAAGACTGATTTGCTTTGCTGATTACATTCTTTGCCGGCACTGATATAATTTGAGCGCCGACAATCTCATTCAGCTTCCACCCAAATCCATTAGCTGTGCCATAAAGAGTAATCATACTTTGAGGAGCAGCCTCTGGTACGCTATGACACTTCAGACAGCTTTCTTCAGAAACTTTTAAGGGACGAGCAATATAAAAGATATCCCCACTAGGAATTGAGCGAAATCCACTCACTTCTTTAAGATCCGATTTATTTCTGAACCTTTCTACAATTTCTGTCTCAAAACCGTCAGCCTTATCCCGCAGATTTGTGGGATTGAGAGTTGCTTCTTTATAAAAGAAATCACGATATTCTGTTGTTTTCCGTAAAATCTCAAATACCTCCCGTGCTGAGTATCCAGGTACGGTTTGCGGCAAAAACTCGGTAGCCAATTTATCAACTAGCTCTGGATTAACTTGGGTACTGGTGTATTTACGAACAGAACTCATTGTTTGGATGAGGATGAGACCGGTAGAGCTAATATCTTGTTTAGCATTCTCCCTAAGCAAAGAAGAAAGAGCAAATCCACTCAAGCTCAAACCGAATGTCAGAATTACCAGTAGCAGAATTGTAAACTTTTGTTTCAGATTCAGATTCTTTAGCATAATTACAGATTACCTACAAGTCAAATTATTATGAACAAATATAGCGAAAGTCATCGTTTACTCTAACATGAGCAATCAACTCTCATACTTTGATCTAAAGGCAAAGTTTCGCTAAAGCTATTAGGGTATACACAACTTTATACTATTAGTAATTATCGAGGTTAATTAAAATGTTCTCTAAGTAACTAACTTCCAAAAATCTACAACAGCGATTCAAATGGAATTCCCAAAAATTCGGGTTGGCTGTTTTAATACCGTGCCAAAATAAATACCAGCAATTGTCAAATATTACTAATGGTGTGGAATGCAGGAAAGTCTTTATTCGGGGGACGCTACATTATCGAAAGCCAACTAGGTGAAGGCGGAATTGGCATTACTTATCTTGCCAGAAATCAACGGAATCAACTGCGAGTGATTAAAACCCTTAAAGAAGAAATCCTGAACCACCCCGCCTGGATACTCCACCGAAACAAGTTACGGCAAGACTTCCGTGATGAAGCAGTTAGGCTGGCTGTGTGTCACCATCCCCATATAGTAGAAATAGAAACCATCTTCGATGATGGAAATTTGCCCTGCATGGTGATGGAATACATCGAAGGCGAAGACTTAGGACAGTATCTCAGACGGGTTGGAGTGCTATCAGAAGCAGAAGCGCTGCTCTACATCAGACAAATTGGCGACGCTTTAACACTAATCCATTCTAAAGGATTGCTGCATCGGGATCTCAAACCACGCAACATTATGATCCGCATTGATAAATCTGAAGCAGTGCTGATAGACTTTGGCATCGCTAGAGAATTTATTCCTAATGTAATTCAAAGACATACAGTGTATCGCACTCCTGGTTTTGCCCCACCTGAGCAGTATGAATCAGAAGCGCCACGAGGAGAATACATTGATATCTATGCTTTAGCTGCTACTCTGTATAATTTGCTGACCGCAGTGATCCCGACAAGTGCAGATGATAGACGGCACAATATTAATTTAGAACCACCACAATATTTTAATCCCAACATCAGCAATAGGGTAAATCAAGCTATTATGTGCGGCATGGATTTGGAGTCAACCTATCGTCCCCAATCTGTGCAGGAGTGGTTGGATTTATTGGGCCCTGAAAACGAGAAAAAGATAGCACCAGCAACATCCACCTTAGTGATAACGCCCAAAGTAAAATTACCTTTACCTGTTGTATTAGACCAGCAAAACTGGCAATGCGTACAGACCCTCAGAGGTCATTCTAGTATGGTTCATGCGATCGCGATTAGTCCAGATGGGCAATTGATTGCTAGTGGTAGTAATGACCATACTATTAAACTTTGGCAACTGGGTACTGGCAAACTAGTGCGTCAAATGGGTCGTTGGTCTTCTGGTCATTCTAGTATGGTTAATTCCGTCGCCTTTAGCCCAATCTCAGCAAAGCTTTCTTATCAAGGAGAGTCAGGCAAATCTACCGGAAGCGCAGATTTGAACTGGGGAATGTTAGCTAGCGGTAGTTGGGATAATACGATCAAATTGTGGGATGTAAACACCGGAAAAGAAATTCGCACTCTCACTGGTCATACTAACTGGGTGAATTCTGTTGCCTTCAGTCCAGATGGCAAGTTTCTTGTTAGTGGCAGTGCTGACTGCACAATTAAACTATGGCAAGTAAACACTGGTATAGAAATTCAAACTCTCACTGGCCATTCCGACTCAGTTTCATCAATTGCCTATTCTCCAAGAACGGCGACAACGACGAATAGCCAGGATAGACAGCTTGTCGCTAGTGGCAGTAATGACTACACTATCAAACTGTGGCAAGTATACACGGGCAGAAACATCTACACACTCACAGGTCATTCTTTCTTCATCAACTGTATAGCCTTCAGCCACGATGCAGAAATGATTGCTAGTGGCAGTGGTGACAACACAATTAAATTGTGGCATGTAAACACAGGCAAAGAAATTCGCACTCTCATTGGTCATTCTGATTCAGTTTGGTCAGTTGCCTTTAGCCAGGATAGGCAATTTCTCGCTAGTGCCAGTTGGGACAACACTATCAAACTGTGGCATTTACACAGTGGTAGAGAAATTAGCACACTTACAGGACATTCCAGCTATGTTCGATGTGTCGCTTTCAGTCCTGATGGTCAAACCCTAGTGAGCGGTAGTGATGACGATACTATCAAGATTTGGCGGCGGGGGAGATGAAGAAGTAGGGGAATAGAGAGCAAAATCTACCTTATCCCCCTCTACATCTTCTAGCCCACGATAGAACTGCGATCGCCCAAAAATTGTCACAATAATGACGACAATCGTTATTTTTGAACAAGAATTAATATTTATGGGCTTTGGTATTGGTGATTTATTCTGGATTTTTCTCCTTTTAACTTCTTTGCAACCCCTTTGGCAAAAACGTCAAATAGAATATCGCCGCTTGCGTGCTTTACAAGAATTCCAACAAGAACGCAAAAGTCGGGTGATTTTGTTGATTCACCGCCAAGAGTCTATTAGCTTTCTGGGAATTCCCATATCTCGCTACATTACTATCGAAGACTCAGAACAAATATTACGAGCTATTCGCCTCACACCCCCAGATGTGCCAATTGACTTAATTTTGCACACTCCTGGTGGTTTAGTTTTGGCAACAGAACAAATTGCTAGAGCATTAATTCGCCATCAGGCAAAAGTCACAGTCTTTGTCCCGCACTACGCGATGAGTGGCGGTACAATGCTTGCCCTGGCCTCTGATGAAATTATTATGGATGCTAACGCTGTTTTGGGGCCAGTTGATCCCCAATTGGGTAATTACCCCGCAGCAAGTATCCTAAAAGTAATTGAAGATAAACCCATCAGTGAGATTGACGATCAAACTTTAATTATGGCCGACCTCTCACGCAAAGCAATTCAACAGGTACAGAGGTTTGTACGAACTTTGCTTAAAGACAGTATACCCAAACAAAAAGTTCTACCAGAAAATATTGAATCGATTATCGAAGCCTTGACAACCGGGCGCGTCACCCACGATTATCCCATAACTATTGAAGAAGCAACAGAAATGGGGCTGCCCGTAACTGTAGGACTGCCCCATTCTATTTATGATCTCATGGACTTGTACCCACAGGCGCAAGGAGGGCGACCCAGTGTGCAGTACATTCCTATGCCTTACAATGACCCCCGTCCAATTCTACCTATACCCAAGGGTAGACCCTTAGAAGAACCAAATCAGATGACTTGAGGGTCTTTGGGTAGGGGTTTTTGTGGCGACTAGGGTGTAGATGTTGGCGTAGCTGTCGGTGTAGCCGTTGGTGTAGATGTTGGTGTAGCCGTTGGTGTAGCTGTTGGCGTAGCCGTTGGTGTAGCTGTTGGCGTAGCTGTCGGTGTAGCCGTTGGCGTAGCTGTTGGTTTAGCCGTTGGTGTAGCCGTTGGTTTAGCTGTTGGTTTAGCTGTTGGTTTAGCCGTTGGTTTAGCTGTTGGTTTCGTTGTTGGTTGACTCAAGACTGTCTTTGCTTCTTCATTCAGCTTTTGGCGGAGTGCTAAATTAGCAATTCCAGTTTCTTGCAACTGATATTTCTTTTGATACTCCTTCACCACTTCTTCCGTGCGGGAACCGTAAAAATGATCGCGCGGTAGCGGGGGATTAGGCTTGACTACTGCATTCAAATTTGTGTGCAGGATTTGAACAATGTTAGCAGCAAAATCTTGGGTTTTTGGCCCTGCTATCCCATCAACTGGTTTTAGCTTATAACCTGTCTGAAATTCACGAATTGCCTTTTTGGTTTCCTCATCTGTCAAAGGACCATTTGTTACCTTGACGTTATAGCCTAGACCTCGCAACACAGAACGGAATTGCTGGGGCGTATAGCTACGTTGAGGTGCTGCGAAACCTGTGTCTGCAATTACCACACTAGCGCTTATCAGGCAAGTAACAGCAAAAGTCGCGCTTGATTTTCCAAAACCACACCACATATTTAAAACTCCTTTGGATTAAATCAGCAGGATTATAAATGTTAACAGCTGCATTTTAAGTTTGTTTAATAACTTTTTTCGCGATTTTTTAATGATTTTTGAATAATTTATGAATAATTTTTGCCAAAGTTAACAAGATGTATATAAGCTAATTCATGTCATCCATCAAAAGACGTATCTTATATTAGCAGAGATGCAGAGGTTATCATTTGAAGCGAATACACGCTTTGAACACTCAATTTCGATATAGATGCATTTATGTGGATCGGTGTCAACTTAAGCCTTTTGTCTCTAAGTATTGTTTAACTTAAGTTTACATAAATACATATATGTACATATATACTGAGGTCTACTCAACTGCAAATTGCTGTACTTGGTTGGAAAGAAACGAAAATTAATAGATGGAAGAGCTGATATTCAAAATATCCAAAAAATGTATAATATGCAACAAAAAAAGAAAGATATAAAATCTTCTAAGCAGAGGAATCTTTGGTTTGAAAGATTTATGGCAATTACTGCCACTGTAAATTTAGGTTTAGTTTTGTTTAATTTAAGTTACGTACCTTGGCGAGATTTTTACTTACGGAAACTTCCCCAAGTTATTCAGATTTATGACCCAATAAAAGGTATTGAACCCCACCGAGACACAAAAATTTATCTAGAAACAGTAGACGCATTAGAAGAACAAGTCAGCCAAACAGGATTAGAGTCTTCTGAGGTAAAAAGCAGACTAGAGCAGATAAAGCGTCTTAGCAACGAGATGATTGACAGTAACCCCTTTGCTGGAGTTAATAAAAGTGGGACTTTGGAAAAAATCAAAAAGCGGATGCGATCGCATATCGGTAACGAATCTGCAAAACAGTCCTTTGCCACTTTTTGGAGTCAGCCTTACCTCTCGCAAAATGGCTGGATTAAAGAAATTAATTTTTTTAACGGGAGCATCCGCCCTTTAATTGCCACTAACTACTACCGCCAAATCGGTGAAAGTGGTGAATTTGTAGATAATTTTTGGATTATTGACTTACCCTTCGTGATTTTATTTGGCGTAGAATTGCTGGGGCGTACCTTCTTAATCAAACGCCGACATCTTGGTTTAAGCTGGTTTGAAGCACTATTGTGGCGTTGGTACGACGTATTTTTACTCCTACCATTTTGGCGTTGGCTGCGAATCTTACCTGTATTAGTCCGCCTCGATCAAGCGCATTTATTGGATCTCCAGCCAGTACGAAAGCAAATTCATCAGGGGGTTGTCGCCAATTTTGCTGAAGAACTCACAGAAGTAGTAGTAGTAAGGGTAATTAACCAGGTTCAGGGTTCAATTCAACGGGGTGAATTAACGCATTGGCTCTCACAACAAGAAAATTTACGTCCCTACATAGATATTAATAATGTGAATGAAGTGGAAGCGATCGCAGGTCTTTTGGTAAAAACAATTGTTTACCAAGTCTTACCTGATATTCAACCTGCGATCGTTGCCATTTTGCGTCATAACATCGAAATCGTCTTTCATCAAGTCCCCGTGTACCGCAACCTCCAGAATCTCCCTGGCGTGGGAAAAGCTCAAACCCAGTTAAGCGAACAACTGGCGACGCAAATCACAACTAATCTTTACAAAACTTTAGTTAGCGCTGTTGAAGACCCTGTTGGCGCAAAACTCACCAGTCAACTCGTAGAAAGGTTTAGCGAAGCTTTGGCATCTGAAATGAAGGAAAAACACGTACTTTCCGAAATTCAGAGTTTACTTTTTGACTTCTTAGAGGAAATCAAAATCAACTACGTCCAGCGTTTATCCCAAGAAGACATAGACCAAATTATCGAGCAAACCAGGCAGTTACGCACACAAGCATCAGTTCCAACAGTCGTTGAGAAAAGCACCACTCTCCCAAAAATACGCGAAGGGTAGAGAGAGCAGAAGAAGTCGGGGAGCAGGAGCAGGGAGCAACGGGGAGAATCAAAATTACCTTTTCCCTTTGCTCCTTGCAAGAACTGCCCCTTTGCCTCTTGTACCCCATACCCAATGCCTATACTCGACTATCCATTAAATGCGCTAAACTCGAATGAGGGCGAATCATCATTGATTCGTCACAAGACTTCTTGGAAGATATACCTATCGCAGGAAGTGGGTCAGTGCCCACTTTTTTTATTGAATTCTCTCATGGCTCATCCTTTAGTTCCACAAATTATTGATTTGGCGACACCAGTAGCAGAAGAACTGGGATTGGAAGTGGTTGGCGTGGTCTTTCACACTCACCAAAGTCCACCAGTGTTGCGGGTAGACATTCGCAATCCTCAGCAAGACACCGGATTGAATGATTGTGAGAGGATGAGCCGTGCTTTAGAAGCCTCCTTAGATGCTGCGGAAATCGTTCCAGATACATACGTCTTGGAAGTGTCTAGTCCTGGTATTTCGCGGCAACTGGTAACAGACAGGGAGTTTATTTCTTTTAAAGGATTTCCTGTCATTATTTCCACAACGCTTCCCTACGACGGACAACAAGAGTGGATTGGTCAGTTGATTCGCCGGGATGAGACAACACTTTACTTAAACCAAAAAGGTCGTGTAGTCGAAATTCCCCGCTCCCTAATTGCTAAGGTGCAGCTAGACGAGCGCCGATAAACAAAGGGCTAGGGCTTAGGAATTACAGACTAGAGTGCCATTCGCTCAAGGCTAGAGTTTCGGGCCTAGAGTTTAGGAACTAAGGACTAGAGATTAGGGGCTAGTGTAAAGCTATTCTCTAATCCCTGGTTCTATTTAATGCGTAGTTTTCAGCCCCCACTCCCTGCTTTTTAAAGGAGATTGCTTATGTCAATGGTTACTTTACCTGGATTAAAAGAATTAATTGAAAGTATAAGTCGTGAGCGGAATTTACCCCGTCTTGCAGTTCAATCAGCTATTAGAGAAGCACTACTCAAAGGCTACGAACGTTATCGTCGCGCCCAAAATTTAGAGCGAAAACAGTTTGACGAAGATTATTTTGAAAATTTTGAAGTAGAACTCGATATTGACGGAGAGGGATTTCGCGTTCTTTCCACCAAAACCATCGTTGAAGAAGTTAATAACACAGACCATCAAATTTCTCTAGACGAAGTTCAACAGGTAGCTCCCGAAGCGCAGTTAGGGGACTCTGTTGTACTAGATGTGACTCCCGACCAAGGAGAATTTGGTCGGATGGCGGCAATGCAAACCAAGCAAGTATTGGCGCAAAAATTACGGGATCAACAGCGCCAGATGGTGCAAGAAGAGTTCCAAGATTTAGAAGGAACTGTTTTGCAAGCAAGAGTCCTACGGTTTGAGCGGCAATCTGTGGTTTTGGCAGTTAGCAGTGGCTTTGGTCAGCCAGAAGTAGAAGCCGAATTACCGAAGCGGGAACAGTTGCCTAACGATAATTATCGGGCAAATGCCACCTTCAAGGTATATCTGAAAAAAGTCTCCCAAGGTCAGCAACGAGGACCACAGTTGCTGGTGTCTCGTGCTGATGCCGGTTTAGTCGTTTATCTGTTTGCCAACGAAGTCCCAGAAATCGAAGATGAAGTAGTACGGATTGTTGCCGTAGCAAGGGAGGCAAACCCCCCCTCCCGTTATGTCGGTCCCCGGACTAAAATAGCAGTAGATACCCTTGATCGCGATGTAGACCCAGTTGGTGCTTGTATCGGAGCCAGGGGATCGCGAATTCAAGTGGTAGTAAACGAATTACGCGGTGAAAAAATAGATGTAATTCGCTGGTCGCCAGACCCAGCAACGTACATCGCTAATGCCTTAAGTCCAGCACGGGTGGATGAAGTACGCCTTATGGACCCAGAATCCCGGCAAACTCACGTACTTGTGGCTGAAGATCAACTAAGTTTAGCTATTGGTAAAGAAGGACAAAACGTCCGTTTGGCAGCCCGCCTGACTGGTTGGAAAATAGATATCAAAGACAAAGCTAAATACGACTATGCCGGAGAGGATGAGAAATTTACCGCTGTTAGAGCAAAATATCAGACAGAGGAAGATGAGCTTGAATTCGACGAAGAATTAGAAGATGAAAATCAGGACGAATTAGAGGATGAGGATAGTTTTGACAATAACGATGACGAATAATTGATTAACCTTGTAAAGTTTTGATAATGTTGATTGTAGTCCGAGTCTCAAGGATTATTTCCTGAAAGACACCTTGGTATAAGTAAAAAATAGTAATAAAAAACTTATTTTTACACCCAGAATGCTGGACTGAGATCGCAAAAAACTGATGAAACCAAATTATCGGCGCTGTATTAGTTGCCGGAAAGTAGGCTCAAAAGATGAGTTTTGGCGGATTGTCCGCGTCTTTCCATCGGGAAAGGTACAATTAGATCAGGGCATGGGGCGTTCTGCCTATATTTGTCCGCAAACGAGTTGCTTACAAGCGGCTCAAAAAAAAAATCGACTAGGGCGATCGCTACATGCATCAGTGCCAGAAACACTGTACCAAAGCTTGTCGCAACGTCTAGCCAGCAGCAATACCCAAAACCAAATTTAATTGGAATAACTTTGTGACATCATCGCTAGAGGAATTGTGCCAAAGCCGAAGTCCTGCTTTCATCACACCCTCTGTTGATCGTTAAGGTTAGTGCCAAAATAGTAAATGGGTGTAAAAGGCATTCGACTCTCCAATAATTTAAGAGGGGCGAGGCAAGATTCCCAGAACAAGATGTAATCGATTGTGTTGTGGAAGATTCAGAATCAACAAAACAAAAAACTACAAAATGGCAACCTGGTAGCGCTCAGGCGCAGTTCGGCGTCAAGGATTCCTATAAAAATCTTTTATTTAAAAAATTTTTATGGGTGTCCCTCAACCATCATTCCTGGTGGGGATGCCATTATTAAACCGAAACATCTCTCTTTCCTGATTGGAGGCACCGGCAAAAACTAAACGGCGGTCTAAAAACAGTAATCCAAGGATGGAGATGTCGCAAACCAGGCAACCATCCGCTAAAACTGTAAATTAAAGGGGAAGAGTGGATGACCAACGGCAAAGTTAGAATCTATGAATTATCAAAGGAATTGAATTTGGATAACAAAGAGCTACTAGCAATTTGCGACCAGCTCAGTATCGCGGTCAAAAGTCATAGCAGCACGATTTCAGAATCCGAGGCAGAAAACATCCGCACGGCAGCAGAAAAGCTCGCAGCTACGAATGTTTCAGCCAAAAAGGAACTAGGTACAACCAGCCATAAGCCAAATTCACCACCAAACGGCGGACGTAACCGACCTGCTGCACCCCACAAACAGCAAATTTTGGAAATACGCAAACCCAAAATATTGAGAAATACTACCTCCAACGCCCCAGAGGCGTCAGTTGCCAACAATACCCAAGCTGCCTTGTCTGAAGCTAATCCTCCCTCACCTCCACGGCCTTTTGCTACACCAGCCTCACCCATGAAGCCGGCAGCACCAACTCGACCTGTGCCCCGGACTCAATCTGAGACTCAAGAGCAACCTCCTGTCACCGACTTGGAACAAACACCTAATCCAAGTCAGGCACCGGAAAAAGTAGCATCCCAAAAACCGGAAAAAGTAGTTCCACCGAGACCGAAATCGGAAAAACCGATCAAACCGCAATTAGTTAGCCCTCCGGCAAGACCATCGGCAGAAGTTGCCCAAGCAGAAGTAGCCCAAGTGTCAGATGAGCCGGTATCTCAAGCAGATAAACCGATTCTCAAACGCGACCAACGGCTACGTCCCGTTGAAGGCGATCGCGAGCAGATTAAACCCAGAGTTGCTAAACTGCCAACTGACCAGTCTCCACAATCTGCGCCACAAAGACAGGCTCGACCTACCCCTGCACCCACCAGACCAGAGCAGAGAGGCAATCGACCATCTGCACCATCACAACTAGGAGAGGGGCAAAGACCCAGACCAGCGCGTCCTGGTGAATCAGTAGCAGCCGCAATGCCGATCGCTACTCCACCCAGACAAATGTCAGGAATAGCGGGCAAGTCTCAAGGACTGGGTGATGAGCCAGTTACACCCGATCTCCTCGACTTAAAACGCCCAAGTCCGCCTCGCCCGACCAAAGGCGGCAAAAAGTGGGTAGAAGAGGAAATAATCGACGAAGTTAAAGAGAAGGCTAAAGCTGGCGTAAAAGGCAAGCGGATCAAGCCGATATTGGATGATGAATTTGAAGAAGATTTGTTGGATGATGACGATATCGACTCACCAGCAACCGTCCAAGTCAGCCTTTCCATCGCTCGTCCTCCCAAACCAAAAGCGACTCGACCTGTACAGATGCCGGGTGCAAGCCTTGCTAGCGCCCCAACTGCTAGAGGAAGTAGAAAACCTGGTTCTAAGTCTGGTTCTAACCGCGACCATCACAATAACCGTCGCCAACAAGAAGCTGATACAAAGCGCGATCGTCCCGAAAAGGTGACGATCACAGGGCCGTTAACTGTACAAGAACTGTCCGACGTTTTAGCCGTTCCTGATACAGAGATTGTCAAAATCCTGTTCCTCAAAGGCATGGCGGTGAGTATCACCCAAAATCTGGATATTCCCACAATTACCCTGGTAGGAAAAGAACTAGAAATAGAAGTTGAAACCGTCGAGCGAGAAGCAGAAGCTCGGAAAATTACGGAAATGGTCGGCGCAGAAGACCAAGAATATCTTCATCGCCGTCCGCCTGTCGTGACAATTATGGGTCACGTAGACCACGGTAAAACAACCCTACTCGACTCAATCCGCAAAACCAAAGTGGCTGCTGGCGAAGCTGGCGGTATCACTCAGCACATTGGTGCGTACCATGTGGATGTGGTACATGAGGGCAAACCACAGCAGATAGTCTTCCTGGATACCCCTGGTCACGAAGCCTTTACGGCGATGCGGGCCAGAGGAGCTAGGGTAACAGACATTGCCGTGTTAGTAGTGGCTGCTGATGATGGTGTCCGTCCCCAAACCATTGAAGCTATTAGCCACGCTCAAGCTGCGGGAGTGCCAATTGTTGTTGCAATCAACAAGATTGATAAAGAAGGGGCACAGCCAGAGCGGGTGAAACAAGAACTGACCCAGTATGGTCTGACCGCAGAAGATTGGGGTGGTGAGACAATTATGGTTCCCGTGAGCGCCATCAGAGGTGAAAATCTGGATACGCTCTTAGAAATGATTCTCTTGGTAGCAGAAGTTGGAGAACTATCTGCTAACCCAGATCGTACCGCCAAAGGAACTGTCATTGAAGCACATCTGGATAAAGCCAAGGGAGCAGTTGCTACCTTGCTAATTCAGAATGGCACCCTGCATGTGGGAGATATCTTAGTAGCTGGCTCGGCCTTCGGTAAAGTCCGGGCGATGGTGGATGACAGAGGCAAGAGAGTGGATATCGCTTCTCCTTCCTTTGCTGTCGAGGTATTGGGGTTAAGTGATGTGCCAGCAGCAGGCGACGAGTTCGAGGTCTTCCAGAACGAAAAAGAAGCCAGAGCTCTCGCTAGCGATCGCGCCGACAGACAACGCCTATCCCGCCTGTTACAGGGACGTGTTACCCTCACAACCTTATCGGCTCAAGCACAAGAAGGCGAGTTGAAAGAACTCAACTTGATCTTGAAAGGAGACGTACAAGGTTCTGTAGAAGCCATTGTGGGAGCCCTCAAGCAAATCCCGCAAAACGAAGTCCAAATTCGGATGCTCTTGGCTACTGCTGGGGAAATCACCGAGACAGACATCGACTTAGCAGCTGCCAGTAACGCTGTAATTATTGGTTTCAATACCACCTTCGCTAGTGGCGCTAGACAAGCCGCCGATGAAGCGGGTGTAGATGTCCGGGAATACAACGTCATCTACAAACTCCTAGAAGATATCCAAGATGCCTTGGAAGGTCTTTTGGAACCAGAGTTGGTTGAAGAACCCTTGGGTCAAACCGAAGTTCGTGCCGTCTTCCCAGTCGGTCGCGGTGCTGTTGCCGGTTGCTACGTTCAATCTGGCAAGCTAGTTCGTAACTGCAAAGTCAGGGTACGACGCGGCGGTAAGGTGATTTACGAAGGTGTCCTTGATTCCCTAAAACGGATGAAAGAAGATGCCCGTGAAGTCAACGCCGGTTATGAATGCGGTGTCGGTATGGATAAATTCAATGATTGGGTTGAAGGTGACATCATCGAATCCTATCAGATGGTTACAAAGCGCCGCACTCTCACCTTAACGAGATAGTGTTAAGGGTAAAATGGTTAGAAGTTAGGAGTAATAAATTAGGAGTTAGGAGTTAAAGACTGCTAATTCCAAGCTCCTAACTCTTAACTCATAACTTTTTACTATGCATTCATTTCGCTCTGAACCTATTTTGTGGATTCACGTCGCTGGATTGGCGACGTTGCCTGTTTTTTTAGTACTCTGCTTAATATTTTTGTCTGTAGGCGAGCCGTTTTTGCCAGTCTGGATGGAGCTATTTTTAGTTGCCGCCATTGGTATTCTCCCCCTGCTATGGATGCAGTTACGTCGCCCTTTTTATATATTCGCTCTTTTAGGAATAGCACTAAAGCCAGAAAATCTGACTGAGCGGCAGCGAAAAATTCTCTGTTTAATTAATACAAAGTTAAATCGTATCCTGGCATTAGTGGCAGCAGTATTGTCGATTTTGGTGCTGTGGCATCTTTACCAATTTGCCCCATTAGTAGCAGATTCAGCTAAATTTCTTCCACAATGGCGTAGCGTTGCATTAGTGCTTGCAGGATTGGCATTTTTGGCCAGCAATCTATTTTTACAAATACCTGTGAGTGTAATGCGAGTTTTAGTGATTAATGAGACAGAATTCGCTGGCATAGAACCATTATCTTTAGAAAAGATTAAGCAAGATTTCACAATTTTAGGGGTTCGGGTTAATCAAATCGTGCCCCGATTATTGCAATCCTTGTTTAGGATTAATACAGATTCATCACAGCCCTGAAAGTAATATTATTTACTTTAAAAGGCTAAAAATAAGCATTAGGGAAGCAGAGGGACAGAGAAGAATCGGGAAATTACCGATGCCCAATGCCCCATACCCAATGCCCAATTACCTTGCAAGTAAAAATAAAGGAATGAGGAACTATGGCTCAAATTCCAGCTTCTAGCGATCGCCAATTTTCTGCTGATACTGAAATTTGGTATAGCCTCAAATGTGCGATCTCCACTAGTTCCGGTTTTCAACGCTGGCAACTAGAACGTGATGCTCAATTACACGGAATTCGCTTGGAACAGCAGGTACAAAGGTATTTAAGGGAAACTTTAGAAACTTTAGCTTACTAAAAATTGAGTAAATCTTGTAGGCTTGTTTGCAAGCGACGAAGTTGACGGTATGCACCCTCCAAGCGTTTGCCATCAACTTCCACTTCATTAGTGGGATAATTTTGAATAATTTCGATTAGCGACACCTGTCCATCTTGACTTGCAGAAAGTACCAAAGCAGATCGCAAAGCCTGCCGATCTGCTCTCCGAGACGGTGTATAAATAACTTGACTAATTTGATCCAAAATAATATTACCAATCTGGCTATTCAGAACTCTATCTAAAAATACTAGGTTTACTTTCACAGGCTCCGTTAAATACTGACGAATGGCTTTAGGATCTTGTCGTGCTAACGCAAAATCAACTCGTAATGAACGTGAAAGTTCACCTGTTTGGGCAAAGGTGGATAGTTCAGCTACTGAAAGTGATTCACGGAAGATACCATAGTTCAGCACTACTCGTTCCGCAGCAAAGGTAGGAGTAGACAAAAGTATAAGACAGGTACTACCTAGTAAAATTAAGGTGCGACGCAACCCCAACAATTTAAAACGCATTTCTCCCAATTTCCAATAGATTTGCTTTTCCTGTGATGATATTCCAGTAGAATTAGTTGCGGCATCTGGCTTTAGGAAATACCAAAAAATAAATAATTTAGTAATCGAAGCAAAGACAGGATGAGCGCTTAGACAAAACAACGATAGACATTGCCTTATCCTGAAAGCCTAGAGATTGGCAAAAATCCAGCTACCATCTCAATTAAGTAGACTTAGGGCTTAAGAAGGGGCAAAATCCCTTTGTTAAAGGTAGGCAAACTTGTACCATCTTGTACTAGTAAAATTTTCTGAATAAAATAATATAACTAATGTATAAGTTCTGTGATGTATCTAAGGAAATTAGCTGAATCAGTGCTAATCATCCAGTATAGTTTTGCATGGGTTTGACAGCAGCTACAAGACTGCTAGTTTCAACCTTGTTCGACATACCGTAATTCAGCACATCACAGACGGAAAAAATGAAATATCGGGGTTTTCACATTTCTATAGCGAAAAATTTTCGCCTTCTTTCTAGCAGTCATCTCAGATATACTTTACGCGGGGGAGCCGGACTAACGGCTTTGCTAGCGGTTTACTGCGGTTCAATATTACTACCGGGTGCTGTTAATGCTGGTGCGACTCACCCAAAAGCGAGCGCCCCAACTCTCACTGCACAAGTTCCGACAACCGCCGCAGCAATTTATGTTAATCCCGCAACGGGTGTAGACAGTGCTAGTGCTGGTACAACCTCAGCTGCACCTTACAAAAGCATCAGTTTCGCTCTCAGTCAAGCCCAAGCAGGTGCAGTTATTCAATTAGCACCTGGGAACTATAACCAGGAAAGTGGCGAAACCTTCCCATTGTTGCTTAAACCAGGAGTGACACTGCGAGGTGATGAAGCTAGTAAAGGTCAGGCAATATTAATTACAGGTGGAGGTTTCTACACTAGTCGTACCTTTGCTAGACAAGACATTACCATCCTTGCCGAACAAGATACCACTATTACTGGTGTCAGCGTTACCAACCCAAATAGCCGGGGTACGGCTGTGTGGGTGGAATCAACTAATCCCACTATCAAAAACAGTACTTTTACTAACAGTGTTAGAGAGGGTGTTTTTGTCACGGGTACAGGCAATCCTAAAATTGAAAGTAACATCTTTGTCCAAAACAAAGGCAATGGGATTTCAATTGCTAAAGCTGCTCAAGGAGAAATTCGGGGTAATTTATTTCAGGATACTGGTTTTGGTCTAGCGATCGGTGGTACTTCCACACCCCTAATTGTGGAAAACCAAATCGTCGAAAACCAAGATGGTCTTTTTATCTCAGAGTCAGCGAAGCCTGTATTGCGTAAGAATGTCATTCAGAACAATAAGCGGGATGGTGTAGTAGCAACTGTTAGTGCTTTACCTGACCTTGGCACCAACGAAAATCCTGGTGGTAATCTTATCCGCAATAACACTCGTTATGATGTGAACAATGCCACTAAAACCAGTAAAATTGTCGCTGTTGGCAACGATATCGATCAGAAAAAGATTTTTGGCTCAGTAGATTTTGTTGCCGCAGCTGTTGATGTACCACCTGGAGGGCCTGTTGCCTTTAAGGATGTGCCAGCAAATTACTGGGCAAAAACCTACATCGAAGCTTTAGCTTCTCAAAATATTATTGCTGGCTTTCCTGATGGCAGCTTTAAACCCAATGAACCTGTAACCCGCGCTCAATTTGCCACTATTGTCACTAAAGCTTTAACACCACCAGCCAAACGCGCAGGTATTAAGTTTAAAGATGTAGCAACAAATTTCTGGGCTTACGCTGCAATTCAATCTGCTTACCAGAGCCAATTTGTTTCTGGTTATCCCGATGGCACTTTTAAACCACAGCAGCAAATTCCCAGAGTGCAGGCGCTAGTCTCTTTAGCTAATGGTTTGGGCTTAACTGCGAATAATCAGAACGTCCTTTCTTTTTATACCGATGCTGCCCAGATTCCTAATTATGCGATCGCTCCTGTTGCGGCTGCAACTGCACAGCAGCTAGTAATCAACTATCCCACAGCAAAGCAACTCAATCCTAATCGTCAAGCGACTAGAGCCGAGGTTGCTGCCTTTGTTTACCAGGCACTTGTCAGTGCTGGACGTGCCCAACCAATTCCTTCATCCTATTTGGTAACAGCCCAGTAAATGCTTAGTTAGCAAATTGAAAGCGCCAAGACTAACAAATTATTAGTCTGGCGCTTCCAAGATTGCGAGTTTTTATTAATTTTGGGGTTTTTTAAACATAAAATTTGGGGTCTTTAAATCTAACTGACCCCATTTGAATGTGATTTGTTTTATGGTCAGGGTCTTTATATATGGCTGACCCTGTTTCAACGATTTCTAGTTTCTCAGAAATTTTTACTTTTTGGTATTTCCTAATAATTTTTTTATTTTTTCTCTGTTTATATTTTAATCTTCATAAAAGCATTAATCAATATCAAAGATATATATAAACAAAGCAGTAAAAAAGTCATCAGCTAATATTTTTCTCTTCAAGAATTAGGACTTTTGCCTGATTGCCGACGCTGTTCCCAACGCCAAAGGAAGACCATTAGGGCAACTATTCCTAATTGGAGAGCTAAACTAGGCAAAGCACTCTCAACATCCCGTCCGGCAAGCACTTGGAAAAAAAACACGAATGCACCGAGTGAGCCAGAAGCACCGAAAGCGATGTAGAAAAATTGTCGTAAGCCGCGATAGGGAGCAGCTATTTCTGCTTTGAGGCTGGCATACTGTTCAGGGTTCAGGCGATTTTTGAGATTTTGATCTACCATGATTAAATCGTGTTATACTCTTAGATTGTGTACGCCGATGTGGCTCAGTGGTAGAGCAGCTGATTCGTAATCAGCAGGCCGTGGGTTCAAATCCCATCATCGGCTTTGATAAAAGTGTTCCTCAATACTAAAGTTTGACATAAATCAAGCATCTAGCCAAAGGGGTATAAAAACTATGCTTACGGCGGCAAACTACGCACTCTAATTTTACCGAGTAAATTAGTTTTAAACCTTTACTCGAACTCAGTTTCGCAGAAAGCTTTTAACAAATCAATACAGTTAGCGATCGCTCCTAAATGAGCAATTTCATATCCATGTGTATTTTGGGTAGGAAACGCCAAACACGCAGCACGCCCAACATGACCGAATTTCATGGCAATGGAAGCATCACTACCAAACCCGCTCAGAATTGTAAATTGCACAGGCATATCCAACTGTTTGGCACATTGGCGTAGTTGTCCATTTAGCCCTTCATCATATATCCCATAAGCATCTTGAGATAAAAGTACAGGACTTTCCCCATCTTTAACAGGATATTCTTCAGATAATGGACAAATTTCTAAAGCAATTAATGCATCCAAACGCTGATTTTGGGTGAAAAACAGCGCTCCAATTGCTCCTACTTCTTCTTTGGCTGAAGCTACCAAATAAACATCAACAACCGGCTGTTTCAGGTTTTCAGCCAAAGCTAGCAAAATCGCAACAGAGGCTTTGTTATCCAAGGTATAACTGGCAATATGATCCTTTAACCTAATTGGATGCTTGCGATGTTTGCCGATTACCATTTTAGTTCCAGGCCGAATGCCAGCTGCTTCTAATTCAACCGCAGTGCATTTCGTTTCAATCCAGGCATTTTCCCACTTAACAGTAGTATCTTCCTGCTGGACTTTTTGGGGAGATTCATGAGAAACGTGGCGGGAACCAAAGCTGAGAATACCGCTAATGGTTTCATTATCTCCCAATAAATCGACAACGCCTTCGCCGTAAACCCACGGGAAAGAACCGCCAAGTTTACGGACTTCCACACGACCTTCATCGCCGATACTCTTGACAATTGCACCAATTTCGTCTTTGTGTGCAGTGATGGCGTAGGCGCGAAGCGGCTTGTCGTTAGACATCGCTCGGTCTGGATTTTTCCCTGGAATCTTGGCAATAATATTATCGGCGCGATCGCACCACACTTCTACACCCAACGCTGCAAATCGTTGCATCAACAATTGGTTAATCTCAGTTTCTGCACCACTAGGTGAATGGTGCATGACTAATTCTTCAATAATTTGAAATAAGCGATCGTAATCCCACATCAATACAGTTAGTTTAGTTTTCAACTGTTGTATGAGACAATTGTGCATCAACAACCCGGTCTGTTGCTCCAAGCGTTAATCTTTTTTGTTGACGCTTTAATACTCCTACCGCACCAAAAGCACCAAGGGCTAAAATCCCCAAATTTATCGCAGGTTCAGGAACAGACTTAGCCTCAATCGCCGCCAGCGCAGCATCTGCAACTAACTTATGAACGCCTGTTGTTGGATGCACGGAGTCAAAGAATAAATAATCGTTTGGTTGGGAGCATACACTGATGATCGTCTGGAAATTCCCAACTACGCAAGGGGTAGTCACATCTTGAAACCCAAATTTCCCTGGATTTGCTTGTATTTGATTAAATAAGGAAAACACATCAACAGAGATTAGATTCAGACCAGAGTTATTGCTAAATTTGCCTAGTTCCTCTGCTAATTCCTGGTTATGCTCATTTGTCAAAGCAGTCAAGTTGCTAGATGAACCTGTAGCGAATGCCAATGGAATCTTACCCAAATCAGGCAAGTTAAAGACTAAAATATTTTTTGCGCCAGATGAGGTAAGTAACCCTACTGCATTTGATAAATTCTGAACTGTTTGAGTCGTATTAGTCGCTTGACCAAACACATAATCATTTGCACCTCCCCACACAGCATAGAGGGCATTTGGATCAAGCTTCTGATTGGCTTGTTGCGTCAACAAGCCGACTTGCTCCAGTACTCCTGGTAACGGTGCATTAGGAACAACAGCATTACCTTGACCAGAACTAGCACCGCCCACAGCAAAGTTAATCCCTTGGTTAGGAATACTAGGATTTAAAGTAATGTATGGAGAGGGTGTTAATCCTAGCTGATCTCCAAGGTAGTCTACCCACACCTGATCATTAGAAAAACGCCCTTGAAAGTAGGGTGGATCTTGAGGAATGGCTGTTGTCGGAGCGACTAAACCACCAGTAGCAGCGAAGACATTGCCAGTATCAGAAAGGCTGTCGCCAAATACGTAAAATTTGCTAAAACTCGCTGCACTCGCCTTGAGCGGTAACATGAAAGATAAGAGAACAAATCCTGCGGCTACAGCTTGTTTTTTCATATTTGTTTTACCTGTGGTATTTTTTAGTTTGTTTAAAAGTGATGAGAAGGCGATCGCTGGCAATTTGTTTTTTGAGTTAATTCAAACTAAGTACGTATATTGAGTTAATTTACGTTGTTTTACCTAACTATGCCTCAAAAATTCATCAAATACAGGTAAAAACGCTGAAAACACTTAGATTTACACTTTCTTGATAAAAAATCAGTGTATTACAAAGAAATTGCAAATTTTCCATGCTAAAGCTTGGGCATTGTCAACTTTTCTGCTACGGATAAACTAACCGCAACAGAATGGCGTAACCCTTCATAGACATCGCTTTAACTTCGTTTTAACTTCAAAGCTTCAGTTGCCGACACACCTTCACTCTGACTGCCGAAATACCACAAAGTCATAGCAGCTTCAGCACGAGTTACTGGTTTTTTGGGCTGAAACAGGGTGGTATAGCCAAACACCCGCCGAATATTCGATTGCTCGCCATTTTGGTAATCAGCCAGCACTGCTCTTAAAGCCTTGGGGTCAATTCGCGCTGCGTCTTGGAAACCCCAGGTCTGTTTAACCGTATCTAAGTTAGCAGAAGGTAAAGCTTGGCGAGTATCTAGGGGTGATTTCCACAACAGTAATTGTTCCCGCGTTAGGGGTGCATCAGGACGAAACAAAACAACTGTGGAATCTCCAGACAAAGGACTAGGAATTAACCCAGCTTCGGCTAATCCCTGAATTGCTGGAAAATCAGGGTCTTTTGCGGTAACATCACTAAAAACTGGTTGAGTGCTTTCTGATGCCAAGCGAATTTGTTTAGCTGGATTGCTGGCATACATAGCATTGTTAGCAGCAATTAGCCAACGAGCATATTCCCGATGTGTAACAATTTTACTGGGTTCAAACTGGTTATTTGTGGTAGTAGAATTACTCTTAGTTGCCTTTGGTTCTAGGGATAAAACACCTAATGCGGCTAAGTCTTGGATGTGTTGCCGCCATTCTTGCGGTACTTTATTCAGATCGCTGAATTCTTGAGATTCGGCTGTGGCTGTAGGAGTTGTTTGGTTATTAGCCGTACTTTGTGGCTGTGCTGCCAAGTTTGCAGGTGGTACTGGACCAATGAACTGTGGATTTCCTGGTTGAGGAACGACGTTAGTAGTTTCGCTAGAATTTGTATTTGGGGTAGTTTGTGCCGTAGCAATACTATTCGGTACGTAATCAATCAGTAATTCTGTGGCGGTTTGGGGTTGATTGGGTGTAGCGTTAGTAACTGATTTAGGCTGAATGGAAATCTTCAACAGTAAATCGTTACGACGTACCTCAAAAGTACCTCCCGCATCATCTGTTGGTTGTTGCAAAATCTGCCAGTTATTTGTTTTAAACTGGTTGCCATAAAAACTAGCGATAAAGTTGCTAGGGTCAGAACTCAACCAACGAGTTGAGGTTTTATTTTCTGAACCGCTAGCAGGTATAACTTCCTCTAGTTTGGCATTCGCATATAAAGGGATATCTTTGGGAAAATCAGCTGGTAACTGAACTGTTGAATCGTTTGGCTGTGCTTGTGGTTGCTTACTCTGAGATTCTCCAAAGACAACTGGATTGCTTTGCAGCTTCGGATCTGCCGCCAAAGATTCTTCAAGGTTTTTGGCAACTGGACTGTTAGCACAGGCTGTTAAGGAAGTCAGTAGAACAGCCCAAATTAGAAATACAGCTGGACGTTTACAGGGAAGCACAGGAAATCACAAATGAGTTTCAATTCCTACCCTAGCGCAGACTGTTCATTAATTGGGCATTGGGCAGAAGAGACAGAGGGGAAGAGAGCAGGGAGCAGAGGGGAAAGTTATTCTGCTCCTATCCCTTGCCCCCAGCTCCTTCTGCTCCCTGTCTCTCAGTATCAGCAAAACACACTACCGACTCAGCACGTCGTCTCAGTAAATGTCTTTATTAATATCTCTAAAAATGAGTAAACGGTAGCAAAAGCTACCGTATTGTCTTCGTTTTACAGCCATTAGGTTTTTATAATTCCCATGCTTATTTATAGAGTTCCCAAAAATTCTGGCAAACTAACATTTTTGGGGAAAAAACAGAAATAAATCTGAAATACTTGATATACAAGAGTTTTAGGAGTTTTAGGATTTTGAGGCTCTAAACTCACTGGGATTAGGACAGGTTAAGGGAGTTTGTAGTCAGCAGTTTAGTGCTACTCATCCATTTTTTAGATATTTCTCGAAATATTCAATTGCCAGAGCAGATAACTGATTGGGAACTTGCTAAAGAACATTTTAGCTACCAAAAGCTTTAATCTGCTTCCAGATGCACGAACTTAATGCGATCGCTAAACACCTAAAGTGATAGACTAGGAGTAAAGCCCCCTTAGCCTCACCCAAAGAGGGGAATCAATAAAGTTCGCTAACACTGGGTTGCAATCGATTCTGGAAATTATTCATCTGACGATGGTAAGCTGAATAAGGCAATAGCCAGAAAATGCCAGTGTTCAGCAATTCCAGGGACTTAGCGTAAGTTGGTTATTCTTGGCGACTGGGGTCATAAGTAAAGCAGTCAAGTGTCGCAGCAGTTTCCCTAATCTCTCTAAATAGATTTTCTGGGGAAAGTGCGACTTGTGCTGTAGTCAAGAGTTTCTTGGCAGCCTCGAAAGCAGTAAGTACTGACTCTAAAAGTGCGTAGTTTACCACCGTAGGCATCGCCCCGATGTTATCCAAAAGGTTGTCTTAGGGCAACCCATCCCCTATTCTCTTGAGAATAGGCAGGTCTTCTTTGAGGAAGGCTGGGCACAGAGTACGCTTCGTAAGTTATAGGCAGTATATAGTTGTTAGCTATGGCTGTTTTCCTAATCAGAATAATGATTGGGTTGAGGCAAACAAGACACTTCATTGGATGCACTGGTGTTTAAAAAACCCTCTCTCCACAAACTTGGTCTAAACAGTTAACAGCTTCCTGATAGATTAGATACAATTAGCATCTGCGTTTAGTTCGGCGATCGCTTGTTCAAAGCGAGTAGTCAAATTGACATGCTGCTCCACTAGCTGATTTGACATAGTATTAAACCTTTCACCTGCTAACTCTAGCGACAACTTTTGATTCAGGGCAAATTAAGGCTTATATTCAAGGGGATTGGGTGTTTCTTGGAGATAAAGTTAGTCAAAAAGGGACAAAAGGCTGAAAAAGATATCTTTAGTGTCAAACATGCAGAACTAAGAGCAGTATGAAAATCTAAAATAGATATTAAATTGAAGACCAAAACAACGACCATCGACAACCGTCAGTCCATTTTACTTTCTGTAAAGCGTCACCGGGTTGTTACCAGTGCTGAAACACGATTACATGCAAGTTTCCCAGGATCAGCCTATTTATTCTGAGGCCCCACTCCAGCTGTTACTTTTTGTCGATGGACGACCTAAGTCCCGCCAACAGGTGCAGCGAATACGTGCTTACTTAAAAGAATTACAGGCTGAGTATACTTTTGAAGTTCAAACTATCGATGTTGGACAACAACCTTACTTAGCAGAACACTTTAAGTTGGTAGCAACGCCAGCTTTAATCAAAATCCATCCTGAACCACGACAGGTTCTAGCTGGGAGTAATATCATAGCGCAATTGAAAAACTGGTGGCCTCGCTGGCAAGTCGCTGTAGACGCTTACTTAAAATTACAGGAAGACTTGCAAGAACACATGGATGACAATGGTCGGGGTACATTACCCAAATCCACTATTCATTCAGTTGCTGTTTCTGCTGAACTAATCCGACTCTCAGACGAAATTTTTCGCTTGAAACAGGAAAAAGATAACCTTCAAGAGCAGCTACAGTTTAAAGATCGGGTGATTGCGATGCTGGCGCACGATCTCCGCAATCCCCTAACTGCTGCCGCGATCGCAATGGAAACTCTCCAATCTAACTACAATCTAGAAAC
This sequence comes from Nostoc sp. LEGE 12450, assembly GCF_015206895.1. Lineage (GTDB taxonomy): Bacteria > Cyanobacteriota > Cyanobacteriia > Cyanobacteriales > Nostocaceae > Nostoc. Next base: position 16,950 of record NZ_JADEXU010000064.1, on the reverse strand, counting down.
AGGGGAATTTCAGCGCCTCAAGCCATCGATGACGGCACATTTATTAAAACAAGCCCGCAATCAAACTAAGGTCATTGACCGAATGATTACTGACCTTTTGCAGGTAGGGCGTGGAAAAGATACAGAGTTTCCTCTATTACCACAAAAGGTACAACTAGGTAAAGTCTTTTTAGATGTACTCGAAGAATTGTGCGATCGCTACACCGCCAAATCCCAAGAGGTTGAAACAGATATTCCTAGTGACTTACCTTATGTATATGCCGATCCAGAACGCATCCGCCAAGTGCTAGTGAATCTGTTAGATAACGCCATCAAATATACCCCAGAAGGTGGCAAGATTAGCGTTTCGGGATTGCACCGCACTACCCAAAAAGTTCAGTTTAGTATTGGCGATACTGGGCCTGGTATTCCTGTAGAAAATCGCGATCGCATCTTTGAAAACCACTTCCGCCTACAACGGGATGAAGGTAAAGAAGGTTACGGCATTGGTCTTTGTTTATGCCAGCGTATTATCTTGGCACACTATGGTCAAATTTGGGTAGACTCCGCCCCCAATAACGGAGCATGCTTCCACTTCACACTGCCAGTTTATCCTTCTTAAGCAATGGGTATTCACAAATGACAAATAACAATTAAAAACTTGAGATAAAGCGATCGCGCCCCCCCGCCTTTGCTTCGTAGAGTGCTTTATCTGCCCGTACAATCAAATCTGAAGGTGAGGATTCCCAAGTAGGTACAACAGTTGCTACGCCCATACTTAGCGTGACGTGCTGACTTACCACAGACCCGGCATGAGCAATTTGCAAATCTTTGATTCCCGCTTGTATCGTTGCGGCCACGTGAATTGCACCAGATGCATGGGTGTATGGCATAATCACAGCAAATTCTTCACCACCATAACGCGCTACTAAATCTTGATGTTTTTGCGCCTTCAGATTTAAGACAGCACCCACCTTTTGTAAACAGACATCTCCAGCAGGATGGCCATATTTATCGTTATAAAATTTAAAATAGTCGATATCACACAAAATCATTGACAAAGGAGATTCCTCTTGGGCAAGATTAATCCACTGAGTATTGAGATAATCGTCAAAGCGACGACGATTAGCCAATTCAGTTAAGCCATCTACATTGGCAAGGTGCTGCAAAGCTTGGTTTGCTGCCTCTAATTGTTTGTATACTTGTCCTTGCTGTAGCAGCCGGCGTAATCGTTGACGCAATACAGGCCAGTGAATTGGCTTAGTAACATAATCAGTCGCTCCTGCATCAAAAGCACGGTTTACGGATTCCTCATCGTCCAAGCATGTGATCATCAATATGGGAGTGCGCTCCCATATTTTGGAGATGACAGTATTGTTAAGAGCCGAGTCAGTATCAAAGGTTGCAAGGGCTGAGATTAAATTATTCCTGGCAATTTGGAGCAATTGCTTACAGCAGGTAAAGCCATCCATCACAGGCATTACAGCATCTAGCAAAACTATATCCGGTTTGATAGTCTCGTAAGCATCTAAACATTGCTTACCATCATTGACTTCAACCACTCGATAACCTTCTTGTTCCATAGCTTTACGCAACAACACTCGGATAGTCTTGTCATCATCAGCCACTAGAATCAGTGGTGGTTGTTTAGAAACAGAAAATGAGCTTATGCCTGACATGAGTTGCCTTCCACTTGCAGGATTATTCTGAAAAAGGCTGTGCAACTCAATCGCATGGGAGCGATCGCTCTTTTCATCAATGCCAGAATTTGCGGCAAAGGTGTGTCTGGCTTCACAATCAACTGTTTTTTGACAATAGACTGCTCAATTTTCTTGAGCCAAGCAAGCGGTAGATAACTAAGTTGCATAGACAATCTATAATTGGAACGCGAAGGCAATTTTTACCTTTTTGTTCGGCTATGGTTATGGGAGGAAGTGTTGCTTTTATATTTCCCCATTGTTAAAGTTAAATTGCAATTTTTTTGAAAATTGCAAATACGCTCCTTAATTAGTTAGTTTATAAACTTAGCGAAACAGGGAAAAGCAGTTGTCAAAGTCCGTTCATAAAATATAGCAGCCCTAAATCATTCGTGAGAGATAAAATCCCTGAAAGGCTTAAAAATACGCATTTTTAATCTACGTATTTTCTTACGTTTAAATTTGGATTGCTATAGCTAATATTGAATACTAATATTACTTGACTTAAATGTCTTTAGTCTATTAGGCAGTGGGTATAAAAGCTCAGTATAATTACATAAAATGAAGATTTAACTTAGTTCAAAGTTTTATTGTCGAATCATTTTGAGTTAATAAATTAAGTAAAAATTCTTATTTCATCTGATTAACTATATTTAGTTACGATTTCTTTTTCTAAAAAACAGTAATTTAGTAATTAAGTTCATATATAGATATACTAAATTAAGCTAGATATCTTAAAGAGCTAAATACTATGAGTACTGCACAAAAAGCAAGTAAATAGATAGGATAGCCATTTTTTGACTACAAAAACAATCCGACATTATTACAGAAAAACAACCTCATTTGTATTCACAAAATCTTTAAAAAATGCCAGATTCATTAATGTACCAGCAAGATCACTTTGTTCTTTTAGAAACAAATAAACCAGAGCAATTTCTGACACAATCAGAGTTATTAGAAAAGCTCAAAACGACTCTCCAGCAACTTATAATTCAAGATTTACCGCCTGACTTGCAAAAGTTTGATACTGTCGAAGCTCAAGCACAATATTTACTCGACACCGGCTGTGAATTAGATGTTGGTCCTGGGCAATATTTACAATGGTATGCAGTTCGTTTAGAAAAGTAACTTTTTGATTAGCAGTAAAAAAACTAGTCAATGCTATATATAGCAATACAATTGGCTTAATAATCATCCGTGGCAATTTTTAAGCGTGTAGAGACGCAAAGTTTCGCGTCTCTACTTAGGTTGATGCTATCCCCTATGAAAGTGAAAATTTCAGTTAACTTAAGTACAGAGAGGGTTTCTTTGTCGAGAACTTAAGTAAAATGTGGGTAACGACAAGCCATAAAGTTTTGGTAACAATAACTTTTGTACCTGACTATTGACTAGTCACTAGTGACTCTTTTGGAGTATTAATCAGAGCTAACTCAATAGTATTTTCAGATGGCTGTGTTATTTGAACCTCCAATCCCGGCCCAAAATAATTAGTCATTTTTTCCTGCTTTTTTTGCCATACATCAATTGGTATTAGCGGTGAATCAAATTCTAAAATTAGGGCATAGTTACCATTAACTTCTACTTCTCGTAACCCTGTGACTGTTGGCCGTTCCTGGTCTGTCGGACTCAAACTCAGAAAAGAAAGTGTTGTATCTAAATGAGCATCTTGACCGTAACAATATCGGGTGATATCTTTGCGAATTTTATTTTGAGTCTCAGTTGCTTGCTGTTCCCGCAGTTTCAATGCTGACGGTGATGTATTTTGGGTAAAGGGTACTGGCTTAAGTTCATTAGCTTTTAGTGCCAGTCCTCCCAACAGTAGAGGAATACCGTAAAAAAATCCAACAAGATTGAGTGTGGCATTATTACCAGCATAGGCAACGAAGCCCATAATGGTTAATATGCCACCGATAGTTAAACCGAGTGTTCCCAAAGAGATTTGGCCTAGCATGAGCTTAAATTAGTATAAATTCTTAATACCTCAGTTTTATTATCATCGGCTATGAGTAACAAATTAGGGAAGAACATCATCTCCTAGCGACTAGTAATTCAACCAACTCAAAATTGCCAGGTTAAAACTCACACAAAGAGAAGTCAAGAGCTTCTGGCTTACTTAGTTTAAAACTTCTCTCATATCAGATACGCTATACGTAGCCTGCTTTTGAGTAGGGGTACGGGAGATATGAGTAGTTTCTAGAGAGGACAGTTAGTGTAGTGGACTACTAAGAGTATAGTGCCCCAAAATGTTGGATTTTGAGTTAACTTAAAATTTAAAGGTAGTTAAAAATGGAAAAAAATAATGGATCTACAGACTATAAAAGAACGAATTGTTGCAGTTCAAAGTAAACGCGAGTACCTATTAGGACTGCTAGAGCAACCAAACCTGGGAACATTGAGAGTTGACGTAAATCAGGCTTTGGAAGAACTAGATGAATTAATTGATGAATTTAAACGCACCATTCCGGTAGAATAGAAAATAGCACAAACGCGTCGGTTTAACTGCAAACTTCAGCTAATACCGACGCTCCGTAGTATTATAATATTCTTAAAAATCCCCAAAATTTAACTAAGCCTGAGCTGGCGAAGCAGCATAGTTGTATCATTTATCCTGCAACTGAATCATCTTTTGCACGCTGACCTAACCGCCTAACTAAAGCAATCAGTTCGCTTGTCGCTACATCTTTCTTGCAAACGTCATCAAAGCTAGACATTGCCTTAGTTCCTTGAAAATTTACGTCTTCTACTGAGGAGTAAGCAAGGATCTGGGTGTTCGGAGATATAGCTTTAATTTGGCTAGACGCGCTCCAGCCATCCATGACTGGCATTTGTAAATCTAGAACAATTACGTCAGGATGACAACGTTTAACCATTTCTATAGCTTCTTCACCATTACTAGCTAAACCTACTACTTGAATATTCTCCTGACAAGAAAAAACCAATTGTAAGGTTAGACGAGTCAGTTCATGGTCATCAACTACTAGAACACGCAAGGTAGAAAGCTCACAGGATAACATTAACATTGAGGGGAAAGACGAATTTATTCAAAATAACCTCTCTAGTCTATGGGAACACGTGCCAGCACTAACTCTATCCAATGGTTGATTGAAGAAGAATTCAGAATATAGAAATCAGCAATCTTGATGCTCTTTACGAGACGCTTTTGCGAGAAAGATCGCCCAAGGGTAAGCGGACTCGCTATCCCTATGATATCTGCTTTTTGATCGGAATTCATTCTGAATTTGAAATCCTGATTCATGAATTCTCTGTGAACCCATGACAAATAACTTAGATAACTTTTAAAAGTTATCTAAGTTTAGCTAGTTGTCAAAGTTAAAGTAACTTATTTTTTAATCAATCAAGTTTGAGGTTACGCCAGTTGAGCGTAATGCCATATTCATAAGAATTTTTTGTGAATTGGCTTCTGGAGAATCATCATAAGGACGGCGTTGAATATAAGTGCCATCGGCTTGTAATTCCCAAGCTTGGCGATTATCTGCGAGCATAATTCCCATAATTTCTTGCAAATCTTTTGCAATATCTGGGTCTTTTACTGGGGTAATTACTTCGACTCGACGATCTAGATTGCGGCGCATCCAATCGGCACTGCCAATAAAGATTTCCTCCTGTGTATTGTTATGAAAATAATAAATGCGAGAGTGTTCTAAAAAGCGACCGACAATGCTGATAATGCGAATATTTTCACTAATATCTTTGAGTCCTGGACGCAAACAGCAAACGCCCCTGATAATTAAGTCTATTTGCACACCGGCGCGGGAAGCTTCATATAAAGTGGCGATAATTTGCGGATCGACTAGGGAATTCATTTTGGCAACAATGCGTCCAGAAAATCCATTTTGAACATTTTCAATTTCGCGGTTAATTAGTGCCAAAAAGCGATCGCGCATATTCACAGGTGCAACCAACAATTCTCGATAAGACTTTTGCAAGGAGTATCCTGTCAAGAAATTAAATAAATCTGTGATATCAGCACCTAATTCTTCACGGCAACTAAACAATCCCAAATCTGTATACAGCCGTGCTGTTTTAGGATTATAGTTACCAGTACCAATATGGACGTAGCGACGTATCCGGTCTTTTTCGCGCCGTACCACCATGACAGTTTTACTGTGGGTTTTCAGCCCCACTAAACCATAGACTACATGAACTCCAACTCTTTCTAGTCGTTTTGCCCAGTAAATATTATTTTCCTCATCAAATCGCGCCTTTAATTCCACCAGTACAGATACTTGCTTATCATTTTCGGCCGCGGCAATTAGGGCGTTGACAATGGGTGAGTCGCCAGAAGTCCGGTAAAGTGTCATCTTGATGGCTAACACATTTGGGTCATAGGCGGCATGGGTGATAAAGCGCACCACTGTTTCCGAAAAGGATTGATAGGGATGGTGTACTAGTAAATCTTTTTCCCGAATCACAGCAAAAAAGTCTTTTCCTTCGTCCGTCTCCAGTGCTTCTGGGTCTAAACTTGGTTCCCTCAGTCTTTGCAGGCGTAATGGTACAACAGATTGGCGTGGTGGATCTTTGAGTTCCGGTAATGGCAAGGCCATAAAAGACATCAAATCCCGCAGTCCCAAAAGACCATCTACTTCGTAGAGATCGCTCTCTGTTAATTCCAAATCGTGCAATAATCGCGATCGCACTATTTCAGGAGTCTGGGATTGAATTTCTAGCCGGACAGGACTCCCGCCTAGCCGCCGTTTCCGCAATTCCTGTTCAATCGCTAACAACAAATCATCTGCTTCATCTTCTTCTAATACCAAATCGGCATCACGGGTAATGCGGAACGGATGATATTCTTGAATATTCATCCCTGGAAATAGAGATTCTAAGTTATGAGCGATCGCTTGTTCTAAAGGTACTCCAGTCCAGTGGGCAGGTTTGCCGTTATTTTGGTCTCCCAACTCCGGTGGTATCGGTAAAAATCGTGGGAGAACGCTGGGGACTTTAACTCTGGCAAAGAATTCTTCTTCGGTGTCTGGATTTTTGACCACAACAGCCAGATTCAGACTGAGATTAGAAATAAAAGGAAAAGGATGACTAGGATCAACAGCCAGGGGAGTCAAAACAGGAAAGACTTGTTCCTCAAAATAATTGTTGAGATGAGTTCGCTGTTTTTGATTCAAATCTATGTAATCCAGAATATGGATGCCATGATTTACTAGTAGAGGGCGAAGTACTTGTTCAAAATGTTGATGCTCTTTTTTTACATGGGGAATCAGGGTAGACCTAATATCATCTAGCTGTTGTTGTGGTGTCCGACCATCGGGAGTCAACAGGCTAACTTTCGCCTCTACTTGTTGCTTTAAACCAGCAACACGCACCATAAAAAACTCATCCAAATTAGAGTTGAAGATTGCTAAAAACTTGAGGCGTTCGAGAAGAGGCGTGCGATCGTCACAAGCTTCATGTAATACCCTGGCATTAAATTGTAGCCAGCTTAACTCCCGGTTAAGATAATATTGTGGATCGTTTAAATTGATGGGATTGGCGCTTTTCTTCGATTTTGCCATAACGATCTTAGGGTAGCCAGATGTAGCCCATACAGATGGAGAACAATACACATAGTAAATTAAATCGGGCATCCAAGTGAAGCGGTTTGTCCCTAATTGTCGCTTTTAGAAAAATCCTAAAAACTTATTTTTCTTGAGTTTCTTTTTTCTCCTGACTTTCCTTAGCGGCTGCGGCTATTGGTAATTGCAGATTTTGGTCGTATATAAACTCTTTATTAATTGCTACTTCTAATTTTGGTAAAGTGTTGCTGCTGGCGATGCCATCTTGAACAGGAACGCGCAATGTATAGTTACCAACGGGAACAGCATCTAGACGGTAAAGACCAAATTGATCAGTCACAGATGACACTACTCGTTTGCCTTGAGTATCAACTAGTTCTACTTCCACATTTGGTATTGGCTGACCTACCACATCAGTAATTTTGCCTGCCATACCATATTCTAATCTAACGGGGAAATCTAACTGAGTCACCGCTGCACCAGCTACTTCCGCAGTTATAGAAGTTTTCCGCACAGCTACTTCAATTGGTAACTCATCTGGGTCTAGAGAAACTACATAGACACCTTCTCGCAAATTACCAACAAAGAAATTACCTTGATTATCTATTTTAGCTCCACCGACATTGCGACCACGGTTATCGAAAACACTAACAATACCGCCGCCAAGGTCTGCACCATTTCTGTCACCTTGAACAACTATGCGTCCAGCGATCGCTCCTCTATCTTTGCTAACTGAGCTATATTCAGCAGGGGATACTCTACCGCCAGCAAATGATAAATCTGATACTAAGGATATGGTCAGGCGATCGTCTCCAATGCCACCAAGAATGTTTCTATTTCTAGAGGGGATGCCTTGGTAATCAATTAAGGCAAATAATCCTGGCAGTACTCGCATACTAGCACCCACAATCGGTCCAACTTCTCCATCTCTATATCCTAATCCTAAGCGCCAATTCAGACCGAAAATGCTAGAAGAACTATAATTCAGTCCCAAAGTGTAACGAGTTGCTAAATCACCACCAGATTCAGTCCCAAATGATAGTAGATAATTACGGTTGAGGTTATAGCCAAAATCTGTTGTATAAACATCGCCGAAAGAGTTAAAAGATAGCCTACTATCTCTTGTAGGTTGATAGAAGGCATTGAATGAATAATTGCCAAGATAATCGGGTGTACCTCTCAACGACAAGTTAGACAATGGGCGGAAGGAAAAAGTCGGCAGAATGTAATTACTCGAATCATTTTGGTTTTGGTAGTTGCGGGCAACAAAACCTAGACTCAGGTTATTACTAAATTTATATTTGACATCTAGCGCGTTATTTTGGCGATCGCGTAATTGATTGTTGTTTCTGGTGTTAAAATAGCCAGTTGGGTATAATTCCGAAACTCCCAAAATCTGCAACCGATCCAACTGAATATCTAAATTAGCCGCATAACCAAACTCACCATTAGAAGTACCAGCATTCGCTGATAAAATGACAGGACTTGCCAAACGCCAAGCAAAACCTGCTTGTGCTTGTGTAGTTTCCGGTAATAATTGTACAGAACTTTCCAAGGTTAAGTTATTAGAAACCCCCTGGCGTATCTGATAAAATCCAGTGAACTTACCTGATTCAGGTGCAATCACATCATCTAATAAATTATTTTGGATATAGTTACCAGTTAAGCCTACGCCGGCTAGCTGCACATTACCACCGGCGGGTAACAATAAATCGGAAGCATTGAGTCTTAAAGAACGAACTTCTGTAGGTACGCTAAAATTATTACGATCAAATACGAACAGTTCAATTTCATTACTTTGACCAGTAGGCAAACTGACATCTACAAATTCATACTCTCCACTGAGTCCTACCTGTTGTTGAGCGACTGCAACGCCACCAACTCTTAACTGAACAAAACTAGCTGGGGGAACTACACCACGAAATGTTTGTACAGGTTGGGAACGTCTTGGTAAAAGTTCACTAGCACTATAATTTGTACTCAACCTATCTGCGGGTAGATTAGTATAACCAATCTGCGCTCCTGTCAAATTATTTCCCGTAAGTAAAGGATTCAAGCCAATTTGTTGGCGACCGATTTGATAAAGCAGTCGCCCTGAACGTTTGAAGTAAAAATATTCACTTAGTTGGGGCTGATTAACAAAATTATTATCTAAACGTAACCGCCATGCACCACCTGCCAAACGCCCACCCAAAAGCGTAGAACTACGCCAGTTTGTATTACCAGAATTACTATAATAATTTAACTCTTGCCGTAAATTAGATAAACCACTGCTAGGAGGTCTAACTTCAGGCTTGAGGTCAATCACTTGATTGTTCGATGCTTCACTACCTCTGCGCCAAGGTAAATTAACATTCAAGGCTAAATCTGAAGTTTTTAGCTCTATATCAGTTAGTAATTTTTCTTTTAATAAGGTATCGCTAATATAAGTGATACCATCAATTTTTCTTAAATCTAAATCTGTTAGAGTAACCACACCTAAAGGTGTTTTCAGTTGTGTTTTGCCACCATCAATACTTTCAACTGTAAATCCAGTAATCTGAGCAAAATCAGACAATGGAATTAATAAAGTTTTCCCATCTGGAATAATTTCTAAATTGCCAACTTCCTGCTCATTAATTACTACTCCTAATAATAATTTTTTACCTTCGGCTAGTATATTATCAATGGGCGTGTTTGAAGTAGGATTATTCTTGCCAATTGAAGTTTTTAAAGCATCACTACTAGCAGAATCTGGAATAACTACATTATTAATTTTTTGTTTCTTGTCAGAAGATGGCGTATTCTTTGCATCATTATCATGTTTTGCATCTCTGATATTTCTGAGAGTTTTTTTAAGATGACTAATAGCTGAATTGTGGGAGAAGCTTGATGGTGTGATACTTTGAGCGACAACCTCTGGATTCAGTTGCTTGGGATCAGAATTTAGATCATTTTCAGCACTGATGTTACTAGCTGTAATGTTTTTATTATCTAGATTGCAAGAATGCTGTGATTCATCTGTAGAAAACTCAGGTGGTAACGTTTCTGGTGGTGAAGGAGTTGCGATTACTCCAGCAACTGCTTTATGTTCTTGAATAACGCTAGCATCCAACTGCGTTTTACAAGAACCATTCTCTGACTGTATAATTGTAATTGATGGGGGAGATGTTGAAGGTTGGTAGATCATAACTGAAGTACAAAAATTTGTATAGGTAGCCTAAGAAACTTTCCGACTACAAATTGTTCTTTGGAAGATCAAAAAACTTAATTAGCGAAATTTTAGCTTTTGGATTTACAAAAGCTAAAATACATTTATTTTGCACATCTAAATTCCATCAAATTATTAGGGATATTGCCCAATTCATGTAATTTAAATGTGGAATAATTTATCTTTTGTTCTGAGGACTTTTGAGGGAATTCCTCAATTTTTGAGGAGTCGGCTTAGTTTGAGTGCTGACATTATTAGCCAGTGGAGCATTCACTGTAAAAGGTATACCTTTTTTAATCGCTACACCATTCAGTTGCCCATTGATATCTAAAACGTAGCTACCAGGAAATAACTTTTTAGTGATTGGTAGCACAACTCGGCGACGGGTATCAGGCAAAATTGGTGCTGTAGGTAACAGCCCTGCATCCACTAAATTCTCAGTTTTCTTAGCATCCGGTCTGTCTAAATTCGCTATGGGTTTTGTCGCCTCAGCACCAGGATATTTAGCAGCTGGCCAAATAGCATATTGACCATTGAGCCTGATATGGGCATTACCTTGATTGGAAATATCAAACACAGCTTTTATTGCATTGGGTTTAGTATCTACAGTTAAAGAATTGAGTACACCAACTCTTTTAACTGCACCCGTATAGCCATAGATGACAACTCCCACCCGTCCAACTGTAACAAGAGTATTTGATGCTTTTGGTTTATTAGAGGCAACTTCTTCTAAAAACAGTACAGCCCTGTGTTCGCCGGCTTTAGGCTGGGTTTTAGGACGGATAGCAAAGCGTATAGTCTGAGTGGCACCAGGAGCAATTGTAAATCTTGAGGGAGTGAAGACAATCCACTGAGATAAAGATTGTTCATCAGGAATAACTTCTTCTAGTTTATTATCTTCGTTCATCCTCCATGATTTGACACTTGCCTTCATTTCCACAGTCTGAGGGGAACGATTCACAATGCGAATAGATTGCACACGTTGTTTGGAATTGATTTCCAATTCCATCCGTGAGGGGCTAACACCAATATTTAGTGCTGTTGCTGGAGGTATTCCCAGAGCTATAGTCCCTATTAAAGCCAGGGCGATATTTTGAGGTTTGTGAAACATTGGATTCTAAAATTTAATTTCAGCACACATCACATTCAGACAGATGAGAGTTAACGCTGATTCACAACAACTGTTAATTCCCCAGAATAAGTACCCGCTATCTCAGCCGTGGAGAGGTCTATCTTTAAGCGGACACCACCCTGCACTACAGCTGTATTGGTATTTTGGTCGCGGGAAATTTCAATTATGGGTAAGGACTCTAAAACAATAGGAACTTCAACGTCAGAACGTTGCTCACTGCTAAACTGATTGACTCCACCGTTGTCAGCCCTCGTTTCATAGATGGCGTAAAGAGAACCCACCTGTTCAATGGGAACCCGCATTTGCCAAAGGGCTGGTAATTCACGGGTAATAACTGCATTTAATCGAGGCGGAGTTGTCAAATCTTGACCACCGGCGACAGATTCAGTGATATTACCAGGTAATAATTCTGATTGTCTCAGAGGAGGAATACTCAGTGTTTGGGGAACCGATAATTGATTGATTTCTGTAGGCGAGGTGTTGGGAAATACCGATTGGGCTAACGTTTGGGGTTGTGGCCATGCCAGAATTGCCGCAGTAATACCCAAGCCCTTAGTGAGAAGACGTTTGTGGCTCATGGTGGCAGTTAGTAAACTTTTCCGGGATTTTTGTCATCACAGTTTGGGTATTCTGGCATCTTGCGTTTGTTAGGCTTGGCAATTATCAGAAATATCTCTATTTCTGATGACAAATTTCCAAAAGTGGGTGGAGGAGAGTGTGCTATGTGTGAATATAGGAAACTCTCCTTTTCCCAGTGCAGAAGTGAATGCTCAGGTGTAGTTAAAAACTTTCAGTGTTTACCATACCTAAGCATTCAGGAGACTGTTGTTATTTAAGGAGCAGCAGCAGTGATAGTAACTTGACCGCCTGTGTTGTAATTACCTGCGGGAACATCACTTGCATCGAATGCTAAAACAACTGACCCCACACCAGTGCCAGTTACGGGATTAATTAAGCCATTAGCTGTTGCACCAGTGATATTGGAAGCAGGAGCAACGGTCATTGGCACCACATCAGTTCCGTTTCCAGGATCAGCACCACCTGGTTTTGCTACAGCTATATCAACCCCACCGGCGCGTGGGCTATTAGACCAAACTACGTATACACCATTGATCGTTTTTGTAGCTGCGGTAGCAGTTGTAAAAGGTGAGGTGGTGTTAAGTGTACTAGCCGGTGTAGTATCTGCTGTACCTGCTTGGTCAGGGGTGGTGTTATAAAAACCACTTCCCGATGCAGTTAAGCCAGCAACACCCAAATCTGCGGGTGTCAGAGTTACATTGATTGTGCTAACAGTCCGTAAGTAGAGTATTTCAGGTACTGTTACGTTAACACCAACAGTAGCGGGTGTACCTGTGATTTGGGCATGGGCAGGGGCTGCAAAAATAGCACTACCCAGAGCGACAACAATAGCTACAATTTTGTTTTTCATAACGAAAACTTTCTCCCGATTTGGTATTTGTGTAAATTAGAACGCGTTATATCTTAGAGAACTAGACTTTGATCAACTAATGTCTTGGTCGTTTTATAGACTTTGTTAAAAAAATCACCTCCTTTCTAAATCACGTACAATTCTGTGCCATCAGTCCCGTTAGTGGCAGAGAAGAACAGCCGTGTACCAACGACAGTCAGCTTGGCAGTGTTAGCATCACCCGTTCCAGGATTTATATTGCTAACTCTGCGTGTACCTACAGCTGTGCCGTCACTGCTCCATAACTCAGTGCCATTCGTTGGTTCGTAAGCTGTAAAGTACAGCGTTCCACCGAAATTAACGAGACTACTGGGAATACTGTTATTGGGATCGGCACCAGAGTAAATATCCCTAACTAGGACAGTACCTGCATCGGTGCCATCACTCTTCCACAGTTCCAGCCCCGTTGCAGGGTCTGGTGTAGTGAAGTAGAGAGTGTTACCCACGGCGGTCAAATTTATTGGGCCAAAACCCCGATTAGGGGCTTGTGTCAGGTCAGTTTTCACTCTGACAGTGCCTGCATTAATACCATCACTTTTCCACAGTTCTTGTTGGAAGTCGCCATCACTATCAGTAACGAAAAATAGAGTGTTACCGACGGCAGTGAGGTTGATCGGGCCAAAACCGTTTGCACCTGTAGTAATATCTTTGACTGGGCTAGTTACTCCAGATGAGTACTTCCATAATTCAGTTCCATTAGTGCCATCATTGGCAGTAAAGTACAACGTGCTGCCAACGACTACAAGGTTGTTGGGAGATGAGCCAATCTGTCCTGGTCTGATATCGGTAACAATTTGGGTTCCGTTAGTGGTGCCGTCACTTGACCACAGTTCCTGACCATTAGCCGAGTTAGAAGCAGAGAAATAGACCCTACCATTCAGCGCAATTAGATTCGTGGGATTGGAACCTGTTGCACTAGCGTAGATATCTTGGACTAGTCGGACTGTTGTACCGTCATATATCCATAATTCTCTACCACTTATACCGTTATCAGCAGTAAAGAATAGGTTGGTGCCAACAGCAGTAAGATTAGCTGGGTTAGAACTACCAGCCCCCACATTAATATCACTCAACCTATTTGCAGTAGTTCCGTTACTTACCCACAGTTCATTACCGTTACCGTCATTAGCAGTAAAGAAGAGATTGGTACCAACAACAGCGAGATTAGCTGGATTAAAACCCCCGGCATTGTTAGTAATGCGGGTATTGGTAGTGCCGTTACTTCTCCATAGCTGATTGCCGTTACCAGTACCATCATCAGCAGTAAAGTACAAGGTGTTACCCAACGCTGTGAGATTGTTGGGGTTGGAACTACCAGAACCGGTTCTAATTTCCAGTTGTTGTCCTTGGAAAGAGGGAGAGCCGGAAACAGCTAGGTTATAGAATGTATTGGTAGCACCAAAGGGATAAACGCGAATGAAATAATTACCCGAAGCTAGGCTAGTACTGATACTTTCATTGCTGGTTCCTGTCTGTGCAGATATGGCAATCTGAACACCACTACTATTGAGTAATGTTAAATCAGCATCGGCACTCAATCCCGTAAGGCTAAGTTGAACATTAGCATTGTTGGCGACATTAAAAGCGTAGTAGTCGTCAGTATCAATATCACCGACAAAATCGTTGAAGTTCTGCGAAGAATTGGTGATATTGCCGATGTTGCGAGCTGTTGGTGTGGTGTTGGGCGCTCTATCTACAGGAATTACTGTAGCAGATATGCTCAGGCTATAGTTAGTGGCTGCACCGCCAAAAGGAAAAACCCGGATATAGTAAGTACCAATATTCAAACTGCGAATAATAGAGTCAATTTGTGTTCCGCTATTGATAGAGCTAGTGATGACTCCACCACTACTGTTAAGCAATTCAACATCTGCATTGCCAGTAGCCGGTGTCATGATTAGGTTAATCAGACTGTTAGATGTGATGTCAAAGCGGTAGTAATCATTATTGTCGGCGCTATTAACATAGTCAGAGAAAGTAGAAGCGGTGGAACTTAGAGGATTAATAGTGCGAGCATTTACCAATGTGTTCCCAGCATTATCTATTGGGTTAAAGACAATACCCAGATTGTAATTTGCGGCAGTTGTACCATTAGGGAAAACCCGGATGTAGTAGTCACTACTGGTAAGGTTGCGGGAAATAGATTCTGATGTGGTACCAGCTTGGCTAGAAGCGATAATCAAGTTAGTACCAGTATTATCATAAAGTCCCACATTGGCATTACCTGTTAAACCATCCAGGGTGAGGTTAAAACCTAAGGTTTCTGTCAAGGTGAATTTGTAATAATCATCGCTATCCAGGACAACCCCCGTATTACTTACAAAGTCTGTGATGCTGTAGGGGTTGCTAGTACTATTAAAACTACCAATGTTGAGGGCTGCACCTGGTGAGTTCCCGGCTTGGTCTATGGCAGGAATAGGGTTAGCTGATAATGTGAGATTATAGTTAGTAATGGGAGTACCAGAAGTAGTAGTAACTCTGGCATAGTATGTGCCTGGATTGACAGTAGTGCTGATTGTTTCGGCTGTAGTTCCCGAATTAGCGGAATTTCCTACAAGTACGCCATTGCTATCTAGCACTCTCAGGTTTGCATTACTGCTTAATCCGTCCAAATTTACATTCAGGAGGCTAGCACTACTACCACCAATTTGAAATAAGTAGAAATCAGCTAGATCAGAACCACTAACGGAGTTGCTGAATGTGTCGCCAGCACTATTGATGGAGCCGCCAGTAATATATAAAGTCGTGTTTAAAGCTGCGCCGTTAGTGTTTCCTGGATCGGGAAATCCTGAATAAGTTGCCATAATATTTTGTGTTTTCTATAGGAATTCAACATTAAAGTTTTGGCTACAAATTTTTATAGCTGTGCAATACGAGTTTTATTTGTTAATTTTTATTTCTGCCAAAATCCTGGCTTGTGTGTGAAGATGCAACCCGCTCTGAAGTAAAATTTTGACTTTTATAACTAAGTGCTTGTGTGAGGTTTGCTTAGTAGATGTTAGAGTTGGAAATTGTGATTTTTAGCGAGTGCCGAGAAGCTTTGGTAGATGGGTAAAAATTGATTTTGCATAAATAATAAGAGCTAACTATCTAAACTTGAATATAGGAGTTTAGTTTACAAAATACTGCCTATTTTTCTAAGTCTTTTATTAGCATCAATTTAATTACTCAGGCTTGGATTCCAACTAAATAATTTTGTTACAAGTTTTGAAATTGACGCAGGAGGTAGTTTGTGTGTTGTTTATCTGTGTTATGTTTTTTTGAGCTATCTCCTTCTGGATTCACTGCAACTAGAATTTAACTTCTCTCTAAAAACTCTAGCATCAGTGATCTTACTTAATATTACAAATATTAGTATTTTATGATTCAAATAATTTTCTCATTATTTGGGTGTAGAAAGGTTGTACCATGTCATAGCACAATGCTTGTAAGTTTCAGTGGTAAGCACAAGTAGCATTTGTTAAGTAAAATTTACTTTTTAAAAGTTAAAGTTAGGTAGTTTTAGCCTTTGTTTAATCTCACACAGAGGCACAGGGAGGAGGGTTGACGATAATCTCAATTACACTATCCTCAAAATTCTGTGCTGAATCTACTAAGGAATTGCTACTGTTTATGAAAAAAGTTGACTAAGTAGCTCATCCCGATTCAAACTCAAATGGTCAGCAACGTCTCGCAATATAGCATTAGTGTACCAACCTTTAGTGGGTCATGGGCGGGAACTGTAACATGGGGAAACCGCCTAACGCAGTGGCTGAGATCCTTGTTAGGACTTTAGTCTTTATTTGTTCGCGTAGCGTCTCGTAGAGAAGAGATAAAGCCCTTACTACAACAATACCTCTGCCAATTTACGAGGGTTCAACACCTGTAGAAACGGGATGAATACGTCCTAAAGCAGTAAGCTTGGCAAAAATCTGGGTTAATAAAATAGGCTCAGGGATTTCGGGAAGCATTTTTAA
>NZ_JADEXU010000352.1 GCF_015206895.1 Nostoc sp. LEGE 12450 | reverse complement strand
ATCTGAACTGTTTTGGTATACGATCTGCCGAAGCTGGGGTCATGCTCTATAACTGCTGAAATACTTGCTATATATACATTTTCGCAGTTTTTGACCTCTTTTTTTCAGATTTTGTGAGAAATCCGCGTCATCGATATGGAAGTTGTAGTCGATGCCTACGACGAAGAAGAACGCGCAATGGTTTGGTACTACTACCTTGCCGAAAACATGGACTTCCCTTTCAAGCGTAAATGGTTGAGGAGATTCTTCGTATCGGCTCAATAAGTCCAGGTAGCGAATAAAAATAAGAAGACGTGCTAACATCCGAGTTGATGAGAGTTAATTATATTGTTCTAACGCAGGCATTTTATTTGAATGCAAACGCTTTACTATAAACTGGCTGGTAAAATGTCTCGAAGAATTGGTATCCAATAATGAAAAGTGTCATTACCTTCCGTTTTGGAAATACCAAATAACATTCCTAATACTTGAAAAGTCGGCGTTTATCTTAGATAAAACAAGCATAAACATACTTGCTCCTGGGCTAATAACTTCTCTTTGCGACCACCAATAATTACGTAGCAAAATTAGTTTAATTTTTTATATTAATTTTTATCTCAGTCTCCAGCACTCCCAACACCTTCTCCTCCAACCCAGTCAAATAAGCCCGGTTCAGCTTCCCCAGCATCTCCAAAAACTTCTGCACCGACTCCTCCAGCCCACTCGAATACACCCGACTGATGCGATCGCAAATCACCTGCATCTGCTCACACTCGGCAGGCAAGTAATCGTAAGACTTCAGATGCTGCAAGCCAACGGCGTACTCACCATTCCACATCCTCACGGTGCAACTGAAATCATTCACTGCTCTGACAATCCCCCAGCAGCCAGCCTTACCCCTGAGTTCCGGGTTGTCCTTTACGAGAATTTGGCACACTTCCCCCAACTGGTAGGTATTGGGTACTTTTGTACGTTCCATGATGCGCTGCACAACATCTTTCACGATCCTACCAGTGGGCACTTTCCCGCCAGCAAGTTCTACTGCTCTTAGCCATACTTCTTGCTGTTCCTGGGGTTCAAGCTTTGTCATGGGTCGAACTTGGCGTTCGCTAGTCGGCAAAATGTGATCCATTGGATCACATTTTTCAAGCAAATTATCAAAAACAACAGCCGCATCCATTAAAAGATAAGACTGGCGACGACTATGACCAAAGCGATCGCGGCAATAATCTTCAAATGTTTTATGCGTGGAGCGATAAAGCCGTCTGTCCCTCAATTCCGTCAGCGCTTTCCCCGCTTCAAAAAACGCCCGTTCCACTTTCCTTTCCAAGTGCAGGCGATCGCTTTGCTCCTCTTGGGTCAACTCTGTTACTTCAACAGCAGTAACGGTAATTGTTGCTGTAGCTGGGTTTTCTTCAAGGTCTTGGTTATCTGGTGGCGTGTCGTCACTGGATGAAGCAGAGGTGGCTTTTTTGCGATTAAAAGGTGGTTTAGCCATTATTCCACCCCTTTAGTTCATAAGTATTTGCTGGAAGTCAATTGCAACGTAGATTTTAAGCATAGTTAGAAACTGCCATTGTACAGAGCGCAGTGCTAAGGACAATCGCTTCTCAAATGATGTAGAGGGAAGAGCAAGAGGATGAATGATCTGAATATCAAGTTTTTTCCTCAGTTTCTGCAATCTTTTGATATCCAAACAAATCATTAGGAGTACATTGTAAGCTATCACAAAGTTTCGCCACCCTTTCAAACCATTCAACACCGCTGCGATTATTTTCCCAATTCCGAATGGTTGTTTCCGTAACTCCCACTAAATCAGCTAACTGCCGTTGTGTTAAACCAACTTTTTGTCGCAGACTAGCGATTCCCTTGGATGGTTCATTTTCATTGAGCGGAGGATTCAGGGCGTTAATTAATGCTCTTTCAACTTTAAAAAGCAAATCTTCTTGCACTTCAACGTAAGAAATTCTGATTCCTGACTCTTCAATCAAGCTAGATAGCTTGTAATGAGATTTCCATCTTTTTCTAAGGTTTTCTGACTTGCCAACATACAAAACCTTGCCTTGGCTGTTCACGACCAAGTACACACAGGGCGTTTCTGGTAATTTGGCTAGGTCTTCGATTGCCATACATGGCAGGCTTAAAACATGAAAGTTCTCTAGGGCTAGCATAAAACCTTTTACGTTTAATGATTCTAAAATAGTAAAACTATTTATGCTAAACGTCAAAAATATATTGACAACGTAAAACTATTTACGGTAAATTAATAATAGAGAAAGCGCTACCGACGGCCAATCTGAAGCGCTTCTCTATGTCCATTAAGACTTTATCAATTATGACTCACGTTATTTACACAGCACAACAGCTGCAACTAAAATCCATTGCGCGGCTCAAGCAAATCTACAGCGAAATCGGCTGCACAGTGGAAGTAAGCGACAAACGCTGCAAGGATGCATGGATTACTGCGATCGCTAATTACCAAGCTAGCAAAATTCAGAAAATTGCCCCCGACGAGCAAGCGATCGCTCAAGCCGAACTCGACCACTTCATCGCTGACCAAGCCCAAGCCGTAGCTCCCGAACCCCTCACAATAGTCGAAATCTCGTTTGACCATCACGAATATTACGCTGATGACAAACTGGTAGCCAGCATCAGCCATGACGACAACCACCTAACCCAACGCTGGGTAGTAATGGTCAACGAGAGAGAA
>NZ_JADEXU010000063.1 GCF_015206895.1 Nostoc sp. LEGE 12450 | reverse complement strand
CGCTTGCTAAACACTGATATACAGGGTCTAGCTCTCCTTTTGTCAATCTATCTAATGTGGTTTGCTGTGCTTGATTTTGAATCGCTGCATTGACATCTGACACTTTAATACCCAATTTTCGGGCTATCTGTTTGGGTGTTAAATTCAATGCCCGTAAATTTATGATTTCTTCTTGTTGTGTTTCTGTCATAAATTACTACTTTTTACAAACAAGTAAGAGCGGAAATATTAAACCAAAGATTGCTTTTATTTGCTATTCTACAGCCGCTTGAAGTCAAAACTGGATCGCATACACTATTTTTGCAACATGACTTCAAATGTGCTAGCAAATTTAACTGGAGCATTACAAGTAGTGATCGCACCTGACTGGTTTTATCTTTGGCTTCGTTAATCAACAATTTATCACTGATGGTAAATTTATCACAGTGCTGTCTGCTCGTCCCACCTCATCAATATCCAGACTATGAACATCGACCAATTTCAGGAACTGAGGCAAAAACTGACCTCAGAACCAGACTTGTCCAATATCTGGTTGTTTTATATGGATCATTTTGCGGATCTGTCGGAATTTACTGACCTGGGTGAGCCTGCCTATAATGAATACCTAGATGCTGTCCTCCATAAAACTTGTCAGCAGATGTTTGATAGGGCAATAAAGATTAGTGACTTTTTGCTAATCTACATCGCTCCATATCATTTATTTCATGGAGCTTTCTTTCTTGAAGGGCGTATTGGGGGTGTGATTTATTTCGAGGATATCAAAATTGGGTTAATTGCAGTGTCGGCAGATTATGCTCCTACCGATGCGGTTAAGTATTCACGTTTTACTGAGATGATTCAACTGTCTGCTCCTAATGGCAACGATTACAATTGAGAGAAACACAACTATAGATGTTTCAAGAAGTGCGTAGGCTAGCAAAAACCGCAGGCATCGCATTTCTTGACAGGGCAACTACAGTTTTCAATTCATGGTTGTTAGAACGAGGTTTTGTTGGGTTGCAACAAGACAAGACGATTTTTCAAGGGCAGTGACTCTCAAAAAAATACTCTACAGAGTTATTCATCTCAAGAGAGTATATAAAATTACATTTATTACCTTATACTAAAATTTATTTTGTACAAGAGTAGGTATTCACGCCTCTGTATAAGTACTGGAAATATTGATTGTAGAGATCGCTCTGTGCGCGATCGCAAAACTTTTCTGTCTACTGATAGTGGGCAATGATGGCATAGTAGGTCTTCCAGTTGTTTGGGGCGGCAAGACTACAACTGCGTTTGTACAGATTGGAAATAGTGGCTCCCGAATGAAGGCAGAGCATCTAAAAGCTGAATTAAACTTGATTGCTAGGTAAACAGGGCTAGCTTTTGTCAACTGCGGTTGGCACAAAAAAATAGATGCCATGAAGCAATGGCACTCTTGTAAAGATGAAACCTTTGCCAGGGCAGGTGTTGTGGGTAGGGTTGCAGATTTGAAAAAATTAAGAAAAGTAGAAATAAGCGCGGACATTAAAAAACTTTTTCCTCACTACACCTCACTCAGCCACACCCCACACCCAAAAGGCTTATAGATAATCGATTTGCGCTTATCAAGCGTGCCATAACCAAATAGGAATTTTAATAGTTTCTAGCTGCTTACTCAACATGAGAAATGAAAAACGCAGATATTACAGTGTAGCCAACAAAAAAAATTACAGTGGATATCATAAAAAACTCCTTTTTTAGCCAAGGATTAAGTAATATTTACTTATTTTGAATTTATAGCTAATACCAAGTGTAAACATCTACTAAAAGACTACTCTATTCAAGTCTAGAGGATGACTCGGCTTAAGCACCTACAGGGAATAAAATGCCCAGCCCCTATGGGGTTCAGCAGTCACTCATGGGGGAAACCCCCTTGGCGCTAGCCTCTCCCTTTGGGAGAAGACCGCGCTGCTTCACCGTATCAAATATATTTTGGCTCAACCCAAGGACTGAGGCGCTTTCGCCCTTAAGGGGCGAAAGCTAGGGTGTTGACTTTGTAGGGAAATCGCTAAAAAAACTTCATACAATTACTGTGTCGTCAATTGAGGTCGAAAATACAGTTTTTCTTTTTGAGAGGGTGGACTGACCAAAAACTTGAGATGACCAAGCCTTAAGGTCAAGATACCGAACATTTTCTAATGCTTCCTTAATCATCAGACCAGTGAAATTCATGGTACATAAAGAAATATTTAGAATCATCTGACCTATCTGTTTGAAAGGACATCTAGAAGAAAAATGTTTGTATTTACCAAAAATAGATTCGATTATATCGGAAGTTGCCAAAAAAGTCTTTTCTACAGGGAATTGAGAACTTTCAATTGTAATATATTCAAGAATATTGTGTCGAAAAACAGAAATAAGATTAGTTGAGGTTGGAAATTGCTTATTCTCAAACTCAATTCTCGATTGTTGGTTAATTCCGTTGATTTTAAGTTGAGCTTCTATCGTTCTAGTCATTAAAACCATTTGCTCCCAAATACAAATTTCCTCTTGATAGTCTCTTAACCAACCGAATTTCATTATTAGTTTTTGATTAAGGGTTTCTGGGTCACTAGTTGGTGCTAATTTCAGTAAAGTTTCGATTGGGCAATTCAAAAGCTTTTGCGCCCAATTAATCAACTTTTCAATATTGAAATAACGACAGCTAGCTCGTTGGGATGGAGGGGAAATAAATGATAACTCTGTTTGTTGAAGTTGATGTCGGCACTGGTTACATTTTTGGACAAAAGATTGATATTTCTCGGAGGTCGCTAACTCATGTTTTAGTAATAAAGCCATTGCATGGGTTACATCATAGGTATAAATAACAGAGGAATGTTTTGAACAGTAAAGTTTAATTCCTTTTTCGATATCACTGCCATGATCTGCTATTATTTGTATTGGGTGACCAACCATATTAGTCAGTTCGCAGAGCTTTTGTTCGATAATTTCTCCTCTGGTAGAGTCCATAATTTCCAGGGCTAAGAGTTGAACATCGTGGTGTTTTAGCCCTCGCTTCTCCGGCAAAACGGTTGATTCCAGGTATTGTTGAGAAACTCCTAAAATCACCAAGCATTTTTGTTTTCCTAGTTCTACTGTTAGGTCAATAATAAAAACCCAATCAGTTCGATATTCTTTTTCTCTTTGAAGCTCGTACAACCCAATTCGTCCTAACCAATTTCTTACACTACTAAAGTTCGGAGTAGAAATTTCAGACTCTGATGCGTCCAGCTTCAGGTTTTTCTCAACTGCTCGTAAACTACTTCCAGAATCAACTGTTTGTTGTACTGCTTTTTTTATTATCTGAATGCTGTAATGATGTCCAATAGCTGTCAGCGCCTCTATTTTTTCGGAAACTTCTTCTCCTTTTTTTTTACATCAACTGAGTTAGGGCGAAGGATACGTAATTCTTTTTCTGCTTTCATGGCACGCTTTTTCCAATTCTCCCGCGAAAGGGATAAATCTCTAATTTTTATTTCTAGCGCTCTCAGCTTTTGTTGTCTTTCAAGTGCTGTTTCTTTCCAATTCTCTCGACTTTGTTTAAACAGACGAATCAATCGGCTGGACGAACTTTTTAATTCTTTCATTAACTACCAATCTTTTTTGGATATTTTGAGGCATATATTCTGTATGAAGAAATATCACTTCAAAACACCCAAAGTCAACATCCTAGGCGAAAGCTAGGCTTATAGCATTTTATTTTCTGGAAATTCCTTAACAAAATTATCTTTCATAGTCAGGGTGAAGTATATCTCAATAATTACTGTAATTATTGAGATATAAAAATTACTAACAACTGAGTAAAGTTATTTTGGTCTGAGCAGGACTACTCACTTAAATATAGGTAAGGAAGAGTATGCTGCTCAAATCACCTTAACCGTCTTGTGTCCAATCTTACTGCTACTGAACGACCATAGGACGATAATGAAAAGAATAAGTTTTATTAAAGCGTTTATTTGTGCTGATTATCACAATCATTCTTTAAAGGTCATTCAAACCTTTGAAAGATTTTTGTCCGTGAAGCGAACGCTAGCATTGCAACTAATAGGTTTAATATTATTTTCTGACTTTTTAGCCCCCGACCTATCGGGGGATTTTTCTTAGTAGATAATCAGGCAAACTTTAATAGGCACCACATTGGCATTATATGTGCCCGACTAGATAGGATTGTACCAATAATAACTTTAGTTATATATCTGAAGGATAAATTCATCGTCACTATTTATCTCTAAAGAACCATGAATTCATTAGATTTACAGGGCTAAATTAGAGCCATCAGACAACTCAATTGAATTGCTTTTGAGGTTTCATTAGCTCAAAACCTAAAAAGCTTTAACGAACAGAATTCAGGAGTCAGGAGTCAGAATTCAGAATTGAATTCTGTGCGAGCGGCGGATGAATAAATGGGTTTAAGTCCCCACTAAATCTCCGATTTAGTGGTGCAATAATCAAGTGGTGGGTCTGAATTCCCCACTCATTAATTCTGACTCCTGAATTCTGACTTCTGAATTCTTCTTTAATTAGTTACAAGGAGTCATATTATGTCAGATACTAGCAATCGTGGCTTTGCTTCTATGGATGAAGACAAGCAACGCGAAATTGCAAGCAAAGGCGGACAAGCTGCTCATGAAAAAGGCACTGCCCATGAGTTCACTTCTGAAGAAGCTCGTGAAGCTGGACAAAAAGGTGGACAAGTTGCTCATGAAAAAGGTACTGCTCATGAGTTCACTTCCGAAGAAGCTCGTGAAGCTGGACGTAAGGGCGGCAGTTCGTAAACGTGAGATATAGAGATAATTAATGGGTGCAGTTTTTTGTTGAAGTCACTCATTAGTGTATTTTCAGCAATAGTATCCATAAAACTGCCAACTTTTACTTATCTTGACCCTATAAATTTTGTACTTGCATATTTTAAAACTGCTCCATTGCAATACCAATGAGGCAGTTTTAAAATTTCTAGTATTAATAACCTAATTTATTTTGTCTAGGTAAGTTTTTGTTGATATTGCCTATCTTTACGCTGCCACTATTTATCTACAGTTTTCTTTGGCAGCCACAAGCATAGGTGCGATCGCTTTCGATAGAGTTGGCTCCACCTTTTCGCCTATGCTCCCATCAGCAGCTTATAGTTGAAAACTTTGAATTATTTTGGTTAAGTCAAGTTTGTCTGCCATTGCGATTGTCACTGTAGCCATAAGTTGAGCAAATTAGGTTCTTGTCAGATTGAGTTTTTTAAATACTCTAGTTATTCTCGTTTTGCTTTATCAGGAGTGCTATCCGCAAGCGATTAAACTTATAATCGTTTGCACAAGCATCTCTGGCTCAATTGGTTTAGAAACATGCTTTTGAAATCCAGCTAGTAGAGCCTGATTTTGATCAGTTTCCCCAGCGTATGCAGTAAGGGCAACTGCTGGAATTGGCTTACCTTGTTCCATTGCCCAAATTTGTCGCATGAGCATATAACCATCCATCTCTGGCATTCCAATGTCACTGACCAGTACATCGAGTTTCGACTGGGCTAGGACTTCTAATGCTGCAATCGCCGATGGCACAGAGGTAACGATCGCTCCAGCCAGTTCTAGAACAAAAACGATGAACTCACGAGTGTCTGTGTCATCATCAACGACAAGCACTCTCAAATTTGAGAGCGGTAAGCCCCGAAGCGTCGGCAATACAGCAATCGGTTCATCTGTTGTCCCATAATTTTTATTTCTGGGCAATGGCAACTTGACAATAAATATTGCTCCCTGTCCTTCGCCTGAACTCTCGACTTGAATCGTGCCTCCGTGCAGTTCGACAATTTGCCGCGCGATCGCCAATCCCAAGCCCAATCCGCCAAATTTGCGGGTCGTTGCCCCGTCTTCTTGCCGGAAATGTTCAAAGATATAAGGCAGAAAGTCAGGATTAATACCAATTCCTGTATCGCTTACTTGAATTTGGGCATGATTTTCAGCTATTGTTAATGCAACTGTAATCTGGCCTCCATTGGGCGTGAATTTAACAGCATTCGATAAAAGATTCCACAATACCTGCTGCAACCGCCCTGCATCTGCGTTAATTGTCACAACCTGTGGTGAAAGTTTCATCTGAATTTGCAGTGACTTAGCTTCTGCTGCTAATCGAACGGTTTCTAAGGCAGCTTTGATCGCTACACTTAGATCGACGGGCATGACATTTAAACTCAGTTTGCCACGTAGAATGCGAGAGATATCGAGCAAATCCTCAATTAATTGCACCTGTAGCTTGGCGTTGCGCTCAATGGTTTCCAGTGCATAAGTAGTTTTTGCCGCATCCAATCTGCCATTGCGAAGTAAGCTTGTCCAACCCAAAATTGGGTTAAGGGGCGATCGCAACTCATGGGATAGCACTGCCAAGAACTCGTCTTTAATCCGGTTGGCGCTTTCAGCTTCTTCTCGTGCAGTTTGTTCTCGTTGCAGCAGCCGTTCGCGTTCCGCTTCAGCAAGCTTTTGCTTGGTGATGTCTCGTGAGATGGCAACCAATTGGACAACTTTTCCTGACTCATCCCGAATCGGCGAGATGACGCTATCCCACCATTTTGGCAAGCCTTTCATGGTCGGGAGGTAGCCTTGAAATTGTCCCATACTGCCGGCTTTAGCAGCCGCGATCGCAGCTAATGCATTGTCGTAGTCTTCACCTTGCCAAAAACTCACCCAATCCACGTTATTGACAGACGTTGGCTCATCAATTTCCAAAAGGCATCGCCCACCTTCACTGATGTAAAGGATTTCACCGTTCAACGTTAAAACTTTGATGCAGTCTTGACTGCTCTCCAAGATGCGTTGCTTCAACTCCTCGCTCTCTCGCAGGGCTTGTTCTGCCTGTTTCCGTTCAATTAGTGCTGCGGCTTGGCGAGCGTACAAATCGAGGAGGCGTAATTCTTGTTCAGAAGAACGATGCGGTTGCCGAAAATGGGTGGAGAGTATCCCAAGTGGTTCCCCCCTCTGCCCGAATAGAGGTGTTGACTGCACTGCCCGATATCCTGCTGTCTTGGTAATCGAGCGCAGCAACTCAAAGCGAGGGTCAGTTTCCACATCTTCAACAATGACTCGCACACGTTCCTGAATAGAAGTGCTGCAAGCTGTCTGTCCAACCGTTGCCGTACCAAAAAAGTCGAGAAATTCTGAACTGAAGCCAGACTGGGCAACAAACTTCAGCGTTTGGGTTTGAGGATCGTAGATTTGCAGGTTGCCCATATCTGCGTGTAGCAGCGCGATCGCCGCTTCCAGAATCTCTTGCAGCAAATGTTGTTTTTATAAGTCAAAATACCTCGCACCAAAGCAAATGTATCTGATGACATGGTTTGTTGGAGATGTTGACTCATAACAGGGACAAAACTGGTGGTTGATGTTATTCCCTGTGAAGACGGTCATTCCCAAGAACGCTCCAAGTTTCATTTGGAATGACTAGCCATGCTTAACCCTATCTTATTCTTGGCATACTTCAGCACCTGTGTCTTAGTTGCGAAAATTTTGAGCCTTGTTAGATGATGGCCAGGAATTATTGGGCGAATATCAGCAATACCAAAACGCTTTAAGCGTCTTGTCGTAGAGATCACTAGGATAGAAGAAGCTGTTGCTGATGGAAATTTTTTATCGTCTAGGCAATGCTCATTCTCTGTACCATTATAGTCTAGGCAATGCTCATTCTCTGCACCGTATGGATGCATCGCACAAGTTAAAAGTATCCCATTGTATCGAACGCCGTGGAAGTGACGACAGCCTATGCAAGAAGGGGAGATTTTTATTTGTTCTTGTTCAGTAAGTTCTTTCAAATCTAAATAATTTTCTGTAAGATATATTGCGCCAGCACTAAAAATACTCAAAAATAAACCCGTCATTGCAATCGGGAAACCGTAATATATCATTTTCTCAAAGCTAGGACGATTGATATTGGAAGTGTTTCTTGATTCATTACCTATTAATCCAGCTATTACCAAAGACCCGGCTGCAACTATTAATACTGATGTTCCACCTATTGCAACAGATATTAGAAAATATTTGATTTTTGATGTGTTCATAATTGAATAGTCTAAATCTCGACTATGAATCATCGACATTTTTTCTCTATAATTTTGGTTAGCATAGTAGACAGCTTTGTCTGTTGCCACAAGATTATCATGAGTAGACATCTTTGTCTAGTTTGAACTATTTATGACAGTAAAAATAAATAACACTTACGAACGAATTCTGACGACTGCTTTAAAGCTGTTCTACCAAAAAGGTATTCCATACGTCGGAATCAACGAAGTGATTGCAGCCTCATGTGTTGCTAAACAGACTTTCTATAACCATTTTCCCTCTAAAGAGCAACTGATTTTAGAGGTGATGCTTTATCAACAGAGGCAATGGTTGCAATGGTTTGAGGAGGCTGTGGAAACAAGAGGAAAAACTGCAA
Organism: Nostoc sp. LEGE 12450; assembly: GCF_015206895.1. Classification (GTDB taxonomy): domain Bacteria; phylum Cyanobacteriota; class Cyanobacteriia; order Cyanobacteriales; family Nostocaceae; genus Nostoc. The sequence continues at coordinate 34,500 of NZ_JADEXU010000063.1, read as the reverse complement.
CAGAAAAACTCCTAGCAACGTTTGATGTCTTAGAGGAGTGGTATGCTAAACCAGACTTTCAAGGGTGTCCTTTTATTAATGCAGTTGTACAACTAGCTAACGTACAGCATCCAGTCCACCAAATTGCAGTGAATTTACGTCATGGCATCCGCACTCAGATCATGAAGCTAGCAAAAGACGCAGGAGTGCGTGACCCGGAAGCGTTCTCCCAACAATATTTACTTTTAATTGGTGGTGCTAGCCTAATGGCAACAATAGAAAGAACTCCAACAGGAGCAGAGTATGCACGCCAAGTTTTATCTATCTTATTAGATGCCAATCTTAAGTAAATTTCAGTGTATATAATCAATGGTTTACATTCGCCAGTCTGCGGCATACCATCATCGCCCCGAATAACTCTACACAGGGACAATTATGTGCGATGGCGTACCCGCATTGCTGGTACGAAATGGCGAATTATATTCGCTACTCCTTTGATATTGATATCTATAAGATCCGAAAATTCTTCAGATGGTATTTCCCACAAAGGTGCTGGATAATTGGTAATTGCCGCATTATTTATCACTATATCTGGCGGTGAATATTTTTGAAGTACGCCTTGGGGCCATTCTTTTACAAGTGGTTCATTTGCCACGTCTACAGATGTGAAATCATTGGTAGCACTAAATGAATGGCGTATTTTATCGAGCGCATCTGATGAACGGGCGCAACCAATAACAGTATGTCCCTCTTTAATAAAACCCTCGGTCATTGCATAACCTAGACCTTTACTTATGCCTGTAATTAAGATGAGCTTACTCATATTTTCCTGCTATTCCTGTTCTGATTCAACAATTCGTGGGAAAAAATAACCACTACCTCTCGCTGTGATAATAAATTCTGGATCGTTGGGGTCGGATTCTACCTTTGTCCGCAATCGTGAGATATGCACATCTACCACACGCGTATCTGTATTCATATCTGGTACAAAGCCCCACAATTGCTGTAATATTTTAGCCCTTGAAAAAATCTTTCCTGAATGATTCACGTAACTTCTCTAATAAGCTAAACTCCACACCTGTCAACCTAATGCGTTGCTCATTTTTATGGACTTGCCGCTTATTTATATCGATTTTGAGATTACCCACATGAATTATAAGAGAGTTAGGAATAGTATTGATACTGGTTTTGTGGGAGCGCCGTTTTAGTACACAGGCAATTCGAGCTTCTAGTTCTTTGGGTGAGAAAGGTTTCGTCATGTAGTCATCAGCACCGAGTTCCAGCCCAGTGATTCGGTCTGCTACATCTGCCAAGGCTGTTAGCATGATAATTGGTACGTCTGATTGTTTCCGTAATTCTTGACAGACACCATAGCCATCTAGCTTTGGCATCATTACATCTAGAACTATTAAATCAGGGGTCAACAGGCGAAAAGCTGACAAAGCTTCTTCACCATCACTAGCTGTAACTACGCTGTAGCCAATCATTTCTAGACGCGTCTGTAAAATTCGACGGATGCTGGCTTCGTCATCTACTACTAGAATTGTGCCTTTATCACCTGATAAGTTTCTCAACGCTGTTCCTCCACAGCGAGAACTCTCAACCATCCATTATCTGCTTATTAGGAGTCAAAAACGCAAAACAGTATTGACGTACAGTCATGATCAAGAAGCGATCGCTTAATACTTGCATCTGTGCAACAGATTATGCTGAGACATCTACCCGAAAACAGATTTGTACACAATTAATAAATTCCTCAACAAGGGACTCGTATTTTGCATCGATTTGGTGTACCTTGTTAATTCTGTGCAAATTATTTATACCTAACTTCTCCCAAATTTACTCATCCAAATTTTAAGCCAATGCCTTCAAGGGAACAGCCAATGAAAACTTCTAATGATACAGATACTAAGAAGATCATCAAAAAATCTGATAAGCTTACCCTGAGACAGATGAAGCTAATCGAGGAGGCTGAAGACCAACTTCTTCAAGCTAATACTGTCAATTCTCCAGCCCCTGTGGTTGAGGAGCAACCAGTAGCGATTTCAGAGCCTAGAGTTCCTGACTATGTTCCATTTCTCGACAATCCTCCATTACAATCGGTGGGCAATTCCGGCTGGCAGGTTTCTGATGTCTGGCGTGATATTCGGGTAGATGATTTCTGTAGTTAATTTAAAGCAGGCAATTTGTATTCCCAGACGGTTGACCATCAAGGCAGCTGCAATTATCCATGATCCGAATCTTAGGGATTGAGGGACAGGCACCTGATCAGGGAGAAAAGTTTTCCCGAATGCATTCTTCGGCAGCAATACCTCAATACTTCGTTAAAACGATAATATGCAACCGCCTGAGTAACTTTTGTAAACTATCTTTGCACCAAGTCAAAGTTATAGTTGCATTGTGCCTATAATAAGTTACGGCTAACTATAACTGAAAGTTAGCAACCTGTAAGTGGTTATCGCTTGGATTACGCATCAAAGGCGATACCAAAGACAAGCAAAATTTATCGGCAGCGTAATAGTGTCTATTCCGTTGCCAACATGCACCCTCCGCGATCGCATGTTGGTGGAAGTGTTGTATATCAAGGGAAGTAGTGTTAATCGTAGATTATATCGGATAAAAGATAAGGGTAGATTATTTTGTGTTGTAGTCTTGTATTACGATGTAATCTAAAGCATAATGTGAGCAAAGTTTAGATTTAAAGGATTTATGTGCTGGAGTCGATAGTCAGTACCAAGTTGAAATCTATGTTTAAATGTTTTACTGGCGAATTGTCACTGTAAGCATAAGATGAGCAAGTTGCTCACTTTATGCTTACAGTGACAGCAGTATTAAGGTTAGTGTGGCTTTGGTGTAAAACTATGGCTCGTGATTTATTCCACAATATAGTGAGGTCTGCATTAGAAAAAGAGGGTTGGGTAATTACAGATGATCCGCTCAATATTAGGTGTGGCGGGGTTGATGTTCAAATTGATTTAGGTGCAGAGCGACTTCTAGCTGCCGAAAAAGCAGGAGAAAAAATAGCAGTTGAAATCAAAAATTTTGTGAGTGCCTCAAAAATTTCTGAATTTCACATGGCGCTAGGACAATTTATTAATTATCGAACAGCGTTGCGTGTTGAAGAGCCAAATAGAAACTTATATTTAGCTGTACCATTGGTAACTTATAACGACTTCTTTAACTTGTCTTTTATCCAAACTGTAGTCAATGAAAACAAATTGAAGTTAATTATTTATAATGTGGAAACGGAGGCAATAGAACAATGGACAAATTAAATGAATATCGGACAAAAGTTAGGCAACTCTTAACTAAACATCTCCAGTACAAGCCTAGTTACGGAGATGTAGAAGTAGAACAAATTTTTGATGAAGAACATGACCATTATCAAATTATTAGCGTTGGATGGAATAATCAGCATCGGATTTACGGGCCAATAATGCACTTAGATATCAAGAATAATAAAATTTGGATTCAACAAAATACAACGGAAGCGGATATTGCTTTAGAATTAATGGAAATGGGTATAGATAAACAAGATATTGTCATCGGCTTCCATACTCCAAAAATGCGTCAACTATCAGGATTTGCTGTGGAATAAAAGTGAAAATAATCCGATGCAAATAGATTTTTTAATAATAAAAATTATCTGATTTAGAATGAATTACAGTGCAGATTTTTTACCACCCATTAAATTAATTTCGATTGAGGATGCCGCACTCACTAGAGAGGCAGGAAGTAGTAAAAGACTTACAAAAACAACTCCACCAACCGATATCCGATGGGTAAAGGTGCTAGAGTTTTTACGCAGCAACAACCTTGCACTCAATAGCCGCAAGCTTTACGAACGAGAACTCAAACGATTTTTGGCTTGGAGTGAGCTTCACTATCATGAGCTACGCCCACGTCATCTTGCGCTATATAAAGAATATCTCCGTGATGAAATACGGACTGATGCAGGTAATCCCCTTTCAAAAAGCAGTATCAATGCAGGAATTGCGGCTCTCAAAAGCTTTTTCAAATGGATGTGTTACACGTATCCTGAAATTATTTCTACTAATCCGACACTGGGGATAAAACTGGAAAAAGTGCCATTACCACCAGCGCAGAGTTTAACCCCAGAAGAGATGGAACGGGTTTGGTCAGCTTTGGAATTGCTCCAAGAAACAAAGCAACGAGATACAGCACTCGTTCACATCCTTAGTCATGGACTCCGGGCAGGGGAAGTTGTACAGCTAAATGTTGGCTCATTTGATGGCAAGCTCCTGTTTTTACCGGACACCAAAACCAATGAACCACGCTTAGTGCCACTGCGAAAAGAAAGCCGAGAAGTCGTGGCAGATTATTTACAATTACGCTCACAGCAAGGAGAGGTGTTAAACAGCCTTAGTCCACTGATGATTTCACACCATGCTTCGTACAAAGGTGAACGCTTGAGTTATCACGGCATTTACTTCGCGGTGGAAAAAATCGGTGAAATAGCTCACATTGAGGATTTGCACCCTCACTCCTTTCGACATACCTACGCCACTGACTTATTGCTATTGGGAGTTGACCCCAGCCATGCCCGTAAGCTAACGGGACATCAAAGCGAGAAAGCGTTTCGGCGCTATACCCTTCGCAGTGAGCAAGAAGCTGCGATCGCTGCTTACTATCGCGCAATCGGAGAGAAAGTGGAGTAAGGTATGCCAAAGCCACTCGATCCCAAGTGTCAATTATGTTCCAAACTACCAACTGCCCAAGCCAAGGTTTTACATGGAACAGCAGGGGACGGGTGTTGGAATCCAAAAGTCTGCCACAATCGTCGCTCATTCTATCGTCGCCGGAGTGAAAGTCATTCAGCAGAAATTGATGCAATCGCAGTTGAACCACCAGCAACGTATTTTGCAGTGCTGTATTTGTATAAAGAACCAGGGGATAAACCATTACACGCTATGTCGGCAGAACTCTGGCTGGGGCAACAGCCTATTTGTCGCCTGGAACCAATTCACTGCTTTGGGCTAACGGCTGGCAAGATCCGCGCCTATACAGATCAGGTGTTGCAGGCGTTTGCGAAACAATATGGTGTTTCACTATATCAATATAAGGATATGTTTGAAATTACCTCAAGTTACTGCCCAGTGCGGCCTTGCCCCTTGCATCCACAATCTTAGAGATGACTACGTATCGTCAATTAACAATTTGGGATGTGCTGGATGAGTTGTCAGAATCTCCACCAACTTCTTCCCTTGATGCTATGTGGGATTGTTTGGATGCGGAGCTTGAAAATTTACCCTTGGAGGCACAGTTATTAACCGCAGCGCTTGCCTTTAGTCAAATTGCGGATATTCTCAAGTCTCGTGCCGAAGTGCTGTTGCAAGATACCCGCGATCGCAATAGTCTTTTAGGGCCAGTTGTTAGCACCGATCTCTTTGCTGGTCTAGTGCGGACAACAATGCACCTAGATTTAGATGATTTAATTGAACCGCAAACACCACAAATCTTTAAACCACATGGCCCACACCAATTTTCACATTCTACTGAATTGGACAATTCTGTAGCAGCACCTGTTGAAAAAGCGAATGTTTTGGCAATGCTCGATGAGGTGACAACTTTAGAAGATGTCCGCAATTTAGCATCAGATGAGGATGTCCAAAAATGGCAGAGTGCGATCGCTAACCATCTGATAAATGTCAAAGATGAAATTTCTCTGACTAAATTACAACAGGGATTGAAAATGCCAATGGTGGAGGTGTGGTTAGGATTGTTGCTGGGTGGATTTACACTAGAACAACGTGGTGATTTTTATCACAACCATAATGTCTGGGTGAAAAGCTCTCTAACTTCTGCCATCTTCAACGGCATTGTACAGCATTCATAAGTCGAAAGTAATTCACTAGTCTCAATATATAAGGTTTTCTTCCTCTTTAAAATGAGTCCCTTTCCCAAAAAACCTGACAAGTATTGATTCACTTTCGACTTCCGAATTCCGAATTCTGACTTAATTTACAGTGAATATCTTTTTCTAAAACCTCTTGTATTATTTTGTGTGCAAGACGTTTTGTATAAGTCCTTTTTCTTCTCACATAATCAAAGTCTAATCGCAAATTTGCAAAGACTTGATTATATCACAAAAAGCTTTTGCAAGAGTTCTTTAGGGTGCGGAAGGTCGATTGCGTGCATTTGCCCTACTGGTTGATCTATGCCTTAAGATTGATATACATCTTCTACTTTGTCAATAAAGCTTATCCGTAAGATACTTTTATTTTCTATGTTAATACGGGTATTTTAAATATAAGTATGAGAAATTTTGGTATAAATTGTAATTAAGAAAACTTGTGCCTCATTCCTGAAAATTTAAATAACTAAGCAAGTAAAACTAAGTCTTGAAATCTTGTTTTGAAGACCAATTATGTTATCAAAGTATTGCCTTTATCTAACACTATACTGGACGGAAAAATATGGCTAATCTATCAGGAAAGGACATTTTTTACTGGATTGACTCGACACTCACAGCTAATTTTGCACCACTTAGCAATAATTTATCACCCGGATTTCTCACAAGCAGGAAATCTGGGCTTATGCACAACTTGTCACCTCAGTTTTATATGCGATGGAGGGGAAATGTATCGTTAAAATAACTGTATCTATTTTAAGCGGGCATTTAAGAAATTTTCATTGCCAAAATCTTGCTCCTCCCCTGCTTTTGAAATACTCCTCCCCTGCTTTTGAAATAGGCATCACTAATAACTGATTTAGTGGTCCGAGAACCATTAGTTCTTCAAAGCTAAACTCCTATCGAAGCATTGACAACAAGATGGGCTGAGAAAAAGTTTCCACAAATTCCACCACCACTGTTTGCCATTCACTTATGAGCGAGTATATTTACAGTAGTCTCACAGATGATGAAGAACTTAATTTTTCTGAGGAAGCAGAGGTTTTCGTTTTTCCCACTTCTTTCGCCCAGCAGCGATTGTGGTTTTTCGACCAGTTAGCACCGGGGAATCCATTTTATAACGTGTCAACAACACTTAACCTGACAGGTTCCCTCAACTTCACCGCATTAAAGCAGACATTCAACGAAATTGTACGTCGCCACGAAACTTTACGTACTAGGTTTGTTATGGTAGATCAGCAACCAGTACAAGCGATTGCACCTAGCTTAATCATACCTCTTCCCTTAATAGACCTACGCAATTTCGATAGCCCAGAACGCGACACACGAGTGCAGCAAATCGTAACCCAAGAGGCTCAACATCCTTTCAATCTCACCACTGGGCCATTACTGCGAGTAAAGCTGCTGCAACTGGATGAAGAAGAATATCTGCTGTTGCTAAATCTACATCACATAGTTGCCGATGGCTGGTCAATTGGAGTGCTAATTAAAGAATTGGGGGTATTATACAAAGCCTTGGCAGGGGATAAGCGATGTCTGACAACTAGTTACTCCGTATCTACGCTCTTACCAGAACTACCCATTCAATATGCAGATTTCGCTCAATGGCAACGGGAGTGGCTACAAGGAGCGGCAGCAAACGGCACCTCACCCCTACAAAGCCAGTTAGTTTATTGGCAAAAGCAATTAAACGGGATTTCGGTATTGAATCTCCCCACTGACCGACTAAGACCAGCAGTTCCTAGCTACAGGGGTGCAAAACAATTTTTAGAGCTACCACCCTCCTTAACTCAAGCGCTAGAGGTACTGAGTTCCCAAGAAGGCGTTACCTTGTTCATGACAATGCTGGCAGCGTTTCAGACTTTGCTCTATCGCTACACGCAGCAAGAGGATATTGCAGTTGGTTCACCTATTGCTAATCGCAATCATAGCGAACTAGAGGGATTAATTGGTTTTTTTGTCAATAGCTTGGTGTTACGTACAGATTTCTCAGGTAAGGCGACTTTTCGAGAATTGTTGAATCGAGTGCGAGAGATAACTTTAGAAGCATACAGTCATCAAGACTTACCTTTTGAAAAGTTGGTGGAGGAACTTCACCCAGAACGAGATTTGAGCTATCATCCTTTTTTTCAGGTTGTATTTAGCCTACAAAACACTCCTATCGAAACCTTAGAGTTATCTGGGTTAACGCTTTCGCTATTTGAGTTCGATAACAAAACTGCAAAACTTGATTTAGAGTTCCATTTGTGGCAAGACTTGGAAAGTTTGAAAGGACAAATGGTTTATAGCACCGATTTATTTGATGACAAAACCATTACGCGAATGCTGGGACATTTCCAAACACTGCTAGAAAGCATTGTTGCCAATCCAGAACAGCGAATTTCAGATTTGTCTTTGCTTACTGTGCAAGAACGACAAAAGTTATTAATTGATTGGAATAACACGAAACGAGACTATCTAGAGAATAAGTGTTTTCATCAGTTATTTGAAGCACAGGTGCAGGAAACTCCCGATGCAATTGCGTTAAACGCACGCTCCGCGAACGCACTAGTATTTGACAATGAAGAACTTAGCTACAAAGAGTTAAATATACGCAGCAACCAACTTGCACATTATCTGAAAAAATTGGGGGTAGTCCCTGACGTTTTAGTAGGTATTTGCGTAGAGCGATCGCTAATGATGGTAATTGCACTATTAGGCATCCTCAAAGCAGGTGGAGCATACCTGCCTTTAGATCCGAACCTACCTCAAGAGCGTCTTGACTTCATGCTAGAAGATGCACAAGTTTCAGTATTGCTGACACAAGAGAAGCTGCTCAAGCATTTTGCAGACTTCTCAAATCCAATTATTTGCATAGATAAAGATTGGGCAACTATTACACAACATAGCCAAGAAAACCCAACTAGTTACGTAACATTTGACAACTTAGCTTATGTTATCTACACCTCTGGCTCAACAGGAAAACCTAAAGGTGTTTTGCTCCAACATCAAGGATTGTCTAATTTAGCGGCATCTCAGATTGAGGTTTTCAACATACAACCGATTAACCGCATTCTGCAATTCGCATCATTAAGTTTCGATGCCTCAATTTTTGAGATTGTTATGGCACTACAAACAGGAGCAACTCTTTATTTAGCAAACAAAGAATCCCTTTTACCCGGACAACCTTTGCTCAAATTGTTGCGAGAAAAAGCTATTACTCATGTCACCCTTCCGCCAGCAGTATTAGCAGTCCTACCTACAGAATCACTGCCGGCATTGCAAACTATTATCTGTGCAGGCGAATCTTGTACCGATGATATTGTAAAACCTTGGTGGCACTCTCAGCGTCAGTTTTTTAATGCTTACGGGCCTACTGAAGCAACAGTTTGGTCAACCGTTGCAGAGATTAGTACTATGAGTGAAAAACCCTCCATTGGCCGCCCTATTGCTAACACTCAAATTTATATATTAGATAAATATTTACAACCTTTACCAATTGGAATTATAGGCGAATTATACATAAGTGGTGAGGGATTGGCACAAGGCTATCTTAATCACCCTGAATTAACTATTGAAAAGTTTATTCCCAATCTTTTTAGTGATAAAAAGAGAGCGCGAGTTTACAAGACAGGTGATTTAGCTCGGTATCGCCCGGACGGTAATATTGAATTTTTAGGACGCATCGATAATCAAGTAAAAATTCGTGGATTCCGCGTTGAGTTGTCAGAAATTGAAACAGTCCTGAGTCAGCATCATAGTGTACAAAAAGCAGTAGTAATTGTTAAAGAAAATGTATCTGGTGATAAGTACTTGGTGGCTTATATTGTTCCCAATATAGAGACGCAAAATTTTACGTCTCTACTACGTAAATTCTTAAAAGAGAAATTACCAGAATACATGATCCCAAAAGCTTTTGTAATGCTGGATTCTCTACCGCTAACAGCTAGTGGGAAAGTGGATCGTTTGGCGCTAACAGAACTCGACAGTTACGCTAGCCGTTTAATAGATAAAGCATTTATCGCTCCTCGGACTCCAACCGAGTCAACCTTAGCAAAAATTTGGGCTGAAGTGCTTAATATTGAGCGTGTGGGTATTTACGATAACTTCTTTGACTTGGGAGGAGATTCGCTGTTAACTGTACGCTTGATGAAGCAGATACACAAGCATTTTGAGCGTGAATTACCGCTATCTAGCTTATTTTTAAATCCAACAATTGAAAGTTTAGCAACTGCTCTATCCTCAAAAGCAGATTTTCTTCCCTGGTCGCCCTTAGTTCCGATTCAACCTGCTGGTTCAAGTCCACCTTTTTTCTGCATACATCCAATTTTTGGTGTTGTTTTTCCTTATTACGAATTAGCTCAGAATTTGGGAAAAAATCAACCATTTTATGGGCTACAACCCATTGGACTTGACGGAAAAAGTTCTCCATTAACTCGCATTGAGGATATGGCTACCCACTACATTGAAGCATTGCGTAGAGTTCAGCCTAAAGGCCCTTATTTTTTAGGAGGTTGGTCTTTTGGAGGTTGGGTTGCTTTTGAAATGGCTCAACAACTCCAAAAGTCTGGGGAAGAAGTGGCTTTACTTGCTGTGCTTGACACTTTAGCACCAATTCCAGGCAATATACCTTCTTTGGGTAGTGGTTTCAAGTTTATGCTGACGACAGTGGCGCGATATATATGGCCTTTTTTCCTCGATTATTTATATCTAATTATTGCGATCGCTAAGAATCGAATTAACAGTTTAACTTCTGGGTTGACTAATTTTAATAAAATTGTGCAAAATTCTATTTGGGAGTCGCTAACGCGATCGCTCCAAACAAATCTCTTCTCTCACTTCATCCGTAAAGAGGATGCCCCAGTTAACGTTATACCTGAAGAATCCAAGTTAAGACTTTTAAGCGAGTTAGCAATTCGTCCAATGCTTCGTGTTTATTATGCCAATAGCCAAGCAGTTCTTAACTACGTTCCGCAAGCCTACTCTAAACAAATTAATCTTTTCAGAACAAATGTTCAATCAAGCATTGCCAAGGAAGATCCGAGTATGGGTTGGGATCAGCTAACTGTAGGAGGAACAGAAATTCATTATATTCCTGGCAATCACCTAACTATGCTGAGAAAACCCCATATCCAAATTCTCGCCGCACAGCTAAGAGCTTGTATTGAGAAAGCACAGAATTTAAAATAAGGATCAATATGTCTTCTGAAGAAGTCTTCGTTTTTCCAGCATCTTTTGCTCAACAACGGCTATGGTTTCTCGACCAGTTGATCCCCGATAATGGTATCTACAATGTGCCGACAGTAATTCGTTTGACCGGTTCGCTGAAATTAGCCGCACTAGAACAGACTTTTAACGAAATCGTGAGTCGCCATGAAACCTTACGCACAACTTTTATTGTGTCGGATGGGCAACCCCTACAGGCTATTGCACCCAGCTTAACAATACCTCTTTCTGTATTAGACCTCCAGCAATTGCCAGATGATGAACAAGAGGTTAAAGCAAAGTGCATTATTACCGCAGAGATAGAACATCCCTTCGATTTATCCTCCGGGCCATTGCTACGAGTAATACTCCTCGTCCTTTCTGAGACAGAACATATTCTATTACTGAATATGCACCACATTATCTGCGACGATTGGTCAATGGGGGTACTGATTCGGGAACTGGGAACGCTGTACGCAGCTTTTGCACAAAACCAGCCTTCTCCTCTATTAGAACTGCCTCTTCAGTATGCCGATTTTGCTCACTGGCAGCGCGAGTGGTTGCAAGGGGAAGTACTTCAAACCCAGTTAGCTTACTGGCGGGAGCAACTAAACGGTATTTCCATACTGCATCTACCTACTGACAAACCAAGACCAGCTATACAAAGCTATCAAGGAGCAACACAATTTCTAGAATTACCGCTCAAGCTAATTGATGCACTAGAAAAGCTGTCACAGCAAGAAGGTGTTACCTTATTTATGACACTGGTGGCAGCATTTCAAACATTACTTTACCGCTACACACATCAAGAAGATATCGCGCTAGGTTCACCAATTGCTAACCGCAACCGTAGCGAAATAGAAGGGATAATTGGTTTTTTTGTCAATAGTTTGGTGATACGTAGCAATTTATCTGAAAATCCCACTTTTCGGGAACTACTAGGCAGAGTACGGGAGGTAACTTTAGGAGCATACAGCCACCAAGATTTGCCGTTTGAAAAGTTAGTTGAAGAACTACATCCAGAGCGGAACTTGAGCCACCATCCCTTATTTCAAGTGGTATTTGGTTTTCAGAATGCGCCAATGTCATCGCTAGAACTGCCTGGGTTAGTACCCAGCTTTATGAATATTGATTTGAAAAAAACACGTTTTGATTTAGAACTGCATCTGTGGAAGTGTTCTGAGGATTTTAGGAGCTTATGGGGCGGAAACTGGGAGTATTCTGAAGGTCTCCGAGGCGTAATGGTTTACAACACAGATTTATTTGATAAAGCTACTATTAGCCGGATGGTGGAACATTTTAAAACTTTGTTGTCAGCTATTGTTGCAAATCCAGAAGAACGAATTGCAAATTTACCGTTATTAAGTGAAGCGGAGTTACATCAGGTATTGGTGGAATGGAATAACACCCAAGCAGATTATCCTCAAGATAAGTGTATCCATCAATTGTTTGAAAAAAAGGTACAGGAGTATCCTGATTCTATAGCAGTCAACTTTGCTAACGAGCAACTGACTTATCAAGAGTTGAATACTCGCAGCAATAAACTAGCACACCACTTACAAAAAATCGGAGTATGTTCAGAAGTTTTAGTTGGCATTTGTATTTCACAGTCTATAGAAATGATCGTCGGATTGTTGGGTATTCTTAAAGCAGGGGGAGCGTATGTTCCATTAGACTCAAGTTATCCTCAAGAGCGTCTAAATCTTATGCTTAAAGATGCACAAGTTTCAGTGTTGCTGACACAAGAAAATTTGCTCAAGCATTTTGAAGGGTTCTCAAAACTAATTATTTCTATAGATAAAGACTGGGAAATTATTACCCAAGAAAAGCAAGATAATCCCGAAAGCAATTTAAATAGTGATAATTTAGCTTATGTTATTTACACCTCTGGTTCTACAGGAAAACCCAAGGGAGTTGCTGTACCTCACAAAGCTGTAAATCGCTTAGTGTGCAATACGAACTATATAAAATTATTACCATCTGATCAAGTCGCCCAAGCCTCAAACACTTCTTTTGATGCTGCAACATTCGAGATTTGGGGAGCGCTACTTAACGGCGCTCAACTTGTAGGAGTTAGTAAAGATATAACCCTCTCGCCTCACGAATTTACATTAAAACTACGAGAAAAAGGTATCAGTATTCTGTTTTTGACTACTGCCTTATTTCAACAGATTACTAGAGATGTTCCGCAAGCTTTTTCGACCTTGAAATATTTACTTTTTGGTGGCGAAACCGTTGATAAGAGATGGATTAAAAAGATTCTCCAATCTGGTGCGCCAAAGCACTTAATTCATGTTTATGGACCTACAGAAAATACAACATTTTCCTCTTATTACTGCGTACAAGAGTTACCGTCAGCCACATCTTTACCTATTGGTATCCCCATTTCAAACACGCAGATTTATATATTAGATAGCTATTTACAACTAGTGCCTATTGGTGTTACTGGCGAATTATATATGGGTGGGGAGGGGCTGGCACGAGAATATCTCAATCGCACTGAATTAACTGCTGAACACTTTAGTACTCATACTTTTAGTAAGAAATTAAAAACACGTCTTTATAAAACGGGTGATTTAGCCCGCTATTTACCAGATGGCAATATTGAATTTTTAGGTCGCATTGACAATCAAGTAAAGATTCGTGGCTTCCGCATTGAGTTGTCAGAGATTGAAGCGGTGTTAAATCAACATCCAGCAGTGAGAGAAACTGTTGTCATTGTGGGTGAGGATGTACCTGATGATAAGTACTTGATAGCTTATATTGTTCCAAATCAAGAACAGATACCGATGCAAGAGGTGCAAAGCTTTGCATCCTTACTTTGCCAATTCCTGAAAGAAAAGTTACCAGAATACATGATGCCAAGAGCTTATGTGATCCTGGAATGTCTACCTCTAACATCTAATGGCAAAGTGGATCGCCGTGCTTTACCCATGCCTGATACGATTTCTTTCAATAATCAAGATTATGTGGCACCGCGATCGCAAGTTGAAGAATTACTTGCCCAAATCTGGTCTAAAGTCTTGGGAAAAGAGCAAGTAGGCGTTCACGACAATTTCTTTGAATTGGGCGGTCATTCTCTACTAGCGACTCAGCTAACTTCCCGTATTCGTGACACCTTCCAAATAGATTTGCCTGTACGCAATTTGTTTGAAGCACCAACCGTTGAACAACTTGCTAGGTATATTGACACAATGTGTTGGACAGCAAAGGGTTTAGATAAAGGTGGAACTACGAGTCAAGAGCGAGAAGATGTAGAATTTTAAAGAGAAACACTTGAGTTTGAGCAGCCAGCGCAAAATGTGCTGATTGCTTCAGCAAACTGTTGGTTTTGTTCCATCAATGCCATGTATTCACCTGGTTTTAGCTTTATACCATAGTTATAATCACCGAAGTTTCATTCCCAGGAATGATTTATATAGTCTTAGAAGTGTGATAAAAATGCTGGGTTAGGTAATAAGCAGTGCAGCTTGACATAAGCAGTATTCTTACAGCATAGCTGCCTGCTAACTTCTAATCAATAACAATATTTGCGAAGGGGTTTAATTTTGAATACGGTTGAGTTTTTAACTTATCTTCGCAGCTTAGATATTCAAGTTTTTATTGATGGTGAAAAGTTTCGCGCTAATGCCCCTGATGGAATTCTTACACCAGAACTGCGTGCAGAAATTCAAGGGCGTAAAGCAGAAATTATTGAATTTTTAGCCGCATCTAATCGTACTAATAACCACAGTTTTAAACCTATCGTACCTATTTCGCGATCAGGAAATCTTCCCCTCTCCTTTGCTCAACAACGGCTATGGTTTCTTGACCAATTAATCCCTAATAATCCTTTCTATAACATTCCATTAGCACTACATTTAACAGGTTTGCTCAAATTAGCCGCGCTAGAGCAAACTTTTAATGAAATCGTGCAACGACATGAAGCTTTACGCACCACTATTGTCGTACAGACAGGGCAACCAGTTCAGGTAATTAATTCTACCCTAACAATACCTTTACCAATAATAGATTTACGGCAACTGCCACAAGCCGAACGAGAAATACAAGCACAACGACTCACTACGCAAGAAGCTCAACGTCCTTTCAATTTATCAACTGATTCGTTGCTGCAAGTAAAACTGCTGTGGTTGGATGAGACACAATACATGCTGCTGCTGACTATGCACCACATTGTCTCTGATGGTTGGTCTATTGGGGTGCTGATTCAAGAGATAGCAGCACTCTACACAGCCTTTGCCAGCAATCAGCCTTCTCCTCTACCAAAACTTAGAATCCAATATGCAGACTTTGCATACTGGCAACGCCAATGGTTACAAGGGGAAGTATTAAAAAAGCAACTGAGTTACTGGCAAAAGCAATTAGACGGCATTTCTATATTAAATCTGCCAACCGACAGACCAAGACTAGCTGTGCAAACTTATCAGGGTGCAAGGCAACCTCTGCAATTATCAAAAAGTTTGAGCAAAGCACTTTTAGCTCTCGGACAACAAGAAGGGGTAACTTTATTCATAACCCTACTAGCAGCATTCCAAGCTTTACTTTACCGCTACACACAACAAGAAGATATTGCTATTGGTTCACCTATTGCCAATCGCAATCGTAGTGAAATTGAGGGATTAATTGGCTTTTTTGTCAATAGCTTAGTACTGCGTACCGATCTATCAGGAAACCCAACTTTTCGGAAACTATTAAGTCGAGTTAAAGAGGTAGCTTTAGGAGCATACAGCCATCAAGATTTACCTTTTGAAAAGCTTGTAGAAGAACTACATCCAGAGCGTAATTTGAATCAAAATCCCCTATTTCAAGTTGTTTTTGCACTCCAAAATGCACCGATGACAGCCTTAGAGTTACCTAGTTTAACTTTAAGTCCGCTACCATTTGAAACGGAAACAACACGCTTTGATTTGGAGTTCCACTTGTGGGAACCAAATACTCAAAATGGGTTATGGGCAGATAGCTCAGAAGGAATTAGTGGTTTTGTAATTTATAGCACTGATTTATTCGATGATGCTACTATCACCAGGATGCTAGGACACTTCCAAATATTACTGGAGGGTATAGTTGCAAATCCAGAAGACCGAATTGCACATTTACCACTTTTAAGCGAATCTGAGCTACATCAATTGTTAGTCGAATGGAATAATACACAGGCAAATTATACTCAAGATAAGTGTATTCATCAGTTAATTGAGAGCGTAGCAGAGCAGAATGGTGAGGCAACTGCACTAGTATTTGGCGATGAGCAACTTAGCTACAAAGAGTTAAATATACGCAGTAATAAACTTGCACATTATCTCAAAAAATTAGGAGTTAAAAGCGAAGTTTTAGTAGGACTTTGTGTAGAACGCTCTTTTAATATGATAATCGGGATGTTGGGCATAGTGAAAGCAGGTGGAGCTTATGTACCTTTAGATCCAAGCTATCCATCTGAACGTTTAAACTTTATACTTGAAGATGCTCAAGTCTCAGTTTTATTAACTCACGAGCGATGGCTTGAACGCCTGAAAAACTATAATTCGCAAATAATCTGTTTAGATAAAGATTGGGAGATTCTTTCTCAAGAGATTGAAGATAATCTTACTAGTAAAGTTACAGTGGATAACCTCGCTTATATCATTTATACCTCTGGCTCAACTGGAAAACCTAAAGGGGTTAAAATTGAACATAGAGGATTGTTAAATTTAGTATTTTGGCATCAAAAAGCGTTTGCAGTTTCACTCCTTGATCGAGCAACGCAGATTTCTGGAGTTGCCTTTGACGCTTGCGGTTGGGAAATTTGGCCTTATCTGAGTACTGGGGCAAGCATTTATTTTGTAGATGATCAAACCAGGCGATCGCCTGACTATCTCCGAGATTGGCTAGTATCAAAAGCAATAACAATTTCTTTCATCCCAACACCTTTAGCAGAGAAAACTCTGTTATTAGATTTTCCTCAGAGCGCAGCTTTACGAATATTACTCACAGGTGGAGACAAACTAAATCAATATCCTTTAGCTTCTCACTCTTTCCAAGTATTTAACAATTACGGGCCAACTGAGAATACAGTTGTAACAACTTCTGGTCATATTTCTGTTAAGAATAAAGGTAATTTAGCACCTGCAATTGGTCATGCGATCGCCAATACAAAAATTTACATATTAGATAAACATTTACAACCAGTACCTATTGGCGTTTCGGGAGAGTTATATATAAGTGGTGATGGGTTAGCACGAGGTTATTTAAACCATCCTGACTTAACTGCTGAATCTTTCATCTATCATTCTTTTACTAATAACTTAAAAGCGCGACTTTATAAAACAGGTGATTTAGTTCGCTATCGAGTAGATGGCAACATTGAATTTTTAGGTCGCCTTGATGAGCAGGTAAAAATCCGTGGCTATCGTATTGAGTTGGGAGAAATTGAAGCGGTACTGAGTCAGCATCCAGCAGTGCAGCAAACTGTAGTAATAACTAGTGAGGATGAACAGGAAAAGCGCCTAGTAGCTTATGTAGTACCAAAAACTGAATACAGTAACGAACAGGAGAATTTGGAATTAATGCAATTGCAGAATGAGCAGGTTTTGCAATGGCAGATGCTGTATAACGAAACTTATAATCAATCTACTGATTCAGATCCTACATTCAATTTTGTCGGCTGGAATAGTAGTTACACAAATCAGCCTATTCCAGCAGAGCAGATGTGTGAGTGGGTGGATAACCAAGTCGAGCAGATTTTGGCTTTGCAACCCAAACGAGTGTTAGAAATTGGTTGTGGGACAGGTTTGATTCTGTTTAGAATTGCACCTCACTGCACTAAATATTGGGGAACAGACTTTTCCTCAGTTTCACTTAACTGCATTCAGCAACAGCTACAAAAACAAGAAATGCCGCAGGTAACACTGTATCAGCAAATGGCTACTGACTTCGAGAAAGTAGAAACAGCAGCTTTTGATGCAGTAATTCTGAACTCGGTTGTACAATATTTTCCTACTATTGATTATCTGATTAGTGTATTAGAAGGTGCTGTACAAGCAACTGCTCCAGGTGGCTTTATCTTCATAGGGGATGTGCGTAGTTTGCCACTCTTGCAAGCTTTCCATGCGTCAGTTCAACTGTATCAAGCTGAACCTTCCCTTACCTGCTTCGAGTTGCAACAACGGGTACAAAGGCAAATATTTCAAGAAACAGAGTTAGTTATTGACCCAGATTTTTTTACTGCAATCGAGCAACTCTTTCCGCAAATTAATCATGTACAGATTCAACTGATGCGGGGTAAACATCACAATGAATTAACTGAGTTTCGTTACAATGTGATTCTTCATATTAGTGCCAAAATTGTTAGTAATACTGGAAAATATTCAGTGCTGAACTGGTCTGAAGATAATCTCACAGTCTCAGCAGTGCGTCAGTTATTAATTGAGAATCAACCAAAAATATTAAACATTATCAATGTACCTAATGCGCGGGTAATGTCAGCAGTTAAAACAGCAGAATGGCTAACAGACGTAGAAAGTTTTAAAACTGTAGGTCAAATACGTAAAGCTTTGCAAGAACTAGAAAATTTCGGAGTAGATCCAGAAGATTTCTATGTGCTGAACGTACCTTATAGCCTTGATATTACATGGTCACATTCAAGTACTGAAGGACATTATGATGTAGTTTTTGTACGACAAGATGAAGTAGGTAAAAGAACTATTTTTCCCCATAGCACAACTCTCTCTCGTCCCTGGCAATCTTACGGCAATAATCCCCTACAAACCAAAACAGTGCGTAAGTTAGTGCCGCAGTTGCAGACTTACATAGCACAAAAACTGCCTGAGTACATGATGCCATCAGCTTTTGTAGTATTGGAGTCTTTACCTCTAACAGCTAATGGTAAAGTCAATCGCCGCGCCTTAAGAGCATTCCATAATGGAATCAAGCCCCAATTGCCTGAAAATTACATCGCACCTCGGACTCCTGTTGAACAAGTGCTGGTGAAAATTTTTGCTGAGGTTTTAGGACTCAAGCGCGTAGGAATTTATGACAATTTCTTTGAATTAGGTGGTCATTCATTACTAGCAACTCAGCTTGTCTCTAGAGTGCGCGACACCTTACACGTGGAGTTACCTTTGCGTAGTGTATTTGAGGCATCGACAATTGCAGAATTATCTAAGCTGGTGGAAAGCTTTAAAGAAAGCAATGCTCAAAGTCTTGCCCCAGTTTTAGTACCACTATCGCGTGAAAGTCGGCGGATTAAGTTATCTTCCTTAAACGAAGAGAGCGTAAAACTTAAAAAAAAGATTCAGGCACTAGATTGAATTTTTACATTAAGAATCAATTTTGCTTTGGCTGCTTCCAAACCAGCTTGTACTCTCTCTCAACAGCCGCCAGCAGCTTTGCCTGCAAGGATGACAGATAAGGTTTGGCTTGCTTACCCAACCCCTGCAACAGCCAATCCACAGAAGAGTCACGGCTGGCCACTTGATGCAACTGCCGTAACCTCACACATAGCTGCTGCATGAATTGGCAATCTTCATCAAGCAATTCCAGTGATTTCAGGTGTTCGATTTTTACGGTGTAGTCGCCGTCCCATGTCTGGACTGTACAGCTATAGTCTCCAACATGAGTTACCACGCCCCAATAACCTGCTTTACCTCTCAAGTCTGGGTTATCTTTGGGCACAAGAATGCATATTTCACCAATATTGTAAGGATTGGGTACTTTCGGACTTTCGCGTATCCTGTCCACTACGTCTTTCACGATCCGACCGGATGGAATCTTATTACCAGCTTGCTCTACTGCCTGCTGCCAGACATCCGCTTGCACAGCCGGTTCCAACTCGGCTTTCGCCAAAAAGCGCAGTTGTCGTTCGTTGGTCGGCATTGGAATTTGCCGACCAATGGTCGGCAAAAACTTTTGAAGATTTTCATAAACCACAGTAGCTGAAATCTTCAAGTAAGCCGCGTCACGACTATAATTAAAGCGATCGCGGCAGTATTCTTCAAAAGTCTGGTGCGTGGAACGGTATAGCCGTCTGTCTCTTAACTCCATCAGCGCCTGACCTGCTGACAAAAATGCCCTTTCTACCTGACGTTCCAATTGCAAGCGTAAGCTTTGTTCTTGGTCGGTCAACTCTCTTACTTCAACAGCCGTCACCGTGATAGTTGCTCCCCCTGGATTTTCGTGCAAAGAAGTATTTTCCTGAGCAGGGTCAGTTGCTAGCTTTGGTTCCTCAGATGTCGCAGGGGTAATTTTCTTGCGTGTAGATGGTGGTCTGTTCATTGCCCCACCTCTAGGCTGACAGCAGTTGAACAAATATTGAGTTGTGTCATCATGAAGTATAGAGTTTTTATTTATGCCCCCATCCTTTAAACAGGTTGGGGTTTTTCATTGCTTTTTATATTTTGCACCGATAAAAGAATACTTTAACGAAAATCAGCCGAATACCACAGTTAACAAGAAAAACTTCAGTTTTCAAAAGCCTGAATTCAATTCTGACAACTGAATTCAACTTCAGCTTATTCTAGAAATACCCTCTTCAACACACGGGTAAAACAACGGCTAATGCTTGATTATTTGACCGTGAGTATTGCATTTTGGATGACTTTATTTGGAGTACAAGAGTCGTTGTTAGAATTTCGCCTGGGTTATCTTGACACTGAGAGTCTTTGCACTGATCAATATACGACCCCTTGCAGATATCTTGAAGCGATCGCCCATCTTCAAGTTAGTAGTTATTAGTTGCTCCTTTATTACATATTGGGACAGGTTGGCATATTATCTCCAACCAGTAGCCTTGCGAGACTGGGCAGTGCCTCACCGTAAGTTGGGTGAATGTGAACCGATTGTTCAAGTACCTGCCACGTTGCTTTAGCTTCCATAAGTGACAAAAAGACATGCACCAGTTCAGCCGTTTCGTAACCAACCAGCGTTGCTCCTAAAATCAAATTCGTCTGGGTGTCGATCACCATGCGGTAGAAACCCAGATCGTGCCCCCACTCAATGCTACGGGCAATATGAGCCATTGGCAGGGTGACTTCACGGGCAGTAATGCCCTGTTTGTGAGCCTGCTCTAACGTCATACCCACTCGACCCACTTGTGGCTCTGTGTAGACGGCATAGCCTAACACCCGATCGTTGCGTGTCCGGTGTTCGCCACACAGAATAGCTTTCAAGCGACGATAGTCTTCCCAAGAAACATGGGTAAAAGCAGGCTGCTTGGCAGCGTCTCCGATCGCATAAATCCCAGCGCAAGTTGTTTGAAATTGCTCGTCGATTTTAATAAAACCCTGTGCATCTAATTCAACACCTGTCACCGCAGAATTTAATGCCTGAGTATTCGGTTTGCGCCCAGTCGCAATCAGCAATGCTTCTCCATCTAGTACTTCACCATTGTTCAGCGTTAGGGTAAACACACCGTTGGTATAAGCAACCTGCTGAACAGTCACATTGAAATGCAGTCCAATTCCGTCTTGCTCAAAAGCATCAGCAAGCACAGCACTGACATCGGATTCTTCTTGAGCCAGCAAGCGATCGCCCCGCACAATCAATTCAGTTTGGCTCCCTAAACGTGCCATTCCCTGCCCTAACTCCAGGGCAATATAGCCACCGCCGACCACGAGCAAGCGTGGCGGAATCTGCTGCAAATCAAAGAAATTTCGGTTGGTCAGATAAGGCGTTCCAGCTAAACCAGGAATGTCAGGAATGGTAGAGGATGTTCCTGTGTTGATAACAACGATTGGAGCCTCCACAGTCATACCTCCTCCACTTACAGTTCGCTCTCCGGTGAAAGCAGCTTCAGCGCAGATGACTCGAACCCCTGCACTCTCCAGTCGCCGCTTGATACCCTGGTTAAACTGGCTGCGAATACTACGTACACGCTCCATCACCGCAGAAAAATCGACCTCGACCTGCGCGTGTATGCCTAACTTTGTCGCATGGGCAGCGCGACCTGCGGCATGGGCAGAGGCTAGAAAGGCTTTAGAAGGTGTGCAACCATAGTTTATGCAACTGCCTCCCAATGCATCGCGCTCAAATAGAACGACGTTTCGACCTGATGATGCAAAGTCAGCTGCAAGTGGAATTCCGCCCTGACCGCTTCCAATCACAATTACATCTGCTGTTTCCATATCTATATACGTTGAAGACGATAGCCCATAATTTAAGGCAAGGCTCAAATGTTCTATCTACAGAATAGTACAGGCTGCGATCGCCTCCGGCGGGATACTGTTGGCGAAAGTGTTACAAACGCATAAACAAAAGTGTTACAACTAAAAGCCGCAACGACAGATTGGAGGTTTGAGCTTAAGTAATACTTGAAAACACAACTATGTATTATATTCGCCAACAGTATCCGGCGGGGCGTAAGCCCATCACAGCCCCTCGCGCAACTACTTCAAAGCCTTCCACCTTCCTAAAATGCTTGTTCTCCTTCTGTTCCAGCCGTAAGCGGTAAGCGTAGCTATACCGTCAGACTTATCGCTCTCCTCGTTGGTCAAATACCTGTTTTGCGATCGCCTCTGGCGGGCGGTTACGCCATCGCACCCTTGCAAAGCACAAAAATGCTCTCAAAGGGGCCACTTGTGAGAGCTTAGATTGATTGCACAAGTGTCTGCACCTTTGCAGTCCAAGGTAATAAATCCAACTTAGTAGCTGGCTTTCGGAGATATTTAACCACGCCTAAGTCTGACACTCGCCTCCTTCCCCCACCCAGCTACTATTGTCATTATTGCTAAAATATCTTGAGTATTTTAGCTGATTGACAAAATGCACTTTTTTTAGGCTTTTTTCACAGATGCCCTACACCTTAAGTTCAATATTATCATCCCGATCTTCACTGGAAAAAAGCTTTTCTCTCATGAGAGTTTATATGTAATTATTTATTCCCTCACTGCGAAATAGTCAAAACCCTTGATTTTTCGTTTTGAAGAAGGAATAGTATCAAATATTACTTTTTTCTGAGAGATAGAATCAATTCTCAGCTTGCTAAAAAATGAAAAGTACACTAGTAAAGCAAACAAAGCTCCGCAGCTTGGTATGAGAATCATTTAAAATATTTTTCTAACATGATACGCCTGCTCTGCTATCACCAATAATAAGCAATCTATAAAAATAAGTTTTTTTATACAATGTAACAGATGCCAAAATACAGATTCATAGTAAAGGGGAAAAGTTTTGAGTCCCGACATTAGTAATCATTCAATTAGCGTGCCTTATTTTGATAGTTTGACACAAAAGTTTTCTGAAGGGGATGCTGATGCATTATTAGCTTTTGGTCGGCATTTACATTGGGGTTATTGGTCTGATCCAACTAAAGCTGATGGTTCAATTGCAGATTTTGCTATAGCAGCAGAGAACTTATCTCATCTTATTACTGACGTTGCACAAATACAACATGGTTTAAGCATTCTTGATGTAGGCTGTGGATTTGGAGGAACAATTGCTAGTCTCAATGAGCGTTTTTCCAATATGAATTTAGTTGGAATAAATATTAACAATGAACAGCTTCTTAGAGCCGAGAGAACAGTACACGCGCTACCGAATAATCATATAAAATTTCTTAAGGCTGATGCTTGCCAATTACCATTTTCCGATGATTATTTTGATGTAGTTTTGGCAGTTGAGTCTATTTTTGCATTCTCTAGCCGTGAGCATTTCTTTAGGGAAGCAAGGCGAATTTTACATCTAGGAGGAAGATTAACTATTTGTGATTTTATTCCTATCCAGGCTTTTTACCGAACCTGGAAATTAATAGAGAAAGCTACTAAAACTCTTGTTATTCGTACTTATGGCTCTCGTCCAGTTAATTTTTGTCCTCTTATTGAATACAAAGAATTAGCTAAAGCTACAGGTTTTGAGCTAGTTCAAACAGAGAATATTACTCGTAATACTCTACCAACTTACCCAGTAGTTAACTCATTAATGCGGGGAGAAGGAGATGAGGAAACTTACCGAGCAACTAAAGGATTAGAAAGGCTTAGTCGTCGTGGATTACTACAATACATGATCTTATCTTTCCAAGTATCTTCTCCATAGTTTGAAATTACAACATAAAATCTATCTAATTTCATGAAAATATACAGCTTCACTAAACTTATACAAGTAAGTACAATGGCTTGCTTGTTGACTTCTGAAGTAGTAAAAGCACAAATTATCCCAGACTCAACTCTACCCATCAATTCCAGGATTATTATTGATGGTGATATTAGTATTATCAATGGAGGAACTAAAGCAGGTAGCAATCTCTTCCATAGCTTTGACCAGTTTTCTATTCCCACTGGGAGCGCAGCTTACTTCAACAATGGGGGAGACATTCAAAACATTGTTAGTCGAGTAACAGGTAAGTCTGTTTCTAACATTGATGGATTACTTCGAGCTAATGGTGCAGCTAATTTTTTTCTGATTAATCCCAATGGTATTATTTTTGGTTCCAATGCCAGCTTGAACATTGGTGGTTCTTTTTTAGCAAGTACAGCGAGTAGCTTGAAATTTGCTAATGAAACGGAGTTTAGTACGATTGAGACTCAAACTACTCCTCTTTTAACTGTAAGCGCACCCATAGGTTTGAACTTAGAAAGCAATAGTGGTGAGATCCGTGTACAAGGTTCAGGTCATACTTTGGGTCTTTCTTCCTTGTTTTCACCCATTTCAAAGGCAGGTGCTAGCGACAATGGTCTGCGGGTTTTACCGCAGAAAACCTTAGCCTTGATAGGGGGTAACATTGCTTTAGAAGGAGGCAATTTGACAGCACCAGGAGGGCGGGTAGAACTTGGTAGCGTTGGTAATGGAATAGTTACCTTAAATCCGACAACTTCTGGTTGGGTATTCGGATATGCAGGATTAGAAAACTTTCAAAATATCGAATTGTCTAAACGAGCATTGGTAGATGCTAGCGGCTCTGGGAATAGTGCCGTTCAACTAGTAGGAAAACAAATTTTTCTGACTGAAGGATCGGTTGCGTTGATTCAAAATCAAGACACTCAAGCCGGAAGTGGTATAAGTATACAGGCTTCAAATTTACTTCAATTAAGCGGTACCTCTACGGATGGAATGATCCCTAGTGGAATTGAAATAGAAACTTTGGGAGAAAGTGTAGGTGATGTTGTAGTTTCAACTAAGCGTTTGAGCTTTGAAGATGGAGCAGCTATAAATAGCAAGACGTTTACACAAGCAAGCGCTAGCAACATACTTCTTAATGCTTCTGAATCTATAGAAATCAAAGGATTTTCCTTTATTAACCCTACCACTGCTAGCATTGCTAGTGGCGTTGGTTCATATACTTTTAGTGCTGGTACAAGTGGAAATATCACAATTAATACAGGTCAATTAAATGCTTTAAATGGAGGTACTATAACGTCTGGAACTTTTGGTACTGGTACAGGTGGGGAATTGCTCATTAATGCAGCTCGTGGTGTTGAATTGAGTGGGTTTAATCCTATTCTTTCTTCCCCAAGTCAAGTAGCTGTAGGAGCTTATAAAACTGGAAATTCCGGGAATTTGAAAATTATCTCGCCTGAAATTATATTAGACAACGGAGGTATTATTGCTTCTTATACTTTTTCTAGCGGTAATGCTGGAGATATCACAATTGAAGCCCCTAATTTGATCAGTATTACAACACCTGTCAATACAAAAGATTTCTCTTATGAATTTCTATCTGGAATATCGTCATACGCAGTATCTCCCCCTGTTTTAATACAACAGGTT
Organism: Nostoc sp. LEGE 12450; assembly: GCF_015206895.1. Lineage (GTDB taxonomy): Bacteria > Cyanobacteriota > Cyanobacteriia > Cyanobacteriales > Nostocaceae > Nostoc. The sequence continues at coordinate 8,795 of NZ_JADEXU010000063.1, read as the reverse complement.
TTAGGACTATCTTCAAAGGTAAGTGGAGCAGCTAGAAGTATAAAAATAAAAACTGAACGATTATCTCTATCTAAAGGTTCAATTACCGTAAGTAATTTAGGTACTGGTACGGCAGGTAAGGTAGATATTGATGCAAATATAGTTTCTATGAAGAATAATTCTTCCATTAGTGCTGCAACCTCATTGGCAGACGGAGGAAATATTTTTATACAGGCAAGTCAAGTGCAATTAGTTGACAGCATTATCAGTGCTAGTGCCAGTAATTCGCAGGTGGCTTATCGTCTTTTAGGTATCGACTTTCCCTACAGCTTTGTCCCAACTGGTAGTGGCAACGGCGGCAATATTAATATAAACACAATTTTCCTAATTGGTTCAGAGAATAGCAGCATCTCAGCGAATGCATTTGAGGGGCGTGGTGGTAATATTAACATTGATACTCTTGGATTCTTTTTCTCTCCCAATAGCTTTATCACCGCAACTTCGCAATTGGGAATTGATGGTACAGTTCAAATTGATTTGACGAATAGAGATCCTATCGGTGGTACTATAGCAATTCCAAAAATCATTCAAGAATCTCATAAAATAGCATCAGGCTGTGCTGCACAATCAGCACAGTCAAGTTTAGTAAAAAATATATTAACTATACGTAGTAGTAATAGTCCACCGCCTGACTCTGATGAGCAGCTATATAGCCAGCCTTTTTTAGAAAGCGATTCTGTCTCATTTGAACTTGATAAACTTCCGCATGAATCACAGTCGTCCATAACAAAAGAAACTGCAAAAATTGTGGAAGCTGAGGGTTGGATAATAGATTCTAAAGGCAACATCGAATTAGTCGCAACAATACCTAATCAACTACGCCATAATAGCTTTTTGGCTACTAACCCTTGTTCTTCAGTTGGTTCTGCAACAAGAATATTCCCATCAGTAAAAGTGCAGCAAAGCAGTGATTAAATGGAAATATTGTATAAAATATGCTCTTTTGGGCATTATAGCTTTTTCAATAATTCTGAGCCAATCATCTCTGTCATTAGCTCAATCCACTAGTAAAGAAATACATCTACAACAAGCTGAAGTACTAATCCAAAGAGGTAAAAAACAATTACATCAAGATAAGCCAACAGAAGCTCTGAAAAGTTGGCGAGAAGCAGTGAAACTTTACCGCCAACAAAACAACTTTGAGGGCATTACAAAAAGCTTAATTTATCAAAATTTTGCTCTAAATAAATTAGGTTTGTACTCTCAAGCTTGTACAACCCTTTTGGAAGCTTTGAAGTTGGACGCTTGGATCTGTAACCCAACAATATTAGAATCATCTGAATCAATAAATAAACAGATAAAAACACTAATTCATCAGATAAATCCAACGCCAGTAAATCTCATTGGATTACAGAGTTTAGGAGAAGTATTGCGCCTGACTGAAAAATTAAGCGAATCTGAAGCAGTTCTAGAAGAGTTGTTATTACTCGTTCAGCAAATACCTTCAAATAACGATAGCGATATCATATTATCTTTAGGTAATACGAAACAGTCTATCTATAAACGAGCCCGAAGTGAGTATAAGTGGATAGAGGAACCAGTTTTTAGAGACACAATCATAAATCTTATTCCTCAGAAGGCACAAGAATCATTTAAAACATATCAATTACTGGAGAGCAAGGAAAACTCTTCATTAGGTATAAAACTTCAAGCTCAGTTAAACCACTTAAGCTTATTGTTGGACTTTGACGAATGGCTAAAAGATAAATCTAAGCTAGGAGATCCCTACACAAAAGTTGATCAGGATATCCAACCTTTAGTAAAGCTAATACTACAAAATCCCTCAGCATTTTCTCAATTATCAGATGAGCAATCTATTCAAGCTAGATTAAAACTTGCTAATAGCCTCAGCAAGATTCCAGACAAATTGTTGCATTCAATAGCTATTCAGTATACACTATCTGCCTTAGAAATAGCTAAAAATATTAGCAGTAAACGATTACAATCTAAAAGTTTAGGAACTTTGGGTAAGCTAAATCCAGACGAATCACAAACATATTTTAAAAAAGCTTTGGGTTTAGCTCAGTCAATTAATGATGTGGATGTTCTCTATGAATGGCAACAGCAATTAGGGGATTTATATCAGAAAAAAGGTAAAACTGAAGCAGCTATCCAAGCTTATGGTGCGGCTATTGACAGTATTACGCAAATTCGCAGCAATCTCTTGTCTAGCAATTTAGATTCACAGTTTTTCTTTTACGAAAAAGTAGAGCCTGTATATCGCAATTACATGCGACTACTAGCAGCAAGTCCTTCTCCTAATTTAGAGTTAATACGCCAAACTTACGAACAACTTCAAGTAGTAGAGTTAGAGGATTATCTCAAATGCGGTAAACTCGACCTTGTTGCTTTAAATAAAATTCAAAACTTGAATGACACCCCAGCAATAATTCACATTATTGATTTGAACGATAGCATAGAAGTAATTGTTCAATCTCCAAGCGGCTCCCCTCATCACCACTCCGTTGATTCAAAATTAGTTAAACCTCATGTCAACACCTTGTTAGAAATTCTACAAGATGAAAAACTCCTTTATACTAAGCAAAATATAATTACTTCACATTATCAAGTGCTATATAAAGAGTTAATTGAACCTTTAAAAAAATATTTGCCTGACTCCGGTACATTAATATTTATTTTAGATAAAACTTTTCAAAGTCTGCCCATGAACTTGCTACATGACGGGAAAGATTATTTGGTGAAGCGTTATAGCTTTTCAGAAACTTTGGGTTCTAGAGTCCGAATTCCTAAGCCTTTACGACAAGATCAGATGAAAGCTTTCATCGCTGCTCTGTCTATACCCAGTCCCAGCTTGACAGATTCAAATGCTCCTCCAGGAGCAGAAGCTTTGCCCCAAGCAAAACAAGAAGCAGAAGATGTCAGAAAACTAACCAATTCTTCACTTATTTTATTAGATAAAGAATTTACTAGTTCTCACTTTAGGCAAAGAATAAGTGAAGAAAATTTTCCTATTGTTCACATTAGTACTCATGGACAATTTAGCTCTAAACTTATACGTACAGGATTTTTAGCTTATGATCGACAAATTAATATTAGAGAGTTTGACAGCTTATTAAGAAATAAAACTCAAACTAGCTCCGATATAATTGAGTTGCTAGTTTTAAGCGCCTGTCAAACCGCTAAGGGTAATAAAAGATCAGCTTTAGGAATTGCTGGAGTTGCAGTACAAGCAGGAGCAAGAAGTACAGTAGCAACCTTATGGTTAGTAGAAGCAAACTCCACTGTTGAACTGATGGAAGAATTTTACAAAGGATTAAGAAAAGGTTTAACTAAAGCAGAGGCGTTAAGACAGGCGCAATTAGCATTAATGAAAAATCCTAAATATGCTCATCCTTACTACTGGGCACCCTTTTTAATCGTTGGTAGCTGGTTATAAAAATCTATTATTTTTAACCCCTCTTCCACTTTTTTAAACTCAGATGAATTGTTACTTTTTTTCGCTAATTCAGATGCTGTCAAATATTGGCGTTTAGCTTCGTCTGGTAAACCTGCTTCAAAATAGCGCTCACCTAATACCCTATAAATGGTCGGATTTTTACTACCTGCCGTGACTGCCTTATTTAATATTTCAAGGCTTTCATCCAATAAACCTCTAAATGCATATACAGCATCTATGTCAAGAACAGCTTCATCTTCAGGTAAATCTAGAGAATTGATTTGCTTTACTATATCTAAAACCAGTTTAATTTCTTGCTCAGAAAATAAGTTTACTACAAACGAATCCGCAGTGGGAGCAGAATCTTTTCTATAAGCAATAATAGAGATATTGAATGCTTGATCAAATACTAATTCTTTTTCTTTTGGAGGGTAAGTAATTCTATTTTCATCTACAGTTTTTTCCCATTCAAACTCATACCCTTTTACTCTCACTTTATAAGAAGTAGCACCTGGAACAGAACGCCAAGCTATGTCTGGTCGAGTTTTCATTAATGAACTGGTATAAGGATAAATAATTGTAGGCTTATCCTGTTCTCCTGTTCCACCTTTTCGAATTAAGCACACATGTATGTTACTTGGATTGCAACTAGAGCTAGACGTATCAGTTATTGTACATTTATCAGAAGGAATAGCTCCACTTGATAAATCTAAAATATTTCCTGAACTCAGGCATAAGAATTTTACATAACCACCATTCAAAACTTCTAATCGCTCTCCTTGACAAACCAAACTTCCTGGCTCAAAATGTTTGTCTCCTTTATTCATTACTCTTCCGAGTGCCGGGTTACAGCGAACCTGATTTCTTCTTACTCTTGTAAGAGGTACACTGCCCAGAAGTGGCACATCTTTAATCAGAAGGATACTTAAGCAGGACAATACAATAATTTTTGTACTAATTCTCACTTTCTCTTGCTATTTATATCACTTATTAGCAGATTATCACTTTTTTAGAATACGATCTAGTAAATCTTCTCTCCACATAATAACTTCGGGCAGACCAGATTTGCCTAAAATACACGCTGCTATAGAAATTCTAGCATCATCATTTTTACCTAAAGCTTCTTGTATTTGAGATAATAGGCAGTAAGCATCTATTCTTTGACCATCTAAATCAATCGCTTTTTCCAAATATTTTTGGGACTCGCTCAATCTATTTTGCATTAATCTTGCCCAGCCCAAATCTTTGTAGAACGAAGCTTGTAACTCCCTATTCTCAGTTTTAGTTAAACCTTGTAAAGCTAAAGTAACAGCAGTATTATAATCACCACTTTTATTCTTCAATCTTGATAAAGCTGCAACAGCAAATACAGCTTCACTACTACTTTTAATAGCTAGTTTATATTGCTTCTCAGCTAAATCATATTTACCTTGTCCATCATAAAAAAAACCTAACCCGTAGTGTGATTCCCATTTATTTGGCTTTAACCTAAAAATCGTTTCATAAGTATTACTCACGCAATTATAGTCTTGCAATTGCTGACACACTACTGCTAAATTGCTATAGGCAACATCATCTTTAGGATTATATTTAATGGCTAGCTCATAGTTATTCCTAGCAAGATAAGGATCGTCCTTGTTGCGAAATCCTAGATCAGTATAGAAACTGGAGATTGAATAAGTCAAATTAGCTTGGTATTTAATTGCTATCTTAAAATTATTTTCAGCATCAAGCAATTTGTTTTCTTTGTGAGCTTTCTTACCTTGTTCTAAAAAATAATCTGCTACTATAGGGGATAGTTGAGAATTTAAGTTAATCGCTGTTTGAAAATTTTCTTTAGCATCTATAAAACGATTTTCTTTTTGAGCTTTTTTAGCTTGATTTAGATAATAATTAGCTATAAAAGGGAGTGATACATAGAACAACCCAGTAAAAGTTAAAGCCGCTAAAACAACTGCACCCAACTGAAATGATCTCGATGTGATTACACGATGAAGTTTTGATTTAAATGGTAATTCCTCCAAACGCTGCAAAAGAGCTTGTGTAGATAGTGGACGCTTCGCTGGTGCCGGAGACATCAAATCATCTAGCAAATCTGCAAAGGGTTTTTCAATGTGTCGTGCTTTGTTTCTCCAGATAAGTCTTGTTGTATTTGGGTCTGTTGGCAGGTCGAGTACATGAATTCCAGTTACTAAATATGCTAGCGTTCGCCCTAAGGCATAGAAATCTGATTGTGGTACTGCTTGCCCGTTGATTTGTTCTAGGGGAGTAAAGCCAGCCGTTACAAGTACTGTAACTTCATGCTGACCAAGCCCCATATCATTTCCCCCACTCCCACTAACTTTCGCTAGATATGTACGAGTTACTTCTCGAACTGCACCAAAATCAATTAAACCTAACTGTCCATCAGGTTGAATAATTATATTAGAAGGTTTAATGTCTCTATGAAAAAAACCACTCCGGTGTACTTCATCAAGAATTTTTACTATTTGTGTAAGCCAATCCACAGCTAAAGCTTGAGATATCATTCCGTTAGCTTCCACCCATTGTTCTAAATTCAGTCCATCAAATTTCTGCATCACCAAGCAATGCAAATCTATATAACTATTGTTTGGTGTAACAGTGAATAAATCGTCTATAACTCTAGGAATACCAGGATGATCAAATAACTGCAATGTCAGTGTTTCTCGCTCCAGCAAGCTGATTTCCTTAGGTCTTTGCGATCGTAACACCTTCATAACTTTACGAGTGCCTTTATCATCCACTACTTCAAAAATTTCTGTCCTGTAACGGAAGTCTAAAGGGCGTAATGGCTTAATTAACCGAAACCTCTGGTCAATTAGCAGTTCGGTTCCGCAATTAAGGCATCTTTCACTATCGTCAGGATTCTGCCGCTGTTTACACTTAGGATTGATACAATAACCCACACGTTTAAGTTATTAGAAATGATTAAGCTGATTTAAAATCATAAACTACATTTTGAACTAATTTTAAAGCATAGGTGCAAACATACTTTACAACTTGAGGCTCTAAACTCAATAGTACTTCTTTACTATCATTTCTTTCTTGCTCAATTAAAGAACGTTCATATAAAGCCTCTATAGCTTCAAGTACTTCTGAGGTCGTTACCTCACATTTTTGTCTATTTTTAAAATTTTTAAGCAATTCGCTTAGTGTAATTGAATTTACAGACTCTTGAGCTAGCTCTTCTGTTAAATAGAACATGATCCGTTTCTCTAAAATAGTTAAACGACCTTTCTCTTCAAATAATTCATCTAAGCTCTCTTGGAGTATATCTGTCATCAATACAGTTTGAAAATCTAAAAAATCCTTTACACTTCCACAAAAAAATCTTTGAATCTTTTCAGCTAGCATTTTTAAAGATAAAGGATTTCCACGATAAGTTTGAATTAAATCTCCCCATTTATCCTCATTAGTCAACCCGTACAAACGAAAAATCTCTAAAGCTTCCTTTCCCAACCCTTCAAGTTTTACCGTCCTAACTGGTTGTCCTTTTTTTTGTAGACGATTAAAATCAATAAATGGTTCACGACTGGTTAGCAGTAAACAACTTTGATGCTGTTCCTCTATGATTCTATTAAAGAACGTGCCATACTCTGCATACTGCCTGCCGTAGGCATTGGAATCGGTATTTCTGTCTCCCTGTAATAACGACTCTGCTGAGTCGAGAATCACTAAACAACGATGTGAACGCAGGTAGTCAAACAATTTAGATGTCCTAGCTTGGATGGATTCTGGTAAATTTAGCTCCTGATTTTCTGAATAAGCCAAAATTCTAAGCAGGTCAGCAACTAAATCTGTAAGTAACGGACTATATGAAACTGACTTCCAAATAAAATTATTAAATTCATACGACCCCATACGCAAAGTTTGAACCAATTTAGCAACTAAAGCACTTTTACCGACTCCTGCCGTCCCTACAATTGCTACACAACGTTCCTGAGCTATCAATTCTTTTAACATCGCTAGTTCAGGAGTTCGTCCATAAAAATTAGATGTGTCAGGCAAATTTCCTGAAAGTATAGGTACACCAGCAGCAGCTTCATTCCATTTTGCTGGTTCCTTGTCAGCTAGTAATATTTGTTTTTCTACAATGCCCCGCAGTCGTTTCTTGGTGACTTTTTCTCCACTCCCTAATATCCCTGTTAATAGTACCCACAATTTAGGTGCTACACGCCTCTGCAAAAGATTAATATCATAGAGACTGTTCTCTGCTATGTCCTTATAATCCAGATCAAGCCAAGCTGATCTAAGCACAATTTTTTCTGGTTCCTCTAGCCACCTCCCTTGTTTCGCAAACACTAAGTCATCTATGGCTTGGATAGCTTCTTTAGCATTCACCTTTTATTAAGCTCCTTTGAGTCCTGTTTTATCTTAATTTCACCAAAAAAAGTACATACTTTTTAGCAGACGCTCCTCTAAAAAGCTTACATAGTCTACTATCTCCTACTTACATATTTTAGTCTTCACAAGTCTTAACAATTAGAGTTGTTATTGTATCGTGATACTGCTATTCTAATTCAAGTACGTACTCTATTAAGAAAAGTTCTAGTAGATTACTAAAGCTAATATAATTAGCGGAGGATTAAAAACAACACTTAAAGCCAAAAACAACTTTAAGTAGTCTAAGTAAGCGATGCTTAAGATATCAGATCACTTTTCAGTTTTCTTAAAGTGTAAAAGCTTTGAGAGCTAGGATAAACAAGCTAATGAAATGAAGGGAAATATGAAAGTGAAAGCGTCAAAAAATCTAAAGGACAAAGCGCCACTAAGGAGTAGGCGCTTTGTCTGTTCGTAAAATCCATCGTTTTTCTTAGAGCGGGGTTGATCTCGAAGGAACAAAAAAAGTTTTCGTTGAAGTTTGCCGACCGAGACGACTACTAAATTTGTCCGAGAGTATAATCCGCGCTGCCAGATCCATTATAGGGTCTACCGCTTGGAAAGTCCATTCCTTGTGGTCTATTTTGGTTGTCGAAATTCATAAGTTTTTGTAAAGTTAAGTTCGATGAAGAAAAATTGCGAATTTTGTAGCTAAAAGATGTAGCAGCGCGAATAACAGTTATCAGTTACCAGTTATCAATTGGAATTTACAGTCCTTGATAACTGTTGACTGTTGACTGATAACTGATGCAACCCCCTCTGAACTTGTAAACCGAGTTATCAGGGGAAAATATAGTGATAAATAAAGAACGCCCCAAGAGCGCAGTAGTAGAGCGCATGGGGTCGAGTGCAGCTTTTGCATGGCAATTTTGTGCTGTGACGAAGGGAAATTTTCGGCATATCCAGGCTAGTAGTCTGGCAAGTCAACTTTGCATGGTGGTTAGCAGAGGGGCAGAGG
>NZ_JADEXU010000062.1 GCF_015206895.1 Nostoc sp. LEGE 12450 | reverse complement strand
CTCCTGTACAGATGAGGGGCAACCCACGATTCGTTAGGAGGTAAACGGCAAAGGTTCCTAGCCAGTGACTAGCTGCATAATGTTCAATTACAACATCTGTGAGTCCATGCTGACGATGGTGGAGAGCAGCAGAGCGGAGTGTTTCGATGCGGCGATCGCTATTTGCTAATCCAGATATGATACCCTCAAGCATCCAAGCACGACTGAGATTAAGACCGTAGAAGTGGGCTTGCATATAATCTTGAGGATTATCCACTCTGGCAGGTTCTAACCAATTTAGCGAATTATCAATGGGTATTTGTGGCAGAAAATCGGTCAGCCAGTCAGTGAAATTTTTTGTTGGCAGGATTCGCCGCATCAAGTCTGCTTCAGCAAGTCCAGGAGAGAGAAAATCGTAGCCAAGTGGTTCAAATTGTAACGAGTAGTTGCGATCGCTAAGATAAAATTGCCGTGCTTTATTCTCCAATAACTGAGTAAAGTCAGTATTTTCAGTAATCCTTGCCCAATCTACCATCAAACCAAGTGCAAAAGCTGTTTGGCTATGCACCCCTGTGCGATTTGGCAGTTTCAGTTCGTTAATCCAGCGCTGTAAATTATCTGCAATCAACTTTTCTAGCGGTTCCAATACAACCCGCCATTCTTTCGCTTGGGCATGATTCCACTCGTGAAGTTCCGCAGCCAGTTGCAGAAACCAGGCCACACCGTAAGGAAATTCAAAAAAGGGTCGCCGTTGAAAATGGGCAATCTCTCCTTGGATTTTCTCAGGTGTTAGGCTCTGCCCAAGTGCTTGTTTTGACGCTGCATGGAAAGAGGCTTCAGGAAAGTGACGCAGCAAACGTACCAGCAACCAGTGACCATGTACGGCCGAATGCCAATCTAAGCAGCCATAAAAAGCAGGAGTCAATTTACGCGGTGGTTGTATATCCTCGTCGCTCTCAGCCCAACGCAGAATACTGTTAGGATACTCCCTCTCGATACAATCCAGGACTAATTGAGCAAATTGTACTGCGATCGCTTCATTAATCTCCAAATTATCGAGTAGCATGGTCACGTCGCTTTGCTCCGAATTAAAAATTAAAAATTAAATTTAGGTGCTTAAACCTCATCTATGTTGAAACGTAGAGTTTTTTAAAAGATATATTTATGTAGGTTGGGTGGAGTGAAACGAACCCAACATTACCACCAAATTTTATGTTGGGTTACGCTAAAGCTTCACCCAACCTACAAAACTACGGTTCTCAAGGTAGATGAGGTTTATATCCTTTTCTTTGCCGATTACTTAGTACAGTTTTGCGTAAAAGCGTAGCGTTTTTAATGCAGGGGAATGGGAACTGGGTATTTTAGGACGGGTTAAAGCCCCAAACATCATTTTTCCACGCTCTTCCCAATCCCCAACCCCTTTTAACATTGCAAGGTCTTGCAAATTTAATTCACTAGGAATTAACCATCACTTGCGCTTCAAGTTTTACCCTAGCTTTTGCTTCCAGAAAATCAGCCACTTGAGCCTCAATTTCATCCCGGACAATTTGGCGATACTCCAAGAAATGCTCAATTTGGGCACAAACGGCTAAGTAACTACTCACTCCACCCGGATTATGCTGATACATACTCCACAGGTTGCGCCAGAATTGCCAGCGCGTTTGACGACGTACACCCTGCCGCCAGCAAATGATTAGAAACGCTCGGAGGACTTTCCAGTTCAATGGTTTCTTGGCAGCTTTGCCCTTTTTCGGATAGGTTGCTTCGCCCAAAAGCCGGAAGTGTTTGTATGTACGCTCTAAAAACCGCTCTGGCTCATACAAATCACAGAACGCCTGCACATATTCACGAGCAATGTCTTCTAACGGTCGAGTTGGGACAAAGTTCATCAACGTGGTTTGGTTGATGTTGGCTGATTTATTGCGGAGTCGTCCTTCTTTTTCTAATCTATGCCAGAGGGCTGTATCTGGAAGCGCTTGCAGCATACTGAATAAGGCAGTGGGTATTGCTGTTTGCTCAACAAACTTGACAATTCGCGCCCCGGCTCCTACTTTTTCGCCATCAAACCCAATGATAAAACCTGCCATAACTCGCAACCCTGAGCGGGTAATCCTATTCACCGCATCACTGAGCGAGTCTCTGGTATTCTGGTATTTCTGAGTGAAAGTGAGACTTTCTTCGTCGGGGGTTTCAATTCCCAGAAAAACGGCTCCAAAATTACACGCTACCATCAAGTCCATCAGTTCTTGATCTTGGGCTAAATCAACTGAAGCCTCTGTCGCAAAAGAAAAGGGATAGTTATGTTCTACCATCCAGGGCAGAAGAGACTTTAAAAATAATTTGACATTCCGCTTATTACCAATGAAGTTGTCATCCACCATAAAAATACTGCGCCGCCAACCCAGTTTGTAGAGATAATCAAGTTCTGCTAATAACTGTTCTGGGTTTTTGGTGCGAGGTTTGCGACCATACAGCACAATAATGTCGCAGAATTCACACTGGAAGGGACATCCACGAGAAAATTGTACCGACATTTCCGCATAAGCTTCAAACTCTAACAAGTCAAAGCGAGGGGTAGGAGTATTGGTAACATCTGGTTTTTCACCGCCAGAGCGAAAGATACCTGTGCGATCGCCCCGTGCGATCGCTGCTACAAATAAGGGTAGGGTAATTTCCCCTTCGTCCAATATCAAATAATCCACTCCGGCGGATGTCATTTCATCTGGTAACGCTGTCGGGAAAGGCCCACCCACAGCTACCCGTTTACCTCTGCGTTTTGCTTCCGATATCTGACAGAGCAAATCCTCTTTTTGCACAATCATCGCCGACATAATAACCAAATCTGCCCAAGCCCACTCTGCTTCCGTACAGGCACGAACATTTCGATCTACTAGCTTATACTCCCATTCTTGAGGTAATATCGCGGCTACAGTTACCAAACCTAAAGGCGGTAGCATTGCTTTACGGTCTAATAAAGCCAGTGTTTTTTCAAAAGACCAAAAACTTTTTGGAAAAAGGGGGTACAGAAGTAAAACGTTCATATTTGATGCTTATAAACCTTGATTTTAGCTGCTGGTTAAGTTCAAATACAACTTCGCCACTCTGGTAAAACACTTAGAGAAGCTTTTGTATGCAGTAGCTGTAAATTCTACTATGACTGATTTAGACGAAACAATATTTTTTAAGGGCAATTATTGTCATTTTTATACTAAGGAGGATTCCGACAGTGCGGGTTTTGCAGAATTAAGGAATGATTATTGTGGGGTGGGCATCTGCCTTAACTTTACATCAATGGAAAAAATGCTCATCCTACAAAAATAGTAAAATCATCCCGAAAATATACAACGCCACTTAATACGGTTCGGTTAAGATCCCCCCGCCTGCGGCGATCCCCTTAAAAAGGGGGTAAAAGATGGTTAAAAGCCTCCCTTTTTAAGCGGGGTTGGGGGGGATCTTCAGACATATTAAAAGGTTAACAGAACCGTATTGCAACGCCACTTGGCAAACTGGCAACTCTGAGAAAATTAACTGTGTTATTTTAAATAACTATACAAGGTGTATTTGCACTTTCAAGCTATTTTTTAGACGGGCTGCAACCCGTCTTTATTTATCGCCAAATCCTTTTAGATCAGTTTTCATGTATTTGAACTACATCTGTCGTAGGGACAATTCATAAATTGCCCCTACAACGAAAGCCCTAAATTTAATGATTTGCTCTATATGACATTTTCTAAACAACATATCAAAAAAGAGAAAGAGCCTTGAATCTGTTCTTATCCCCTGCCCCCTTGCCTCCTGCCTTCTGCCTCCTGCCTTCTGCCTCCTGCCTCCTGCCTCCTGCCCCCTTCAACTTCTCAGTTGCACAGGCATAGCTAAATAAGTCATTTTCAAACCACCCAATGGTGTAAAAATAACTGGAGTCAGGCTTTGATTTAGGTGCATTTGAATTTCGGAAGATGGTAACTCTTTCAAACCTTCCATCAGATATTTAATGTTAAAAGCAATTTCAATGTTTTCTCCAGATATCTGCGCCGGCATTGACTCTCTACCACTACCCACATCTTGAGCTTCACAAGATAAGGTAATTTCTTGAGCTTCGCTATCAATACTAAGTTTGACAATATTATTTTTCTGGTCTGCTAGCACAGCAATCCGTTCTAAAGTGCTGACAAATTGTCGCCGTTCAATTGTCACTTGTCGTTCAAATTGACGTGGAATTAATTGTCGATAAGCAGGATATTGCCCTTCTAACGTGCGACTAGTCAAGCGTTGATTTTGCCATGCAAACACAACTTGACCTTGATCGAAATATAAAGCTACAGGTTCATCTGATGAGGCGCTATGAGCTAGCATCCGTTGGAGTTCGCGTAATGCTCTCGCTGGTACTGTCACCTCTAGTTGACTAGTTCCACCTAAAGGACGCTCGTTGCTAGTTTCTACCACTGCTAGGCGATGTCCGTCGGTAGCTGCAAATTCTAGGGTGTCTTGTTTAACCGTTAAATGTACTCCCGTCAGTACTTGTTTAGTTTCATCACCACTGGTAGCAAATAATGAACCCCGTAATCCCTCAACTAATGCGGCGGTGGTGAGATAAATTACTTCTGTATTTTCAATTACAGGTAGGTCAGGAAATTCTTCCGGCCCCATTGCTCGGACTTGATAATGTCCACTTTTGGGTGTGAGTGTAACTATTAAACCTTCTCCACCGGATGTTGCACCTGTGAGGGCTGATTCATCGTCTAGAGTGATTTCGCCTTCTGGAAGACGAGAGGTGATATCTACAAGTAACTTAGCAGGAAGTGCGATCGCACCACCTTGCCATACCTCTGCATTAAAGCTGGTGCGGATTCCCAAGCTGAGATCGAACGCTGTTAAGCTTACTTGGTTAGTTTCAGCATCCGCTTGTAACAGCACATTGGCAAGTACTGGATGAGTCGGTCGCGAAGGTACTGCACGACTAACGAGTGAGAGATTTGTACTGAGATCGCTTTGGGAGCAAACTAATTTCATAAGTGAGATTCAGCTGGTGAAGGATATGGTAACATCCTTATCGTTTATAGGCGATCGCTCTTACGCTTCAGACTTGTAAAGACTCAAACAATTGCAGCTAATGTTGCGCGATCTATAACAAACGCTTAAGCATTTCTTGCAAAGGTATAAGCAGTTGCAGCAAAGCATTCATACTTTGCAACAATTGATCCTTTATATATAAGAAATGCTTAAGCATTTCTTGCAAAGGTATAAGCAGTTGCAGCAAAGTATTCATACTTTGCAACAATTGATCCTTTATATATAAGAAACGTTGAAATCATTGCAACAATTGTCGCAATAAACTTATAAGTCTATTTATTACTTAAATAAAAAATAATTTAAGTAAAATCAACTACAGGTCTAGAGGTGCGAACTCTACGATCGCCTACACTTACGCAACTGATTTTGTTATATTTTCTGATGACAACCAAGGAAGATTTTGTATAAAAAAGTACTATATTTTACTGGGAGAGATGAATATGGCACGTCCTAAAAGAAACTCCAGCGTTTTAGAAAAAGCCGATCGCCGCATTGAAAGTTTACAATCTATCAGTGTAGAATTAGACTTTGGCGAAGGACTGACTATACAAGCTTACAATGCAACAATTAACGATCTACGGTCTAAGCTTGCTGCCTACAACACTGCTTTATCTTCCATTGACAAACTCACAGATGATGTGAAGAATGCAGAACAGGCTGTAATTGCAATGTCAGAAAAAATGTTACTAGGAGTTGGCAGCCGTTACGGTAAAACCAGCCAGGAATATGAGATGGCGGGTGGTGTGCGACGAGGTAATACCAAGAAGAAGCGAAGCGTAGTAGACAATTCCCAAGTCACCAATTCTGTTCAGCTTTCTTCTGTAAATGGATCTATGAATGGGACATCGGCTGCGATCGTCAGTTAGCTAAAATCCAATAGAGTTTATATAGCGGTTTTCTTAGCCTGCGGGAAGCCGCTACGCATCTTAATAGATGCAATAGACTTTAACTTCTCTCCTTTTAGGTAAGTTAACTACCTGTGGAAAACTTGTGGAAAAACATGGGTACTTTTTCACAAAGTAATTATACTTAATTAAGTTTTATCAGGAAAATATCAAGTTTTCCACAGATTTTTCCACAAAAAGTAAGATTTTTTCTATAATCTAAGTTAAATTTAATCAATTTTTATACGTTACTTAATATTTCAACTAATTATTCAATCATTAAGGCTAGCGATCGCACTGCTGGTTGTGGAAAACTTAAAATATATCTTCAGGATAAAATAGAGACTAGCAAAGCTAAACTTCGGTAAAGGTTACAAAACAAATCAAATCAGATTCAATGACCGCTACTCATCATTTCTGGCTACCTGCACCGACAGATTTAACTTTGTTACCAGATGAGATTCATGTCTGGCGTATAGAACTTGACCAACCAGAACTACAACTGCAAAATTTAGCAGCAACTCTTTCCAGTGACGAAACGGCTCGTGCTGAACGGTTCTATTTTCAGGAACATCGACAGCGTTTCATTGCTGGTCGTGGTATTCTCCGAACTATATTAGGTCGCTATTTGGGTATCCAACCCTTACAAGTGCAGTTTAATTATCAACAGCGTGGCAAACCAGTATTAGCAGACACATTTGCCGATAGTAGACTGGAATTTAACTTGTCTCATTCCCAAGGGTTGGGTTTGTGTGCGGTGAATTGTACCTACCCAATTGGTGTAGACCTAGAATATATTCGCTCAATGTCTGATATTGAAGCTCTTGCCAAACGGTTCTTTTTACCGAGAGAATATGAGATGTTGCGATCGCAATCTCCCAACCAACAGCAAGAGATATTTTTCCGTTACTGGACTTGCAAGGAAGCTTATTTAAAAGCAACTGGAGACGGACTATCCCAGTTAGAGCAAGTTGAAGTGTCGTTGACTCCTACAGAACCAGCCAAGTTACAGATATTAGAAGACTGGAGTCTTTTTGAACTAGTACCTGCTAACAATTATGTTGCTGCTGTTGCCATAGCAAATTGTGGCTGGAACTTAAAATGCTGGCAATATTAGTCATTAGTAATTTGTTATTCTTCGCCAATGCCCAATGCCCATTGCCTCTACTTATCTTCCTGCATATTTCTTACAATTTTTGTTACCAAGTTTCTCGGTACAAATCTGACGCTTTTTGCAAGTATTGCATTGAGTAAACCAGGAATGACAATGGTTTGACCCTTCATTAAGGCACGAAAACCAACTTCAGCTACTGTTCGTGCATCCATCATCCTCTTACCCTTGAGCAACTTGGAGTCAGCCATTCCGGTTCTTTCATGAAAGGCAGATGCGGTTGAGCCTGGGCAAAGAACTGTCACAGTGACACCAGTACCTTCTAATTCATTAGCGATCGCTTCTGAAAACGATAAGATATAAGCTTTAGTAGCAAAATAAACCGCCATCAAAGGCCCAGGTTGAAAAGCAGCAGCCGAGGAGACGTTTAATATCTTACCTTCACCTTGCTTGACCATGTGCTTCACGAATAGCTTGGTTAAATGGGTGAGACACACCAAATTTACCTGTAGCATTTCCAATTCAGCAGCTAAGTCTGTTTCGTGAAATAATCCATAGATACCAAATCCGGCATTATTTACCAGCACATCAACATTAATATCGGCTTTTTGTAACTCTGTAAAAATTTCTTCAGGAGCCGTTGATATAGATAAATCCTTAACAATAGTTTTGACAAAGATTCCAAATTTTTTTTGGAATTGAACTGCAATTTCTAGTAGCTTTGGCCCGTTTCTGTCTACTAATACCAAATTGTAATCATGAGCAGCAAAAATACATGCTAATTCGTAGCCAATTCCACCGGCTGCCCCGGTAATAAGAGCAGTTTGTTTGCTCTGTCTTTGATGTGTTGTGTTCATTTAAGAATATTGGTGAATTCAACTTGATGAAGCTGCGTTGCATTTACAGTGATTCTCGCTCTACAATTAAGTACGCGTAATATCTCAACCTACAAGAAATATCTTGAGTTATTACCCTTTCAAATGCTTGTTTGGTGCATTGAATAGATGTAGCAGTCCAAACGCAAATTTAGGACTTATGCATCGAAAAAGTTAGGACTTAAAGGAGTTCGATTATTTTAGACTGCTAGCATTTGGCTTTTGATAGCTCACAAAAGCCAGCGGGTAAAATCAAACTTTTATGCCCAACACTAACCATTCTATCCTCAATTGCTTCTGTCAAGGGGTGAATACTAAAAATTTACATGATTGAGCATAAAAAAACAGGGCAATTAGATTGCCGCTGTTAGTGTATGAGTTGTTGCTGGCACCTGAAATATTAACTATTCAGCAGTACTGAGTTTTAAAAAACATCGACTAAATAAACTTGTTTTGTTGTAGTTGTAGGGTGTGTTATGGCTTCCGTAACGCACCGAAAGTATTCGGGATAGTGCGTTACGTTCCTAACACATCCTACGCAAGTTATGAACTCCTAAGCGATATTCAAGAAACCGCTTTGAATCAAGTAAGCTGTATAAGTCATAAACAATTGAGAGTCAATGGGAGGACAAGCAATAGAGCTACCTGCTAGTGCATGAAGAGTGTCTTGGCAGCTAATATGAGGTCTTCTAGCTTGTAAATACAAATCAGGAATAGTCAGTTGTTCATCAGACCAGCGTTCCAGTAAAAATGGCCGCAGAGTGTATAAAGGATTGTCAGCAGAAGTGACATTATTGATTAATTCTGATTGCCATTTTTCGTAAGGAATCATCTCAACTGAATAACCAAAAGAGCGTATCCACTCAACTAGCATTTTCAATGCAGCAGGTTGAGGATGTTGTAAATTGAAAGCTTTACCTATAGATTCTTTTTGGCGTGATAGATAAACGATCGCTTTACTTACATAGTCCACAGGTGACATATCCAACATATAATCTACATCAGGGAAATATCCCATTTGTAGACAGCCCTTGGTCATCAAATTGATAAAGTCATGTGTGTTACAAATACCTGTTTTGCTATCACCTGAAATCAGGGGTGGTCTGTGAATAGTTACAGGAAGTCCACGGTCACGAGCAATTTTGACTAACTTTTCAGCTACCCATTTAGTTTGTGAATAGCCTAGATAAATACCTTCCCAATGATTGAATTCATCCTGTTCTTTAACAACCTTGCCAGCATAAGCTGTGGATTCAAAAACAGCCACACTAGAAACGTAATGTACAGGCTTGACTTTAACTTGACAAGCTAATCTCAAAACTTCTTGAGTGCCTAAAACATTGGCTGCTTTCAGTGCTGAGTATGGAAAAACATAATTCAATAAAGCAGCACTATGATAAATAGTATCAATATTGGCAGCTAAAATTTGAAACTGTTCCGAACCAATACCTAACAATGGCTGAGATAAATCGCCGACAATCGGAATAATTCTGGAGGTAAATTCTTCTTGCCAAATTGCATACTGTTCCAGATTCTTTTGGAGTTTGCTTTTGCCTTCTTCAGCATTAGCAGCACGCACTAAGCAATAGATATCCGCATTAGTTTCTTGTAGCAATTCCCGGATGATAAAGGCTCCTAAAAAGCCCGTTCCTCCAGTTAAAAAGATGTTCTTGGGTTCACCCACAAGTACATTAGATGCAGCACCAGGATGTATTGTAGGGTCAAGAACAGCCTCAGCACCTAAATCTAGAACAGAGGGTGCAGCGTTGGCATTAGAGGCTACTACCTTTGTATCTTGAACTGATGAACCTTCTTGCACTTCTTCAGCTAAACGCTGTGAAAGAGCTTCAATATTTGGGTAATGCCACAGAAGCAACGGAGATGGCTGAAATCCGAGCAATTTTTCTAAGTTACTTACTAGAATCATTGCTTGGGCTGAATCCAACCCATAGTTTTCTAAATGTTCTTTGATATCTATTTCATCAGTTGAAACTCCTAGCAACTTAGCTAAGTTAGATACCAAAAATATTTGAATATCGTCTGCTGTGAAAGACTGTTTTATAGTCATTTTTAAATCTCCAACAATGATGTAGAACGAATAGGGTGATATTGACTGTAATAATCGGAAGCTTGCAGCCCTTGAATTTTCAAATTTTGGACACGGTACAAAAAGGCTGCACCAGTCATAATTTGATTAGCAACATCAACTACACCACGATTATTTGGTTCCGACAGGTAGGAACCGCGTACCCAGTCATTGAAACCGCCCATTGCCGGGCCACACCAAATTTGATAATCGACTTCTCTACCTTTTTCACCAGAACTAGACCAGCGAGAAGATAATCCGAGATACCAACGGAAAATCAACGCCATTTTTAGTTTAGGATTATTGACTGCTTTCCCAAGTTTCTCAGGATTTTTTTGGGATAAATAAGCCGCAGTTCCTTCCCATACTTCAGCAATAGTTTTGCGAAAAACTTGTTTTTCTAATTTCTCTCTTTCTGCAAGGGGGATGCTTTCAATGGAATCATAAGCGCGATAGAGTTCAAATAATTTCTGCGCTCGCATGGGGAACATTGTACCCCGTTTGAGAACTTGCAATTTGACTCCCATTTCAAACATATCGGCTGCTGGGGCCATTATCATATCAGCCATTTCTGCTTGGGCTAATAGCTTTTTGGTATGTTCACAAGCCCCAGATTCAACACATGACTGATTGATTGAGCCAGTCATTATATAAGCAGCACCCATCATAAAGGCTGCTAATGCTGATTGTGGTGTTCCAATTCCTCCTGCTACGCCAATTCTAATGGGTGTTTGGTAATGATATTGTGCTTGAATTTCATCCCGCAAGGCAATAATAGAAGGTAACACACAAACCAGGGGACGGTTATCTGTATGACCTCCAGAATCTGCCTCGACGGTAATATCATCAGCCATCGGAACTTTGGCTGCGAGAGTTGCTTGTAACTCGGTAATTAGACCTTGTTCAAGAAGTTCTTTGATTATTCTGGCTGGTGCTGGTTGCAGAAATTTAGTCGCAACTTCTCGGCGAGAAATTTTGGCAATGATTTTATTTTTGATTTCAATTTGATTGGCGCTATTCAACCCCAATCCAGCAACACGGTAATAAACAATGTTGGGGGTCAAGTCGAGAAATGCAGATGCTTCTACTGTTCTCACTTGATATTTGAGATATAAATCCACTGCGCGGCGTTCAATCGCAGGTTCGTTGGGGCTGTGGATTAGATTAAATGCGTAGGGCCCTTGAGGTAAAGCTTGTTGAATGCGATTTATGGCTGCTTCCAAACGTTCTGGAGTTAAACCACCTGCACCAAAGGAACTCAAAATTTGCTCTTTTCCGAGTGCAATGACCATTTCTTCGGAGGCAATTCCGCCAGCCATTGCGCCGGTAACGTAGGCATATTTCACTCCATGAGAGGAGAGGAAATTCGGATCTCCAAACTGTTGAATACGGATTGGGGCTGCAAATGTTAGTAGTTCTACTTGTGCTGTTGTGCCATTATCACCAGGGGATAAATAACCCTCATTAGTGACACCGATTTTTCCGGCAACTTTCACGATGTAGCAGGGTTTATTTAACACCATCAATTTATCTTTGATGGTTTGTTTCTCAAAAGATACAGTTTCTAAAGAACCTTTCCAAACTTGGTTTTTGTTATGAGACCAAGTGGAGAAGTTAAGACCATTATCGTGTTTACTTAGTACCGTATCTACGGTTGTCACGGTAGTTATCCCTCGGATTACAAACAATGGATGATAAAGTTGAAGGGTGTTGACTCTGTTAACAGAGGGCACAGAGGAAGAGAGTAATACCAATTCTCTGGGAGATGCACGTAATAATTTTTAAACGAACCGCGTTCGCGCAGCGTCTCGTTAGAGAAGGACGCAAAGGGCGCGAAGGAAGAGATAAGTTAAGAATTAAGCGGTGCAAGTTGAAAGAGAATTGGTATGAGATATTAAGATTCGTCGTTAAGCAAGTTTTGGGCGCAAGCTAGTTGTAATTGAATGATTTCGCTCATTTGCTGACTGTAATCTTGTCTAGCTTGTAAGAAGGCTGTGTGTGCTTTAGTTATCTTTGAATTATTAGCATTGAGCTTTTGATACTGGGTCTTATTTAAATCGAACATGCTGATGATGCTACTAATTTTTTTAGTTCTGACGGGTGGGAAAGAAACAGGAATTGGCTGTTTAATTGCGCTTGACTCAGAAGATTGTAATTGTTCTCTCGGTTGAAAAACGTTATCAATGATATTTTTCGGTTTTACTTCTTCTGGCTGAGGCAAGATGTTAGAGGAGTAAGTTTCTTCTTGGGTTATTTGGTTAGAAGTGTTAAGAGAATCTGTGATTTCAGATTGTTGGAGATTAGGTATATCTAGATGCTGTATTTTGAAGCGTTCGCTCCTAAGATCCCCAGCAAAATCCTTAACAAGTTTGCGATTTTCTTCGCTCAAAATTGTAGCAGCGATCGCTTTCCCACCCAAGGTAACTGTTCTCAATGTTGCTTTGTTTGAATTAGCGGTTTCTTGGGCTTTGTTGTACAACGGTGATAAATCTACGTTCACCTGATGACTGAGTAGTTTTGCTAATGCTTTGACCATCGAAGCATGGTCATCCATTCCTCTACGATTTAGAGAAACTGTGATATGTTCTTTGCTGCCGAGAATTTTATCAATCCATCGTGAACAGACACTACCTGCACCTGCTTCTAGGAATATTTTCACACCATCATCGTAGACACGATTAACTAATTGGGGAAAATCAAGTTCTTGGCACAATCCTTTGGCGATATTATGCGCGATCGCATCACTTTCAAGTACAATCGGTTGATAATCGGCGGCAGAATAAAACACAATCCCAGGAAGATTTTGTGATGGTAAGGTGTTTACCTTCTTGATTTCCTCGAACTGCGATCGCATCGCTTCACAATGTATCACATGGTCGAAGGGAGCGGGGAAAGAATTGCAACCTAAAGTTGCTATCACTCGCTTACAGGCGGCATCTTCACCAGCAATTAATACTTCTTCTGGTGTGTTGATTTGAGTTAAGTAGACGTGATTCTCATGTTTCAGGCATTCTCTCACTTGCGATGGAGTAGCCATGAGAACATAGGTATTCCAAAAATTGTTGTTTGGTGAATCTGTTAATCCCCAATATTCACGCACAGCATTTTTCGGCCCAGATAACTTATCGCCAAATAAAGGTGATGAATTTAAGGTGTTACTTCCACCCTCAAAATCACTCCAAACACCTTGGGCAACCATCATACTAGTTTCACCCAAGCTATACCCAAATACAGATTGCGGCTTGACTTTAAAATCATCTCGGAAAATTGCCGTCATATATCTAGCAAAGGCGATTTCACTTTCAAACATTGCTAGCGAATCATCTAACAATTGCTTTTCGAGAGTTTCTAGTTGCCTAGTTGTCAATTTAGGTAAGCTTCTGGGATAAACTAGCTTTTCAACATCGGCAGCCCGGTTGTAAAGATTGTTACTTTTTAAGTCCTCGAAAACTTTCGGAAATAAGCGAAAAACAGTCCGACCAATGCCAATATAAGAATTGACTGCTGCGGGGTAAACGTAAGCAACTGCTCCAGTTTTACCCAATGGTTTCGCTGTGAAATAACTACCTAGTGGTGTTTGCCAATCTGTGCCGTTTTCAAAGGCATTATTTACACCTTTACGGGCAGATTCAATTTCTTTGAGTAAATCTTTTGTGTTACGTCCTGCGATTGATAAGACGTATTTTGCATCAGAATGCTGTTGAAAAGTAGCAAATGTCTCGCTGGCGGTAGCTGATAAAGAAGAACTAGCTTCGATGGATTTTTGGAGATGGTTTAGGATATCGGGTATAGTGGAGCGATCGCTAACTGCTATAGGAAACAGATGAAAAGGCATTTGTTGCAAATATCTGTTGTCGCGCTCCTCTTGGCTGGGTTCCTCCGACAAGATTAAATGGGCGTAACTGCCATCTATACCCATGCTATTAATTGCTGCTATTCTGCGTGTGCCGCCTTTATCGACAAACCAAGGTCTTGATTCCATCGCCACATAGAAAGGACTACCTTCCCATACTTGCGGTGTTTTGACACCAGACCATTTTGGTGTGGCGGGAATATACCTGTAATAAAGACAGAGAGCGGTTTTAATTAAGCTAGCAATTCCCGATGCTGTATAGGTGTGGCCGATATTGGATTTAACGCTACCTAACGCACAATGCAAACCATTGCCCACTTTGGGATAAGCTTGGAGTAAACCTGTGATTTCGGCTTCATCCTCCTGGGGAACGCCACTACCGAAGACTTCTACATAGTTAACCTCTGTGGGTTGAATCTCCGCCATCTCGAAAGCTTGTTTGCAGACATTGCTGATAGCTGAAGCATCAGGTTTTACCAAAGCGTCACTCAAAGTAGAATTACCTTGTGCGAAACTCATGGCATCAATTACTGCATAGATGCGTTCATTATCTTCCTTAGCAGCTTCGTAGCGCTTGAGGACAACTGCACCAGCACCTTCGCCAACCGTCCAGCCATTAGCTTGTTGGTCATAACCCAACGTATTCACACCCGTATTAATTGGTGCAAATTGGCTGCGGAATAAGACATTTTCCACACCACCTGCTAAATCTACCGCACCCACAACCACTGCATCAACTTCTCCAGTAGCGAGTAGCATTTGAGCAACTTCCAACGCTTTGAGGGCAGAATTTTCGCCAGCGCTGACGGTGAATGCAGGGCCAGTGAAATTCCACAAAGCAGAAATCCGACTCGCCATGATGTTGGCGATGTGACTCACATATTCGCCGATTTCTACTGGTTGGTGAATACTATCTTTGACAATAGTTTCCAGTTGGGAAAGCTGTTCAGCTGGTAGAGAAATTCCTTGGTTGAGTAAGCCATCCTTAACTTGCCAAGATAAATTCCATCTTTGCTGTAGCTGATGCACAGAGAATTCTGTCTCGGCGGCAACAATCACAGCCACATTGCCACCCTCCTGTAGTTTCGCATCTTTGACGGCGCGATCGCTAACTTTCAGAAGCAACAATTGTTGTGGGTTTAACTTCTCGATTTCATTCGGTGGAATTTTGCACGATAAAGTATCGATTTCAAAATCCTTGATATATGCCCCTACTGGTGCTTTCCCGTCTGTTAAACCGTACTCTTTCAGAACACTTTCTTGATTTTCTATACCATGCCATCTTTGAGGCGGTAGAGAAGTAAAATGCTGTGTTCCATCATAAATACTGCGTTCAAAAGCATCCAAACCATTGCAGTTACCAAAAAAGGCATCCATGCCGACAATGGCGACTTTGGTAGATGGAACAGGTGGAGTTGATTCAACTGATTCTGCTGTATTTCCTTGCTCTAAAATCAGATGAGAATTAGTACCGCCAAAACCAAAAGCGCTAATAGCTGCCCGTTTAATTGATGCGTTATTATTCGGCCATACTGTAGCTGTTCTAACAATTTTATCGGCTGAAATTGTACCATTTTCTGACATTAAAGGTTCCGAAACATTCATGGTTGCTGGAATTACACCATGAGACATACTCAAAATCACTTTAGTTAAGCCAACCATGCCAGCAGCAGTTAGCAAGTGACCAGTATTCGCCTTAGCAGAACCTACCAGAGGCGCAGCTTGATTTTGACCAAAGAATGTTTCGATGGAGTTAAATTCGGTTGTATCTCCTAGCAATGTGCCAGTGGCGTGACACTCTAGATAATCGATGCTTTTTGGACTAAATTTCGCCTCATTGTACGCTCGTTCAAAAGCTAAAACTTGTCCTTTAGGATTCGGACTCAGTAAGTGCTTACCTTTGCCATCATTCGAGAGTCCATTACCGCAGATAGTGGCGAGAATATTATCGCCATCTCTAACGGCATCAGAATATCTTTTCAGCATCACCATCCCAACACCATCGGCGGGGATTAACCCTCTAGAGGATTTATCTAAGGGGCGGCTGATACCGTTTTCTGCATACCCTTGAACACCGGAAAATAACATCCGCACGAATAAGGAATCTGCACAACTGATGGCTCCAGCTAACATGACATCAGCTTTGTGTGACCATAAGTAATGAGATGCTAATTTAATCGCATAAAATGATGACGAGCAAGCAGCATCCAGACATAAATTAATCTGGGATAGAGATAAAGCTTGAGCAACGATAGATGCTGGT
Source organism: Nostoc sp. LEGE 12450 (assembly GCF_015206895.1). GTDB lineage: Bacteria > Cyanobacteriota > Cyanobacteriia > Cyanobacteriales > Nostocaceae > Nostoc. The sequence goes on along the minus strand of NZ_JADEXU010000062.1, from coordinate 27,213 downwards.
AAACCAGATATCATCGCATTGTATAAAGATGCTTTAGTTGCACTTGGTAAAGCAGCTAAATTAAAGTCTTCATCCTGCAAAAGTTCTCTGACAGCAGGGTTAATAGCTTGCTGGTATATTGGAGAGAATAATTTGTTAGATAATTTTGTCGGGAATGACAAATTACCTAAAATTACGCCACATTTTGCTAGAACAGTTTGATTACCCCAATAACCACTCTGTACAATTGCTTGTTTAGCTGCATACAATGACCATTTGAAGGTGTTATCTAAACCAGCAACAAATTCTGATGGTAGATTGTATTCAGATGGATTAAACTGGAAGTCGCGGATGTATCCGCCTTTGAGAGAATAGGTTTTGTCTGGTGTACCTTTAACTGGATTGTGAAATATTGTCGGATCTACTCCGATTTCTTCGACGGTTGCAGAGGATGTCGAATCTTTTTGATTAACGATGTTTTGCCAGTATTCTTCAGGATTCTTTGCATCGGGGAATAGGCATGATAATGCGATGATGGCTATTTTTTCCACGATTTATATGCTCCGAGTTTGGGTATTTAGCAAGAGATAATTAAAAGGCAGGATTTACGCTGTTCCCCAAACTTTGAAGTGGCAAGTTATAGCAATCCTATTGAGTTGTGAAAAATACTTTTTTTTTAACGAACCGCGAAGGCGCGAAGGGCGCGAAGAAAAGAAAGAATTTTACAGAGATTTTAGGACTGCTATAGGTGTTGAGTGGTAAAGGAGGATTATTAGCTTCTGAGCATTTTCATTGACCAAATAATGGCATGAGCGCCGAGCATTCGTGAATATATTTTACCTTGGCGGTCGTGTATGATAAAGTTTGCGATCGCACTACTTGGTGTCTTAGATAGTACTTCACAAGAAACGTAAAATGTTTCGTTATGTGGTATCATCGCAAATTGTTCAAATTTTTCTACTTTCCCAGGTAAACAACCTTCTTCATGAAAGTGTTGTGTCCAAACCCATAAGGCGTGCATACTCAAGTCAGTGGTGTAAGGATTTACCCATTGGACTGGGAATTGTCCTTGTTGCTGTGCGCTAAGTTCTGGCCACAGACATTCTGTAGTGATTTTTTCAGGGCTGATGTTTAAAACTCTTTTGATTTCTTGAAAACCGGGGCCGTGAAATAATGTAGCCCCACCATTTTGGTAAAAATCTTTTCCTGTAGCGGTGATGATATTATCTTCTTCGAGATTGAGAGATTCATAAATGGGGACATCTGGGATTTCTCGCTGGAGATTGAGTTGAGCGCTAAAATGAAACTGGATTCTACCTTGTGGGTTTTTACTCGAAATTTTGGCTTTAAGTTCGATTCTTTCAAGATTGACTTTAGAAATTTCTTCTATTTCTAAAATATGTTCCTTCGCTAATGTTTCATTGAAAGTAATCCCCTTTAAAACTTTAAAATCTTGGTAATTAAACAATCTGTAGCCTGGATATAATTGTTCAGAAGCATTGATAATCCAGGTCATTGCACAAGTTGCTGGCAAAACTGGAGAACCAGCAATCGTATGATCGTGCAAAAATGGATTAGCCTCCAATGTCATTTGGCGACGAATACGATAAGTTCGTAGTTCTGAATCTAGTTCTGTAGCCATTGGAACTAGTGGACTACCAATAACAACTTGCGCGGTTGCGTGATTGGTATGATCCATTTCCTTAACGAGCATTTGTGCCCCGACTGCAATCGGAATTATTTCGATTTTTCGCTCTTGAAAAATCTTCTTTAATTCTGCTGTCACCATGCCACTGTCCCAAGCGCCCCAGTTGATAGCGACTACGTGACATGAAGGATAGCTTTGCTTAAATATATGGGCTGATTTGTTCAGAATTTCATTTGCGATCGCATAATCAGATTGTCCAGGATTTCCGTAAAAACCTGTTACTGAAGAAAACAAAACTAAATGCTGAAGTTGATTAGGATTGACGCAAGTTAGCAGGTTTTCTAAACCTTGAACTTTGGCGGTGTAAACTTTTTCAAAATCCTCTTCTGTTTTCTTTTCTATTAACTTATCAGCTAAGTTTCCCGCGCCGTGGATGATTCCCGTAATTGGGCCGAGATGTTGCACAGCAGTGGCAAGTTTTTCTTGTAAAGCTGGCGTATCTGTAACATCGACGCTGATATATTCTGCTTTAGCTCCGGTTTTTTCAATTGCTGCTAGAGTCTTTTTAATCTCGCGGCTGGAGGTAATTTTGTTATATATTTTTTGCACATTCATGGGTGTGGGCTTCTCTCCTTGAGAAAGAAGATTTTCCATGATGCATTTTTTCAATGCGGATTCATCGGAATTTTGAGCAAAATCTGGCTCGGTTTCTAATAGTTCGGAGCGACCAAGGAGGATGAATTTGCAGGGTTGCTGTTGAGCTAATCTGATAGTACACTCAGCCGTAATCCCTTTTGCACCGCCGCTCACGACAAAGACAGATGATGGACTAAGCTGGGCTGTTTGTGTCATAAATCCTCGTGAATACCTGCATAAATTGGGTTTTTTGATATACGAACCGCGAAGACGCGTTCACGAAGTGTCTCGAAGAGAAGAACGCGAAGGAAGAGAAATAAGTAGTTTTCTTGTAGTAAAAAACTAGTAGCAGCCCTAAAAGATTTGTGAGATTCTCTGTTTATTTCTTTTCTTCGCGCCCTTCGCGCCTTCGCGGTTCGTTAAAAACAGGAATTTTCACAACTCAAATAAGACTGCTATATCAAAGAACTAATTAATCGGCGATAATAGTGACTCGTCCTTGTGAACCATACCCAACTTCACTTATATAAAGGTTGGGATCATGAAGTTCGGCGATGATGTTTTGTACTGACTGTTTAGCGTCAAGTCTGGGGCTTAAGTCGATCGCACGAGTAAATACCTTTGGCCATTCCCATCTCAGAGTTTTGGTTAATCCAAATAAACCAGCACCGATCGCACCGAAGTTGACTTTGTACTCTAACCCGAAGGCTCCATCCAGATGAGCTACTGTGCAGAAACAACTACGTCCATGCTTTGCAGCTTCGTTTAGAGAGGGTTTCAGGTGTTTCGCCATCAAAAATACGTGCTTGACGATCGCCTTTTCTGATTCGTTATAAGAAATACTTCCAGTCTGATTTCCTACAAACATTGGATGGAGATGGATGAAAGCCCCAATCGTTCCGCAGTGAGATGCGATCGCTTGCAATTGTTGTTGAAGGTGTTCTTCACTCAAGTTTGCTAAGGTGACGCGGGTTACTCCTGTAGGTAAAGGCGCTTGTTGAGCAATGAGCGATTGGGGGAAGCTGATAACTACTACCTTCCAGCCTTTCTCGATTAAGGATTCAGTTAATTTATAGGTGGTGAGGGAACCATCATCGGTGATTAAACCGATGTGTCCCTCTGGTAACGTGAAATCCAAATAATCGGGCTGTGGTAGACTTCTGAGTTTGACGAGATGGCGCTGGATATTATGCTCTAATTCCGGTGGCTGCTGTTGGACAAACTCAGGTTCAGACTTTTTTTTTTCACCTCCAGCCAACTGCTGTAGGTAATCAACTATTTGACCGATGGTGCGGAGATCGCCGAGTTCTTCGATATTTGGCTTGGGTAAGTTGGGGTACATTTCTTGCATCGCCCCTAAGATTTCTACCCGTTTAATCGAGTCAATCCCCAAGTCGGCTTCCATGTCCATTTCCAGTTCCAGCATCTCGACTGGATAGCCGGTCTTATCGCTGGTGATGGCTAACAGGGTTTCACCTAAGTTTGCAAATTCATCACTTGTAGCGGGAGCAACTTCTGGTTCTGGGGTGAATGCGACAACTACACTTGGTTCCGGTGCAATGACTACCTCAACTACTGGTGCAGTCTCTACTGGAACCTCGGCTGCTTGTTGTATTTCGTGAACTGCAATTTCTACAGAAACACTTCTGGAAGCGTGAGATTGCAGATACTCTACAACTTGACCGATGGTGCGTTTTTCTGACAGTTCTTCTAAATTGGGCTTGGGTAAGTTGGGGTACATCTCTTGTAGCGCCCCTAAAATTTCTACCCGTTTGATAGAGTCAATCCCTAAATCAGCCTCCATATCCATGTCCATTTCCAGCATTTCGACTGGGTAGCCAGTCTTGTCGCTAGTGATGGCTAAGAGGTTTTTATCCAAGTCAACAATATCGATGGTTGCGCCAGATACAGGTGCAGCAGTTGTGGGTGCTGGTTCTGGGGTGAAGGCAACAACGTCGTTGACTGGAGGTGAGCTAATTTTGACTACAACTTCAGGTTGGGGTTCTACAACTGGGGCAGGTGGCTCTACTGTCTCGACAGTTGCGAAGTGCGGTGTGGGCAGTAGAGACGCGATCGCTGGAGATACAGGAGTTTCAACTACAGACTCCACAGCAGCCGGGAGAGGTGCTTGGGTAACATTTAAGCCATTTTTAGCTACAGGCTCAGTTACAGGCAAAGGCTGGCTTTCTACTAGCTTGGTAGTGACGGGTACTGGTGCATCAGTAACCGTTGTTTCTGTGGTGAATGGAGTGAAATTGCTGAGTTTCTCTGTTAGTTGAGTTGCTCCCTCACCTGAGATTATTTGAGAATACTCTTGCTGGATGAGTTGGAAAAAGCTCTTAGTATATTCCAACTGCTCTTGAAGATATTGCTCATGGATGCGTAGAGTTTCACCTTGTTGGGAATGAAACTGCATCATGCTACGCTCTAAGCTTTCCATGACAACTAGCTTCATTTTGGCAGTTTCGGCTGTTGATTTACTTTCACTCAACAAGGAATTCTGCTGCTGCATCAGTTGGAAAAACGCTTTAGCGTATTCCATTTGATGGTTGAGATAAGTACCGTGAACTTGTAAATTCTCTGCTTGATTTTCCTGGAACTGTGTCAGGAGATATTCTAAACTTGCTAAAAGTTGTTCGTAATTTGTAAGTTTTTCTGGTGTTGGTTGCATCTTAGATTCCTGGACTGGTTGTGACAGGGTAACAGGATTCATCTGTTGCTCTGGCTGGGTGATGATACTAGCAGTCACACCGTTCATTGCTGGGGTAAGTTTTTTATGTCCGTTAGTTTCTATCACTGCTACAGGTGGAGTTAAACCTGGGCTGCTAAATAAAGGAGCCGCTTCAGAATATTCAGGCGCGGGTAATGTCACCTTGTGCCCATCTTGCAAAGCTAGAGCGAAGGCATTTTTCGTTTTTTCGGATCTGTAGTTTATGCCGTTTAAACGGACATTTAATGTCTTCTTCGTCTCAATTGGGGGGATAGTTTGGGGAAGGTGGTAAGGATCGAGGTTATTCAAAGCCAAACCAATTACCCGCAACTGCACAACTGCTTCTCGCAAAGAGCGATCGCTATTCTTTTGAACGCTAGGGTTCAAAGATACGGTGATGTGAGGGCGATCGCCAAGGATATCTTTCACCAAGTTGGTCAAAATTCTCCTCGGCCCAAATTCCACAAAGCAAGTACCACCCGCCGCATAGATATTTTCAATTTCCTGTTTAAACAGCACCGAGTTGGAAAGGTGGCTTTCGAGGATTTTTTGAATACCTTGGGCTTCTTTGGGATACTGCTTACTGGTGACGTTGCTGTAAACAGGGATTTTGGGACTTTGGAATTTGACAGACTTAGTGGCGATCGCAAAGGATTTCTGAGCAAAGGCGATTAGCGGTGTATGGAACGCTGCTGAAACAGGTAACAATACAGCTGTATATCCTTTCTCGTGTAAAATCTCTCTGACTTTCGCTATTTCTGCGGTAGGCCCAGCCAAGACAAATTGCGTCGGGGAATTTTGATTAGCGATCGCAACTTGCGGAAAATGCCTCAGCACTGCTTCCACTTTGCTGATATCTTCTTTGACAGCCAACATACTTCCCGCATCATGATCTGGGTCTTCTGGTGCAGCCATTGCTTGACCCCTAGCTTTCACTAAGAACAAGTAATCTTCTGTACTCAAAACCCCCGCAGCCCATAGCGCTGTTAGTTCACCAAAGCTGTGACCGGCAACAAAATCTGACTTAAATCCAGCTTGTTGCAGTATGCTGTACATCCCTGCACTCAACACCCCGATGGCTGGTTGAGCATATTCTGTACGTTGCAAGGCAGCAATTTGGACATTTTTTTCTGCCTCTCCAAACACAGGATGAGGAAAAACGATTTCTGACAACGGCTGCAAATTATCTTTGAGCAACAGGCTATCCATATAACCATGTAGACGGCGCATCAAAGGAAAATTCATCACCAGTTCGCGTCCCATCTCCAAGTATTGCGAACCTTGACCAGAAAATAGAGAGACAACTTTTCCGCCCAACTCCATACCAGAGGAACGGTAATAAATCCCTTGGGGATGTTCCCAAGATGCTGCTGAACCTTTGAGTTTCAGCCAGTCAATGCTAGTTTGCAGGAACTTGCAAGCTTCTTCGAGGTTCTCAGCTACAAACCCAAATCTGGGAGCAGAGAGAGGAATCTGTTGTGATTTGCACTCATTGACTAATTGTGCGTAATGTGCATTTCCTTCAGGCGATCGCAACTTACCTAAAATCTCTTCCGACTTGCTCAACAATTGCTCTACTGTGGGAGCAAACAACAGCACTTCACTAGCACCACTGTGTAAACGGTAAGCGGCGTTTTGGTCGGCTTCATATTCTTCCAAAACGACATGATAGTTGGTTCCACCAAATCCAAAGGAACTGACACCTGCGCGTCTTGGTGCTTCCCCTTCTGGACGAATCCAAGGTCTAGTTTGGGTATTCAAATAAAAGGATGAATTTTTAATGTTGAGTTTGGGGTTCGGCTCGGTGATGTTAATTGTGGGTGGTAATACTTTGTGATGTAAAGCTAAAGCAGTTTTAATCAAACTCGCCGCACCCGCAGCCGCTTTTGTGTGCCCGATTTGCGATTTCACACTACCCAAAGCGATGTGCTGCTTTTTGTCATCATGTACATCAAAGAAGTCTTTTAAAGAACCGAATTCCGTCGGATCTCCAGCCATTGTGCCAGTGCCATGTGCTTCCATCAAACCAACAGTAGCGGGAGAGAAACCGGCATCTTCATAAGCACGTTCTAAGGCTTTAACTTGACCTTCTTTGCGCGGAGCATAAATGCTCTTATAACGCCCATCGCTAGAAGTACCAATACCTTTAATTACGGCATAGATTTTATCGTTGTCTCGTTCAGCATCTTCTAACCGTTTCAGGACAATCATCCCGATACCTTCACCCAGCATCATCCCATCAGATTTAGCATCGAAAGGTTTGACATTTTCACTAGGAGAAACAGCCGGTGTTTTGCTGAACGAGATGTAAGCCATGATGGTGTTATCGGTATCAACGCCACCAGTCAGCATCATGTCAGAACGATGCTCAACTAGCTCACTAATTGCCATCTTTAAAGCACCGAAGGAACTAGCGCAAGCCGCATCAACTACACAATTCATCCCGCCAAAATTTAGGCGGTTGGCAATTCGTCCGGCGACTACGTTAGCTAACATTCCAGGGAAAGCGTTCTCATCCCATTTCACATAAGCGCTTTTGATTTTATCAACGATTTTTTTGGTATCTTCGTCAGATAAACCACTGCTTTTGAGTGCTTTTTCCCAAATTGGATATTCCAATCTCGCCGAAAGCGGCATTCCTAACTGCTTGGCCATCGCCACGCCTAAGATTACCCCAACCATTTCGCGGTTAAAATCACGTTTTTCGCCATAACCTGCATCTTCCATTGCCTCTTTCGCAACCACTAAACTTAATAGTTGCGATACATCTGTGACTTCTAAAATGCTGGGTGGTATACCGAATTCCATCGGGTTAAAATCTACCTCTGGAAGAAATCCGCCTCTTTTACAGTAGGTTTTATCTTCAGTAGTTCTAGGATTTGGATCGTAATAATCTTCGACGCTCCAGTGAGTGGAAGGAACATCAGTAATACAGTCAATTTTATTTACTATATTTTGCCAGTATTCCCGCAAGTTTCTAGCTTGAGGCAATAGAGAAGCCATCCCAACAATAGCGATAGGATTGTGTTGTAATTGTCTGTTAATTCTGTTAATGGACACTGATTTATCTGATTTATCTGACTTCATGTTTTTTTCCTCTATAGACCTCATCACAGCCTTTTCACAATTATTGATAAGGCTCTCTAACTCCGCTAAGGCAGTATCAATCGAATAAGCAGACATAGGGCATAGTTAGTACTGTGGATTGTGTAGTTACAGTAATTTCTGTTGCCTACTAATTAATGAAAAACTCTTGTTTTGTAAGCAGTTAGCTATCTTATCTTTGCTAAATGCTTGTTTCCAAATCAACACCACACGATACATACTGCCGGGGTAAAGCCTTATGTTTCCAGGCGACTTTGGCATACTGCGTAGGTGTTGCCCGTCGTAGACATCGCGAAAAAATGTTATCCAACGCTAGACTCTTGAAATTGTGGCAATAGGTCAATAACGTTGTTAAAACTGGTAAAATAGTCTTGGAGTGTAATAGCTGCTTGACCAGTGAATTTAATCCATTTGTAATGGTAGAGATTTTGAGTAATGGTATCCTACTGGAGTGATGGGAACTGAGGAGTAGCTAAGAGAACAGAAATGTTTTTTCACCCGAAAGCTTTTGATTATCTAGCCTAACCACAGCAACATAGCTGTTGTTAATGACAACGTTCTGTATCTCTAAAGTCATAGCCAATTTCAACGTTCGGGATAATGTATTTTATGCTATTTGAACTAGGAAAGTTGACAAGTTCGTTACACAAAAGACACCACCTTTAAACCGAATTTATGCAAGTTGAAAAAGTAATAAAACGAGCAGACGATAATCGAGAAGTAGTTGTCTTTAGTTATTTTTAATTTCAAAATCTTAATTAAATAACTAGTTTGTCTAACCACTTTAAAGCATTGAATTAATAAAAACACTAACATACTTTACAGAAACTAAATCATTTCTTTAAAGTTATTTTATAAAGAAACATCCACAATTACTGATGTTAATTTGAATAAAATTAGAAACTTAAGTATATTTTGTGACTGTATAAATGTGTTAGAGATTTTGTGATCTACGGGTTAGATAGAAGTTCTCTGTGAATTAAGTTAACAATGCAAATCTGTTGTCTACTAAGTAACAACTCAAAAAACACATAGATAAATTGGAGAACCATAAGTATGTTTTCTCAGAGAAACATCATAATTTAGTCAAAGTTTCTGGTTATTTTTCAATATAAGTCAAGTTAAGAAGTAAAGTGGTTATTTATAAAGCAAATATTAATTTTTACTATGTTGCTTAATAAACATAATCATGATTGCATTAGTTAAAAAGGCGGTTAGAAAACCAGAGCGAATGGGATGCTTACGCCACACTGTATGTAGCTTGCTTCACCGTAGGAGTATACGGCTACACAAACATTCCACCCTTGGCGTTCGCGCAGGGTAGATCACCCCTAATCAAAATTGGGTATTTAAAACCCACGAAGGTGGATAAAGTCTTGTATAGGTGCGGTTTCTAAGCACCCTTTAATTACTATGAGTAAAACCAATAATAATGTCTTATACTACACAACCCTGTTAACAAGAATCTGTTAGTAATATCAAATCTACTTAATCACTAACTATCTGTTGGTATTTAATTAGCAGACAAAAGATTAGTAATGAATACATTTTTTCAACATTTAATCTTACTGTGAACAAATTTTTAGTGAGAGAATCAGGACTTAGGCAAAGTTAATTGGTTGACAAAAATCAATTTCTACGCCATAGTTAATAACAAGTTTATCCAAGTTTTGATTTCGCTTTTATTGGCGCTTCGTTGTTTTCGAGAGTTAAGTTTTCTGGTTAGCGCTATTGTATTTTAAGCTACTGGATTAGATGTCAAATTAGGATATAACTTAGGAAGCTTTGAAGTAACACACCATTAATTTTCACGCCACAATAGTAATTTTGGGCGGCAAAAGCGTACAACAATTCATATAAAACCACTTTAGATACATTCACTTGATTAAGGTAGAAACCTTAGAGGAAAAGCCCTCTAAGTAATTTGTGGATGAGTCTATTCTAATGGACTAAATATAACCAGGCTATACCCTCAAAAAGCAGAATTGGAATGAAAAGATGGCAGTAAATAAAGAAAGCCGATTATTCACAAAACCCGTAGGTAGATCGCAACTAATTTTAGCAGCTTCTCTAACTTTAGCAGCCGGATTAATAGCTTTTTATAGTTTGGTACCATTTTGGTCTAAACCTAAAGTTGTGACACCAGCAGCGAATCCGCCAAAGGCTGCCACACCTGCAAAAGTTGCTGTAACCGCTTTGGGACGTTTGGAGCCAGAAGGCGAAGTTACTTCTTTGACTGCTCCTGCTTCTAATAATGGGGTAAGGGTAGATAGACTGTTGGTGAAAGAAGGAGAGACGGTTAAAGCAGGGCAATTACTGGCTTATTTAGAAAACTATGGTCGTTCTAGAACCGCATTGCAACAGGCTTTAGACCAACTGCAAGTTGCCAAAGCTAAATTGGCGCAGGTGAAATCTGGAGCTAAAACTGGAGATATCGATGCTCAAAAGGCTGCGATCGCACGTTTAGAGCCACAATATAAAGGGGATGTTGCCACACAACAGGCGACAATCGATCGCATTCAGGCTGAAGTAGATAATGCTCAAGCTGAGAACAATCGCTATCAGCAATTATATAAACAAGGTGCGATCGCTGCTTCTGTAGCAGACACCAAAGCTTTGCAACTCAAGACTACACAACAGCAGCTATCAGAAGCCCAAGCCACCCTCAAACGTACTCAAGACACATTCCAAGAACAGAAAAAGCAAGCACAAGCACAACTCACCAGTATTAGCGAAGTGCGTAGTGTAGATGTTCAAGTTGCCCAAACCGAAGTCAACAGTGCTACAACTTCTGTTCAACAAGCAAAAGCCGACTTGGATTTAAGTTATATAAAAGCTCCCATAAATGGCAAAATTTTAAAAATTCACGCCAAAACCGGAGAAGTCATCAGCACCAGTAGAGGATTTGCTGAGATAGGTAAAACATCTCAAATGTATGTGATTGCAGAGGTGTATCAAACCGATGTTCAAAAAGTGCGTGTAGGACAAAAAGCCACCATTAACAGCACTGCATTTACTGGAACAATAAAAGGAACTGTAAAAGAAATTGGTTGGCAAGTTGACAAGCAAAACATCTTCAGCATAAACCCTGGTTCAGATACAGACCGCAGAATAGTTGAAGTGAAAATCTCCATCGATAATCCCGCAGATAGTGAAAAGGTCGCTCGTTTAACTAACTTACAAGTGGATGTCGCCATTCATATTTAGTCATAGGGCATAGGTCATTCACAAATGACAAAAGACCAATGACAAATGACCAATGACAAATGACAAATAAATCCATGAATTTCAAAATTCCTTTAGGATGGCTACAGCTAGCGCAGCAAAAAGTTCGTTTACTAGTAGCTGTAGCCGGGATTGGTTTTATTGTGCTGCTAATGTTTGTGCAACTTGGTTTCCAAGATGCTCTTTATTCCAGCGCAACTGCTGTGCATCAGAATCTCAAAGGAGATTTATTTTTAGTGAGTTCGCAATATAAATCTTTGACATCAAATCAAAGTTTTTCGCGGACTCGTTTATACCAATCTCTGGGGTTTGATGGCGTAGAGTCAGTTAGCCCCATGTATTTGCAATTTGCCAAACTGAAAAATCCTGCAACTAGTGAAAAATATTCAATATATGTTATTGGTTTCGATCCAGGTAGACCTGTGATGAATCTCCCAGAAGTGGAGAAAAATTTAGATAAACTCAAAATTCCCGATGTCGTGCTTTTTGACCGGGGTTCTCGCCCAGAGTTTGGCCCAATAGCAGAAAAATTTAATGGGGGAGAAACTGCACAGACAATTGAAATATTTCCCTACAGTTCATTGATTGGCTATAGAGTGAGAATAGGTGGTTTATTCACATTAGGTCCTTCGTTTGGGGTAGACGGAAATTTACTTGTTAGTGACTCCACTTTTTTGAGGATAAATCCCAATACTCGTCCGGCGGATATGATAGATATTGGTTTGATTTCACTCAAACCTGGTGCTAATGCCGAAAAAGTACTGAAAAATTTACAGGCAAATTTGCCTAGTGATGTCCAAGTTTTTACCCGTCAAGGCTTCATTGATTTTGAAAAAAACTATTGGGCTGTTAGAACACCCATTGGTTTCATTCTTAACTTAATGTTGACAATGGCTGCGGTTGTTGGTGTGGTTATTGTTTATCAAATTCTTTACAGCAATATTGCAACTCAGTTCGTTGCTTACGCCACTTTGAAAGCCATAGGTTATGCCAATAGCTATTTATTGAATGTCGTATTTCAGCAAGCTTTAATTTTGGCAATCTTAGGTTATATTCCAGGATTCATTACTTCTGTCTTGTTATATAGTTTTGCCGCAGAAGCCACTAAACTACCAATAGTTATGACAACTAATAATGCAGTGATTGTCTTAACTTCAACAGTTTTAATGTGTATAACATCAGGAGCGCTTGCTATCAACAAACTCCGCTCCGCAGATCCGGGAGATATTTTCTAGCTATTCGTTGCATCAAAATAATCAAATTTTTTGCCATGATATAGACTAATAACTAAGCGTTGGTTCAGGCTCTCCACAGAAAAATTCTTCTTTATACCAATTTTAGATTTTAGATTAAAAGTCTTTAGCTGAATTTAAATTTGGTATAAAATTTCAGTTTTTTATCTAACAAGTCAAGTTCACCCATTTAACAATAATTCCGATTTTATGAACCTCAAAGATAAAACCCTGCTAATTACCGGGATTGATGAATTTGTCGGTTTGCGTACAGCCGAGTTAGCCATCGCACAAGGAATGAAGGTTCGTGGACTTAAAAGTTCTACAGGACAAAACAAACAATTACAGAATTTAGGTGTTGAGATAATTATTGGTAGTATCACAGATTCTACTATTGCTCAAAAGGCTTGTCAGGGAGTAGATATCGTTTTACATACAGATCAGCTTGCCGAAGAAGCTGGCGCAATTAAGAATTTCCGTGATGTCAATGTTGGTGGTACTGTCAACATGGCTAAAGCAGCTAAACAGGCTGGTGTCAAAACATTTGTGCATCTTTCCAGTGTAATGGTTTACGGTTTCAACTATCCTAATGGTGTTACAGAATCTGGGCCACTTTCTGGCGAAAATAATCCTTACTGTGAAACGAAAATAGAAGCCGAAACAGCAGTTTTAGAACTGAATAATCCTCCAGATTTTGGCATCATCGTTATTCGAGCTGGAGATGTTTATGGCCCAGGAAGTATACCTTGGATAGTCAGGCCAATCTTGATGATGCGTCAAAAATTATTTGCTTGTGCTAACGATGCTAAAGGAGTAATCAATCACGTATATATAGATAACCTGATTGATGGCATCTTTCTAGCGATAGAAAAAGAAACCTACGGTGAAATATTTAATATCACCGACGGACAAGAAACTTCGTGGAAAGAGTATTTTATGCGTTTAGCAGCAATGGAAGGTTTACAAGCACCCCTTTCATTATCGAAAGATGAAATCAAGTTATTTCTAAAGCTACGTGTTCAAGGACAAAAACTTTTTCGAAAAAAAGTTGATATTCTACCAGAGTCTATAGATTTTATGACTCGTCCTTATGCTTGTTCTATTGTCAAAGCACAAAGCCTGTTGAATTATAAACCGACAATTGACCTAGAAGAAGGAATGCAGCGAACACATGAATGGCTGCAAAAAACAGATATTCAAAGCTTGATTAAATAGTCAACAGATTTTAAGAATTCAGGAGTCATAATTCAGGATGATTATAAAATCAATAGGCTATAGCACGGTTGATTGATTTTATTCAGCTTAAAGTATCAAATTATTCTGGATTCTGACTTCTGGCTTCTGAATTCTCAATGCCTACGTTGCATCTGCCTAACAATTATCTGCAATTGAGCATAAAATAATCCACAGATTTTCCGAATACTTGTTATGAGTAGCAATCAGCCACGATTGAGCATCGGATTACCTGTATACAATGGCGAAAAATTTATCAAAGAAGCCATAGATTCACTCTTGGCTCAAACTTTTGAAGATTTTGAGCTAATCATTTCAGATAATGCATCTACAGATAAAACTGAGGAAATTTGTAGAGCTTATGCCGACAAAGACCAACGTATCTGTTACTACCGCAATGACAAGAATATCGGTTGCGCTCGTAACTTCAATCACGTCTTTAAATTGTCTTCGGGTGAGTACTTTAAATGGGCCGCTTATGACGATCTACATACTCCAGATTTTATCAAGAAGTGTGTTGAGATCCTTGACCAAGACCCTAGCATAATCTTGTGTCATTCCCAAACATATTTCATTGATGAACAGGGAAATTTCCTCCAAAACTACGATATCAAACTCAAGGCAGATGCCCTAAAACCACACGAGCGTTTTCATGAATTGCTGACCAAGCATTTATGTTATCAATGTTACGGTGTAATTCGTGCCGGTGCCTTAAGAATGATACCGTCTATGGGTGGTTACGGTAATGCAGATGGAATTCTCTTGTTAAGACTTGGTATTCTTGGCAGGTTTTATGAAATCCCTGAATACTTGTTTTTTGCCAGAAGCCATCCGCAACAATCAATGAGTATGTATTTCCCTAATTATTTGTTGTTTGCTAACAACACTAAAAAAACCTCATTGAGTATGTTACCTGATTTCTATGCTTATGCAGTGTGGTTTGATTCAGAAAAGAAAGGACAAATTTTATTGCCACATTGGAGAATAATTTGGGAGTATCTACTCTCTATATGGCGTAGTACCCTAAGTTTTAATGAGCAGCTTTGTTGTTATAGAAGCCTACATCAGCAGTTAAGAGGGGCAGAATATCTTTTGCTGAAAGATTTACTAAGAGTGCTGCAAATACTTTGGAAACGTTGGCAAACAGCATCAATCAAAAAACCTCAAGTCACTCATTTCACAAACCACCTTAAAAACAAAAGCTGGTAATTACAGCTTTTTCAGCCACAAAATCATCTATTATTCACTACAAAATTATGCTGAAACTATCTCATTTTTCTCATGTTTTACTTGCTACTTTAGTGAGCCTCAGCTTTGCTAAAACAGTGAATGCAGAATCAACTGCAACACTTAGTGTTGTCGTAAATGGCATACAACACAAAAAAGGTGAAGTTTGCTTTAGAGTTTACGCAACTGAAAAAGGATTTCCGATGAGTAATTCTAGTGGATCTCAAAGTGGCTGCGCTAAGATTACTGGCAATTCTGTTAAAAAAGATTTCTCCGGTTTGAAGCCTGGAACTTATGCTGTCGCCGTTGTTGACGATCAAAATGGCGATCGCAAACTCAATAAAGACTTTTTTGGTATTCCCACAGAAGGTTTTGGAATTTCCAAAAACCCAACTGTGTCAATACAAACAGGTACACCAAAGTTTCGTGATGCCAGTTTTGTTGTAAATAAAAATACAACAGTCAACATTATCATGAAGTATTCGCTGGATTCATAAAGGTCATAGAGGAGGGTTACAGGGTACAGATTATTCCCTGTAACCTCTCCCCTAATTACCAATTATTCAGAATTACGGTTTAGATCACACCTACATATAAACAAGCCGATATTCTACCGGAGACTAAAAATTTAATGGAAGATTTGGCAATATTTCTGTCTAAGTCTTTGACGGGTTGGCTGGTTATTCAGGTGTGTTTAACGCTTGTTTTTATATGGTATCTGCGCTCATCTAAAAAAAACCTATTACCAGATGATCAGTTACCCAAAACAGCAGTGATTCTTTGCTTACGCGGAGCCGATCCGTTTTTGCCTAGATGTTTGCGATCGCTCCTGAACCAAAACTATCCACACTATGATTTAAAATTGATCGTTGATAGTCACGAAGACCCCGCTTGGAAAATTGCCAGTGAAAGCATCACAGAGCAAGAAGCGACCAACGTTCAAATTAGCCCTTTGAGAATAGTACGCAACAATTGTAGTCTCAAATGTAGTTCCTTAGTCCAAGCTGTCCGTGAGTTGGATGATTCCTACAAGGTTGTTGCCTTAGTAGATGCTGATACCATAGTCCATGTAAATTGGCTGCGAGAATTAGTCAGTCCTTTAGGTGATGCCAAAATAGGTGCGACAACAGGTAATCGCTGGTACGTCCCTACAGGTAGGTATTGGGGATCTTTAGTGCGGTACATCGGCAATGTATCCACAGTTGTGCAAATGTTTATCTTTCAGATTCCTTGGGGTGGAAGTTTGGCTGTGAAAACAGAAGTACTTCGCCAAACAGAACTGCTAGATAAGTGGGGACAAGCTTTAGGCGAGGATTTTATGATGCACGACATCCTCAAAAAACATGGGTTTCAGGTAAAGTTTGTGCCTTCGCTGCTAATTGTCAATCGTGAAGAGACTGATTTATCCAACTTAATCGACTATCTCAAGCGCCTGATACTTTATTCTCGACTCTATCACCCACGTTGGCTAGCTTTAGTTAGTGAAGCTGTTTCTAGCATTTTGTTTCCTACTGCACTGATCATCTTAGTTCTAGAGTCCTTCTTACAGGCAAAATGGGCAGCTGCGGCTCTCTTGTTAGGCTGCTATAGTGTCTATACTGTCGGATTACTCTTGATAATGCTCGTGTTGGAATTAGAGATACAGCGAGTGGTTCGCTCTAATGACCAGGCGATCGCAAAATTATCGGGTGCTACAATCATCAAAATGTTGATTGGAATTCCCCTAACACAGTGGGTTTATGGGCTAGCAATGCTATCATCCATTTGGATCTCAACAGTCACCTGGCGCGGTGTCTCCTATCGGGTTCAAGGGCCTTGGAATGTCCGGCTAGTGGAATATCGCCCTTATCAATGGTTAGATCAGCCTATTGATGGCAAGGTTTCTCTTTGAATTAAATCGCTAAATATGAACTAGGGCATGAAAGTTATTACACTAAACATTCCCTAGTCTTCAAATTATATTATCTTATATTTAGTAGAACTATATTAGCTATAACCCTTGTCAAAATACACGCTTATTCTTGTTAATAATCAAAATGTATTTGCATAAATGACAAGGGTTTAGACAAATATATTAAGGGGAATTTGGACTTAGTATTTTGGATGTTTTGATAGTTTCAACCTAGGTTTATATAGAGGTTGCAGTTGAGTCTAATATAGACCTAACCCCCAACCCCTTCCCTATAAGGGAAAGGGAGTAAGACTCAAAACCTGAGAGGTTTGGAGAAAGGTCAGAGTCTACTGCACACAAACGAGAAGCACTATAAACATCCATTTCACAATCGACAACTTCGGCTATTTGAAAATGCGTAAATCCTTAGTCTAATCGTATTAGTGGGAATTTCTGAGCTAGAAAATGAGAATGTTCATGAAACATAAGCTGCGTAAATCCTAAATTGAAAACCAGCATTTTCGTGAAAGATTCCCCTTTATTATGACTAAGCAAAAACTTCGCATTGCACTATTTACAGGATTGTACGCTCCTTTCTTGACTGGTGTTTCCGTCGCAGTTCACCAACGAGTTCGTTGGTTGCTAGAGCAAGGACATGAGGTTTTTTTAGTTCATCCACAAATCAGCGATCGCTACCCCAAAAATGTTGGCGATCGCCCCATGCCAGGTTTAGAGGAAATTCAGTCTTTCCACAATTTCTCTGCTTACGCATTTCCCACAGAACCACTGTTATTCTATAAATCTCTTCCTCAACCGTTAAATTATCGGCATTGGAGTGATACCAAGTTGCTGGAGAAATTTAAGCCTGATATTATCTTGGTTGAAGAAGCCGCGCAAATGAGAGGTTTATACTCATTTTTCTTGCAAGGTTATGGTCGTCCAATTGGTGTTGAATACGCAAAACGAACAGGCACACCAATAATTTCACTTTTCCATACTGATATCGTTGCGTATATCAAATATTATTTTGGAGATAAATTCTTTAACTTTGTTCGTCCGATTGTTCCCGTTTTAGTCAAGCAATTTAGTGAGTCTTATGACTTCAATTACTTTTCTTCTAAAGAACAACTCACTAAATACGAAGAATTGAAATGCCAACGCGCTGAATATGTCCCTTATCAAGGCATCGATTGCGAGAAATTTCATCCGCGCAATATTTGTTACAATCCCATTCCTAACGATAACCGACCAACTCTTTTGTTTGTCGGACGCATCACCCCGGAAAAGAATGTCAACCAACTACTTGATATCTTTCCAGTCATAGCTGCCAAAATTCCTGATGTTCATCTGGTGATTGTTGGTAGTGGCCCGATGGATGAAGAGATTCGTCAGCGTGCCGAAAAATTTGGATCGGGTATTACTATATGGGGCGAATCCCACGGTACAGAACTTTTAGGGTGGTTTGCGAGAGCGGATGTTTTTGTCAACCCCTCTGTCACTGAAAACTTCTGCACTACAAATAACGAAGCCCTAGCATCTGGAACCCCTTTAGTTGCCGTTTTTGCACCCTCAACATCAGAACAGGTGTTTCCTGGTCGGAACGGCTTTCTTGCCCAACCCAATAACCCCACAGACTTTGCTCAAAAGGTGATTACGATTCTAGAAAATCCCGATTTGAAGGCAGATATGACTCGGCACGCTCGCCCTTCCATACTTGAATTTGATTGGTCGGCATGTATGCAAAAACTTGAAGACAAACTTTACCAAATCGTTGAAGGATCTCAGAAGGTGAAGGTAGGTACTGGGATTATAAGACGTTAAATAAATAAGTAATGAGTAATGAGTAATGAGTAATGAGTAATACCCATTACTTATTACTTCAAAATTAAAGACAGTTGGAGTCGGGGATTTAAACCCCAACTCAACTGATACTACGTGTAATGGTTGGGGTCTTAAACCCTTGAATTTACGATAACTATTACAGACACGATCGCTAGTATATACATGACTAGCGATCGCTAATTGTTGCGTGCGTTTGATCTCCTAGCCCTTTCAAGGTGGATAATATTGATCAACAAATCCCTTTTTAACCTCTTACCTCTGTGTTCTCTGCGCCTCTGCGGTTTAAAAGTAATTTTTTTAACTGGAAGTGCCTAACCACTCCAGACGCATAGAACACAGAGAAAAAAAAGGCTTTTCTAAATCGCCAAAATCTTAACGAAACCTCGTCTACCCTGAAAACCGTAGTTTTGTAGGTTAGGTGCAGCGATCGCGCAACCCAACATAAATAAGATGGTAATGTTGGGTTGCGTTTCACTCCACCCAACCTACATCAATATATCTTTTAAAAAACTCTAGGTTTCAACATAGATGAGGTTTAAAAGCCATCACTTTACATAACACTCTTTTATTACTCTCGTCAGATTAAATTTGAAACCCTATTTTGGCGTTAGTCCGCGCAGGTGGACGAGAGTTTGTGTAGCCAATCGCTTGGATTATTCTCTCTACAGAGTCATAGAAGAGTGATAATCAAGCAAAACTAGAAAAACCTAGATTGGGTGGAATATCCTGAATCCGCCCAGGGCCGATCGCTCGTAATGCTTCTTTGAGTAAAATATCCCCAGTATACAAAGCACGTCCGACGATTACGCCAGTCACGCCTTGAGGTTCTAACGCCAACAAACTCAACAAATCGGTAACAGAACTTACCCCGCCAGAGGCAATTATCGGGATGGAAATTACCGCCGCAAGTTCTCGCAAAGCTTCTAAATTTGGGCCGATGAGAGTACCATCTCGGTGAATATCTGTGTAAATGATGGCGGCTGCACCTAATTCTTGCATTTGTACAGCTAGTTGGGTTGCTAAAACTTCTGAGGTTTCTAACCAACCGCGAGTTGCAACTTGACCATTACGGGCATCAATGCCAATTATAATCTGTTCAGGAAATTCTGCACACAGTTCTTGCACTAGCTGCGGTTGTTCTACAGCGATGGTTCCGAGAATTGCCCACTGTACGCCTAGATTGAATAATTGTTGCACGCTGGTGCGATCGCGCAATCCTCCACCAATTTCAATGGGCACTGACACCGCGTGAGCGATCGCTTCAATTGCCCCCAGGTTTACTACTTTACCTGCTTTGGCACCATCTAAATCAACTATGTGCAGTCTATTAGCACCCTGATCAACCCATTGTTTGGCAACATCGACGGGATTTTCGCTAAACACTTGCGAGCGATCGTAGTCTCCCTGATACAGTCGCACACATCGACCTTCTAGTAAATCAATCGCTGGAATTACATCCATTTACTTCTCCCTCATAACTTAATGCAATTAAAACCCTAGCTATCGCTGAGGTTTCTATTTTTGATTTGTAATTGCCTTACAGCTTGTCCAAAACCTAGCACAAGCAAGATGTTAGAAAGAGTCAAAAATAATTCTGCACCACCATGCAACCAATCTACATTGGCCAAAGACTCGCCATAATGCAATTGGGCGTAAATTCCGGCTGGGATGGTGATAGCCACAAAAACGAGAGTACCGTAAAATCCATACAGCGCTAAACGCGGCATTTGCGGACTCCGCCTGATAAACCACAAGAAACCCAAATAGGGAAACAGTGAAAGTGCAAACAGGGTTTCTTTAGAAATCATTGCTCTAATTTGATAGGTTCTGGTTCAACAGTGTTAGAAGATTTGGTAGAACGCCAAATCAAAAACGCTGCTGCCCAAAGCGTAAAATTACCAACTAAGGTCATGGTAGCTTGAAGTGTTACCAGCCATTCCAGAGATTCGGCGTTGTCAAAATAATGCCAGGTACAAGCACACATAGCGCTAACTAAAGCTGGTAACATAGCAAGGGATAATCCCCACCAATTGCGGTTATTAGTGAGTTCGCCGTAAGTCCAGATTAACCAAATGGCAACAATCCACTCTATAACGCTAGAAATATGAATAATCCAGGTGGGAATCGATAGGGTGTGCATAAGAAAGTTAGGAATTAAAGACGCGGAATTTAGTGTCTGTACTGGAGTTAAGAGTCAATAGTATTAATTTTTTTGTTTTTCTATGGTCTTATTTTCCTACAATACAATTCATCTTTTGTTGGCAGGATGGCATCAACGTTTTAAAAAAAGTTGTTAATCTAAAATCTAAAATCCAAAATGGTCAAGATGCGGGCGTTATTGTCTGGGTATTACGGTAAAGGTAATGGTGGTGACGAGGCTTTGTTAGCAACGCTCTTGCAAATGTTACCATCTCACGTAACCCCTGTGGTACTTTCGGGAAATCCAGAGGAAACGCGCGATCGCTACAATGTAGAAACTTTCGATCGCATGGCTCCCTTAGCTGTACTGCAAGCTTTACGCTCAAGTGATGCCTTGATTTGGGGCGGCGGGAGTCTGATTCAAGATGTTACCAGCACTATCAGCCCCTTTTATTATGGGGGACTGATGGCAGTGGCGCAGAAAATGGGTTTGAAAACTGTTGCTTGGGCGCAGGGTATTGGCCCCTTGGTACGTCCGCAAACTCGTTGGTTAGCGCGGCAAACCTTTGGTAATTGTACCAAAGTTAGTGTCCGCGATCGCGCCAGCGCTGCTTTATTATCTGATTGGAAAATTCCTTGTATTATAGCTCCTGACCCGGTTTGGGCGTTGGAATCTAAACCAGTACCGGGACTTTGGGATTTACCTGCGCCGAGAGTTGCGGTAACGTTGCGATCGCATCCCCTACTTACCGAAACCCGTCTGTCAAATTTAACCCGTGCTTTGGTGGATTTTCAAAAAGCTACGCAGGCTTTTATCTTACTATTGCCATTTCAAAAAAGTGAAGATTTAAGTATTGCCGAAGCTATTCAACCCCACCTTAAAGATGTCAGCCAGATTTTATGTCTGGAAGATCCACAACTTTTGAAAGGTGTGTTTCGCGGCGTGGAGATGGCAATTGGGATGCGTCTACACAGCTTGATTATGGCTGCTGCTGAAGGTTGTCGTTGCTTTGCTCTTAGTTATGACCCCAAGGTAAATCGTCTTATGGAAGACTTAGAAATGCCTGGGTGGGATTTGGCGAGTTTACCCGATGATCCTAATTTGATTAGTCTAACTTGGATGGAGCATTATGCTAATGGCGATCCTTTATCAGCAGAGCAAATACAATCTTTAGTAGATAGGGCATTAATACACCGCGAGGTATTGAGCCAAGTTTTTATTTGACACTCTCCAGCCATAAATAGCGGAGATTCTAGATGGGTAATTTTCAAACTTTTATAAATTGATTATAAAAAATACTCAAACATCATTTATGACAAAATATATCAGTTATGTTATCTAGGATATACAGAAATAATTCTTGAGATCATTGCTGATGATAAACTTTGGTTTTTGGAACCTAATTATAGTAATTGTAGTTGCATTGGTTCTGAAAAATAATTGGCGACTAGACGATGATGAGAAGGTAGCCTGGAAAAATTCTTTATTCTTAAAATCTTCTGTTATCCAACGATTGATGCAATTTTTTCGTCAACCAATTGTTAACTTTATCATTCAAGCAGTTGTTGTATTAGTAGTCACAAGATTTCTCTGCTATACAGGTTGGCTAGTTTATTCCCTAAATCAGCCAAATCCACCTTTATGGGATTTTAAATGGTTTTATGTGGCGAGTAAATTGGCTCATCAGCATTTGAGTCCTTTTAATGTCGAGATTTTTAACCAAAGTTTCTGTAGCCTAACTAAAACGTGTGGATTTATTCCACCATTTGTCTATCCACCTAATATTATTCCTCTTATCTGGTTTCTCGGTTATTTTCCGATCAATACTGCATTTACAATCTGGATTGTGATGCATATATTAGCAATCGGCTTGGCCTTATGGGGAGCGAATATCCTCCTAGAATCGAAGTCGCCAGCTTTCAGAACTATTTGCACAATCTCGGCTGCCTTAATTTATGGTTTAGTTCGCGATCTTCAAGTTGGTAATCTTGCCATTTTCGTTGCGATTCTCATCTTATGGATGTTTATCTTAGCTAGAAAATATCAGGATATTCCAGCCGGACTTTGCTTGGGTATTGCCGTTTGTAAACCAACATTAGCTGCATTATTCATTCTATATTTTCTATTTAAAAGACGTTTCTCTCTAGTTTTTGTATCTGTTATCACAGGAACTTCTTTAGTATTTTTAGGTCTAGCTTTAACAGGCAATTCTGTGACACAATACCTACCAGATACGGCTCGTGGATTTTCACTCTGGCTTAACGATCCATCGAATAGTCCCTATCTTTCAATTACTCGCCTAGATTTGATGGTAGTGGGCCCAAGATTATTACCCAATAATCCATTATTTGCCAAGTTATTGTCAGACTTTATTGTTCTGATACTTGTTGGTTTCGTGGGTTGGTATTGGTATCTACAACAATCTATTACAGCCTGGTCAAAAGAAATATACTTAGCCGAAATGGTACTAGTTTCTTGCTTGAGTATTGCCATTAACTATTCACAGCAAACTAGTACTGTGATGTTAATACCTGCGGTTGTTTTTTTGCTCAATGATTTGCTATATCAAATCAGGTATTGTAAATTTTCTATGAGAAGAATGTCTGTTTGGTTAGCAGGGGTTTGCTTTCTAGCAGTGCAAACAGCAGTTATTCATGGCTGGCTCATCGGCTCTTTAGCAAATCGCTGGAACGTGAAAGCAGGGAAATTACCCTACTTTCTGAAAGTAACTATCTTCGCGCTACCGAGTTATGCAATTCTAGGAATCACCCTGAGTATTTTAGTCTTAGCAATTAGTTCACTGCGTCAAAAACAGGTTTTAAAATTTGAACCTTAAAATCCAATACAGTACAAAATCCTGGGTTTTGAGACGCGATAAATCGCCGTCTCTACAAGTGTTTTGGTCTTATCTGAACTGTATTGCTTTAAAATTGGTGTCAATTTAGAACACCAAGATTAAAACCAGTTTTACCTTTTACCACTAACAATCCCTGACCATTGAACTTTTTTCTCTTTCTCTCGGCGATAAGAAAAGAAATGCTCTGGAGTTTGGAAAGTACAATAAGGTGCGATCGCAATTTGTTCTGCACTAATTCCCATGTTTTCCATTTGTAAGGTATTCACTCGCCGCACATCCAACCTTACCTTTCCTGGATTAGGATCTTCTAGCAAAGGTGAATTTGTTAACTCATGTAATGCACTTACAATTTTTTCTTCGTCTTCATCTGGTATAATGCTAGCCCCAATTTCAGCAGCCACTTCGATAGAGACTTGGTAAACCTCACCTGCGATCGCAGGGCCCATTGCAATGCGTAAATCATCAAGTTTGCTGCCTTGAGATTGTAATCTAGCGATCGCTAGGGGCACAATTTTCTTGGCAGTCCCTCGCCAACCCGCGTGTAATGCTGCCACCCGTCCAGTTTTCACATCCCCAATCAACACGGGTGTACAATCTGCACTAGCTACCCAAACGGCTTGGAGAGGCTGTTCGCTCATTAAACCATCTGCCGATGCTAAATCATCCTCAGCAGAGCTTAAGAAGCTTTCAACTTCTTGGGGGGTGAGAACAGTATTGCCATGAACCTGCTTTAAGCGATAGACTGATGCCTCTGGTTGCAATACTTCTGTGATAACTTGTGGCGATCGCGGCCAAAACTGCTGGGTAAAGAAGCCGTGATGCCAATGTTCCAGAATACTACAAGTTAGATAAGGCAGTCCTTCCCAATTGCGCCAGTGCCAAGTGTGCATCTTCAACCAAACCTAAACAAAAATCACTCATCAGCCAATCAATGCTAACTTGAACAACGGAATTTGGGTTAACTGCTGTGGGATTTAATCTGCAAAACTTGGAATCAGCCTTGAAAGCAGGGCGTAAGCATACATATTTACCATTTTCTCTCCACTTTTTTGAAAGCGTTTCCTCAACAAACCAAACCCTCTGGAACTTACTCCACCAAGGGGCTATTTCAGGAACAGTAGTCATCGCAACTCAGCAATCTGCTGGGCGAGGACAATGGGGACGCGAGTGGATTTCTCCAGTTGGGGGATTATATGTTTCCGTGGCGATTTCTTTCGACCACAAAATAGAAGCTACTGACAGCTACCAGCTAACTTTCGCTACTGCTTGGGGAATTGCGTCTCAATTGCGCCAATGTGGTATAGATGTTGGGATAAAATGGCCCAATGATTTAGTTTTAAATAGTCGCAAACTAGGCGGCATTTTGACAGAAACCAAAGTAAACAAAGGACAAATCACCCAAGCAGTAATTGGTGTTGGTATTAACTGGACAAATCCAGTACCCGAAACTGGAATTAATCTGGAATCGTGGCAAGCTTCCCAAGATTTCAGACCAATCTCTTGTCTGGAAATACTCACCTCTACAGTCTTACTGGGAATAGAATCCGGTATGGAGTGCCTTCAACAAGAAGGAGTAAGCATACTCTTGTCTCGCTATCTAGACTTGCTTACAAATATGGGCGATCGGGTGTATGTCAATAATCTTTTTGGTACTGTAGTTGGGGTGACACCTCATGGAAATTTACGAGTTGATTTAGAAACAGATGATACAAAGGAACTAATTACACCGGAAATTTATATTCAACCCGGTACAATCAGTTTGGGGTACCATAAATCTTCCGTTTAAATTTGAGGTTTGTTCAAAATTTCGCTCTTTGGGCAAGACAAACCACTAGCATCATCTCTTTAGGCTAATTACACACAACTGAGAGAACAAATGACGCAGCGCAATAATTCTGCCCATCATCGTTTGCATTTATGGCAGCAAGGTCTAACAAAAAAACGTTTTGCCTCAACACTACCAGCCCAGAGCCTCTGTTGGCTGAGTAGCGTCAGCCTCCTTAGCGGCGGCTTTGTGTTTGCCCAAACAGAAACACAAGTAGATAACATCGTTCCCACTGTTGAAACTTCCCAGCCAACAGTAGTTCCAAATCTAGTAAAAAAGCAGGCTGTTGCACCCGAAGCAATTCAAGCACAACCGGAATTTTCCCAACGGCGAGCCAGACTCAAACAGAGACTACGCAAGCCAGAGGTAGCTCAATCAAAAGAACCAATTAGGCAGTCTACGCCCAAAATTGAAGCTGCTGAACCTGTTGTTATTATCAGACAGTCAAAACCCAAGGTAGAAGCCTCCCAGGTTACTCCTGTACGGGTGAGACAGGAAAAACCCAATACTCCTGCCCGCTCTTTACCAAAACTCCCAGAAGTTGCTCAACCATCAAATAACTTGAATAGCACTGTCAGTGCAACTGCGGGGAAAACCAAGGATTATAATAACGCCTATATTGATCCTAATAGTTATGACAATGGTGCTACAGGTACTTATCAAGCACCAAATTCTGTAATTCTCACAGAACGCTCTAGTGGTTGCCGAGCCATTTTGCCTTCAGGACAAAGCGTATTAGGCGGCGTTTGCGCCAAAGCACCCCAAAGGAATGTAGCTGATTCTAATGGTAAAGTAGCACCTAATTGGCTAAGAAGAAGTCAAAACGCCCAATTACCAGTAGTTCCAACCGCGCGGCAAGTTGCAACGACTGGCAACACCACAAGTAGATGGCGTGCCACTCAAAATGGTTCTAATGGTGACACCAAGACCGCATATCGCCCGAATCGGTTTATCCCGAATCCCAGCGAGTTCAGCCCCACAAGAGTGAGTGCAACTCCTATCGCACCCAGTGGCGGGACTTTACCGCCACCAATGGCAGATGGCAACATTGCACCCCGTCCCAGTAACGTAGCTTACGACTTCTCACTAGCATCGGTATTGCCACAAATCCCCTACACAGGGGCAGTTGCCTATAATGGGACGGGGATGATGTATCCCTTATCTATACCCGCTCCCATTACCTCGTTGTTTGGTTGGCGAGTTCATCCAATTACAGGTAATCAACGCTTCCATGCTGGTACAGACTTAGGTGCGCCTACGGGAACACCAGTTTTAGCAGCAGCAGCTGGTCAAGTCGAAACTGCTAACTGGATGGGTGGTTATGGTTTAACCGTTATCCTCAATCACAAATCGGCTGAACAAACTCTCTACGGTCACATGTCAGAAATCCTTGTTCAACCCGGTCAGTGGGTACAACCCGGAACTCTCATCGGCCGAGTTGGCAGCACCGGAGCATCCACAGGCCCTCACCTGCACTTTGAAGTCCGCCACCTAACACCTAACGGGTGGGTTGCTACTGACCCAGGTGTGGAATTACAAAGTGCCCTTAGTCAGTTAGTAAGAGGCTTGCAAACCGCCCAAGTTAGTCAAGAACCAGGCAGCTAGAAGAAGCTGAGGGGCAGAGGAAGCAGGGAGCAGGGGGGCAGGGAGCAGGGAGCAGGGA
>NZ_JADEXU010000061.1 GCF_015206895.1 Nostoc sp. LEGE 12450 | reverse complement strand
GTGGCAGCAGAACATAATTTGGTTTAGTCTGGTCATCCACTTGATAAATTATCTTAGTTTGTGACCCGCCAACGTCCACGCTGAGGTAAATGTCAGTCATGCAAAAAGCTGGTTAAAACGCTGATCTAATTTTAGTGCAGATTTAGAGCAGATTGGCACTATCTAAGTGCAGATTTTGCACTAATTTAGCACAATCTGGCACTCGTGATTCACCTCGGTTCATGACCTAAATGCTGATTTTGGCTTACCAAATTGTGCCAAGTTGCGCGATTATTGTGCTGAGTTGCTCCAGATTTGTGCCAAGAGGTCGCTTTGCAGTGGGAGGGGGTGCTGTTGCCGCAGAATTTCGCTTGGGTGTACCATGTTGTTGGTGTACTCACTACACTTTTGCGCCCTGCGGGTGGGCTGCGCCCATTCCTCGCTTCGCTCAGAACGCAAAAGTTACGTTCGCCCCTGCGGGGAGTTTGCACCCTATTGGCACAACTGCAAAATCCGAGAAAAAAGAATGGTGGCTTTAGCGATTCTGCGCGTTGAAAAACTCAAGTCTTTCGGCAACATTGGCGGTAGCGAGAAGCATACCGCACGTTTACAAGATACCCCAAATGCCGACACCACTAAAAAAAATATCCGGCTGATTGGCATGGAGGATGATTCACCGCTTGAAGTTTTGGTGAAAAACAAAATAGCCAACACAACTTTACACAAACCGCGCAAGGATGCCGTGCTGTGTAGCGATATTTTTCTCTCGGCATCGCCTGAATATTTTCGCCCTGATGATCCATCAAATGCGGGGGAATGGGATAATCCCCGAATGTTGGACTTTGTTAAGGCTTCTCGCAGTTGGCTAGTCAACAACTATGGTGATAAGTGCGTCAGGGCAGAATTGCATTTGGATGAAGCGACTCCCCACATTCATGCCTATGTTGTACCCATCAACGAGAAAACTAAGCAGTTAAGCCACAAAGAAATGTTTGGGGGTAATGGTCGCGCTGCCAGCATTAAGTTATCCAAACTCCAAGACAGTTATGCTGCTGCACTTGCTCCTTTGGGCATTGAACGAGGGGTCAAGGGCAGTAAGGCAACCCACACCAAAGTAAAGGAATATTACCAAGCCGTTAACAGTGAACCCCTCACTGCCGTCTGGTCGAATAAAAAACTTGAACCCGAACCTTTTGAATCAGCTACAAATTACGTTGCCCGGATTCAGAATGATCACCAATTCCATGTCCTCAACCACCAACTGGCTGACCGGGCTTTCATGCAAGAGCGACTAGAACGGGCAGAACAACGGGCTAGAGCCAGTGAGAAGGAACGACAAAGGTTAGAAGAAATTGTACGATCGCTGGAATTGAAAACCCAACAACTGCGCGACTTGGCCGTTAAGGATGTCGCCTGGGAGTTGGGGCTACACCACGAGGAAGGAAAATGGAGGGGTCACGGACACATCATTAATATAGATGGGCCCAAATTCTACGACTTTGCCCCCGATCAACAAAAGGGATCAGGTGGTGCAATTGATTTGGTAATGCACGTTAACAACTGCAATTTTCGGCAGGCGGTTGTCTGGTTACATGAGCGATTCGGTGAAGCTGGAGTAGAACGAGCAGCGATCGCTCACGTTAAGAATAGGGCAGCTGACATTATCCAGACTGAACCACGTCCCCAATTCACCCCACCCGTTGAAGATAGAAACAATTGGTCTGCCGTTGAACATTACCTCACTCAATTTCGGGGCATCCGCTCTGACTGTGTGCAAATGCTTCATAACCAGGGGCTAGTTTACGCTGATCAGCAACAAAATGCTGTTTTTGTCATGCGAAATCTTGATGGTCAACGTAACGGTGCATTCCTAAGAGGAACTAGGGGAGAGAACAACACTTTTAAGGGATACGAGAAAGGAACCAAACGCCATGATAGCTGGTTTTACTTTCACTTGGGGGGCAAGGCTAATGATTTTACCTCAACAGCGATTCTATGTAAGTCCCCCATCGATGCTATTTCAAGAGCCATGCTGGAATATCTTATCAGGGGCGATGTTCCACCCGAACGAACAGTCTATATGGCTATTGATGACATCAAGAGCTTACCGCTTGAGCGATTGCGGAAAGTTCCTAATATACTGGTGGCGTTTGGTAACGATAAAAGCTCTGATGCGGCAGCACAGCGTGTATTAGAACTATTACCACAGTCCCAAATCAAAAAATCTAAAGCCAGTGATTGGAATCAGCAGCTACTCGATTATGGGCGACAGTTAAGGCAACAGCATCAGCAACAGCAACGCCAGCAGGATGATGAATTGAGTCTTTAATAGTCAACGTTCAAGAGAGTGAACTGTACAGTCCCCTTTTGTAGTATTAATGTAGCTGTTTGGTACTTCTTTTTGATTCAAGTGATTTTAAATTTACTTAAATCATCATTTTTCGCTCCAAAAAACTTTCCGCCAAAGATGGCGTACTGTGCGTCAAAATTCAAAATTCAGTTGCCGCTAAAGTGCCGCAGGTATGCCATACATACTCCATGAGTTAACCATGTTTTTATCATAAAAATCGGTTCCAGGAACTTCCAAGAAGCGGTAAGAAGTGACTGGGGAATGACTGACAAATGCCCGATATTGCCATGAGTTTTCTGTTATTTTGACTGAGAATTGCCACAGAAATGACATACTCTTAATTGGGCTATGCTGATTTGTTTTGATACCAAGAAAATAGCGACGAAAATTTTCTAATAGGGATGCTTTTGATCAGCTTGCTCTCGGTTAGGAATAGATTCAGGTGGTTCATCAATGACTGGGATTTTAGACGTGGCGTGAGTACCCACAGCTTCAGGCGTACCGCGCTCACCCCTTCAGGAGTAACGCTGGCATACCACTGCGGGTAATTCAGGAAATCTCTCTTCATCGGAATTTGGAGCAGTTGCAGAAATATTTGGAAGTGAGCAACGAGCAGGTGTTGGGTGCGGCGGCGAGTTGGCTATGCTGTCACCTGTGACTATTAAAGGTATAGAGCTAGATACAGCTAATTTTCAGCGATGGCTTAGACAATAACCGCGATCGCGCTTTGTTCGGTGTCTGCCTGTTCAGTGCTTGCCGTATCCGCGAATGCTGTACGCTACAAACTCAAGATATCTACACACCCAAGGGTAACGTTAGACCGCAGTTTGTCATTAGAAAGTCAAACACCAAGGGAAAACTTGCCACTAGGGCCATACCAGTGATTGAAGACTTACGGCGGTTACTGGTTGAATACTACCCACTGGCAGGGGATGATTATCTGTTTCCCGGTCGCAGTGATGGACATATCAGCGAAGACTCAGCCGCTAGGATTTTGAGAGGAGCTTGCAAACAAGCAGGAATCATCGGCGCGAGTACTCACAGCTTTAGAAGGACGGGACTAACCCAGATGAGTAATGCTGGCATCCCACTGAGAGTAATTCAGGAGATATCAGGACATCGGAGTCTGGAGCAGTTGCAGAGATATTTGGAAGTAAGCGATGAGCAGGTGTTAGGAGCGGCGGCGAGTTTGGCTATGTTGTCGCCAGTAGCTAATAGTGTAGAGCTAGACGCTAACCAAAGGTTTGAAAATAATGCACATTACTTTCATTAGGTGGAAATTACCTTAACTGCCTAATCGCATCAATCAAAAAGTAGGAAAGGTGGGAAAAGTAAGATGTTTTATATAAACAGTTTACTTGCTGCTTAATATACAGTAGTCTGATGCATTAGTATTCTATTGACATAGTGATACTAAAAAATACTTTCTTTAGCTTTGCATTTAGTGATAGCAATCAAGCTTAAGCAAGTCTTAATTCTACTTTTGACTGAACAAAAATTAAAAAGACCAATGATATTTATTGCTAAAATCAAGCCTCTTCGCCGAGTGTCCTTACTAGCCTGCACTATTGCTGCCGCTACACTTGGCATTGACTTCAGTTTTGCTAGTCAAGCATCTAATGCCGAAATCTTACCAGCGTTAATTTGCCAGGGAGCGCAAACATCCAGCTATTCTCCAAACATAACAAATGAGAAGAAAACCACTACTATTGACGTTGAAGGTGTGTTGACTTCCTGCGTGTACCTTCTTCCTATTTTTCCTAATTCAGGAACACTAACCCGTATAGGAACTTACTCAACGACAATCCCATCAATACAAGCCTCATGCAACGATTTATTACCTCCATTTAACCCATCAGATTTGACCTACAAATGGAGCAATAACCAATCCAGTACAGTGCGTTTCGTCTCTGGCTTAATTAACGTAGTTGGAGGTCAAACAATTATTGAATCTAACGGGATAGTTACCTCTGGTGAGTTCAAAAATTACGCGGTGAGGAGGACTATTGCGCTTGTTGCTCCCAATCCTACAAGTTGTTCAGATGGTGTTGGAGTAAGCAAGACTACTGGTACAATAACGTTGGTATTTTCCAAAGTAGGAATCTGAGCAAACGTATCAGAGGATGCTCTGTATATGAAATAAGGGACTTCTCAAAAATAAAATGTACAATCGGTTAGAATAATTTTTATTTGTTTGTATATTTTATTTCTTGGAAGTCCCCAGGATATTGATACCCTTATTTTTAGTTGTTACTCTAAATTACCAGCGTCTTCAAGTGCTTGTAAATGATTCTAGTGAAAATAGCTGTTCGTTATTTTTAGTGAGATGTCGGGAAATGGATGTTTGTAGTTCGCTAAAATTAGCGCACCCAAAGCATGATTTATTCGGCTTCCAAATATCCTTTTATTGTTTCAAGCGGAATACTAAAGGCTGGATGGTTAAATATTGCCTTCAACGCTTCCAGACCTCCTGCTTTCAGTGCGGCTAGCAACCTAGCTTTGAAAGTTGGATCGGTTTTAATTTTTTGATGAATCGCTTCTGTAACTACGTCTGTTGTTGGATTAGTTTGAGCTAGTTGATTAAGAAGTTGCTGAATTTCCTTTTTGGTTCCATCCAAATTCTGATTTTGCTGTGACTGGTAGATATTTTGATTAGCTTGTTGACGTGCATCATCCTGATTTTTATTTGCAAAGTTAGCGATATTAGGTTGATTAAAATTATTGTTGAAGGTTTCTGACACTGAATTATTCTCCGCGTTAGCTGTAACAGTAATAATATTTTCAATAGGTCTACTTCCTAACATATTAATGATGTTTTCCAAACTAGCATTATGCTGACGATGAGTTATTATCTGTTCATCCTTAGCTTGTAGTTCAGCATGATACCTTGCTTCCAGCGCTTTTAGTTGGATTTCATATAATGCTTTAGCCTGACTTTCAATATCTGCTTTATTAGCTTCTGGTGGAACTTCTAGCCGAATTACAAACGCGCCACCGCTTTTCTTTTCAATCGCTTGGACTGATAAGTTTTCTTCACCATATTCAGCCTGTAGTTCTTGAAAGGCGAGAAGAAAAGCTTTCCAGTCAATGCCATCAGTAAAAAATAAGTCAACTGTGTTTAAAGCTTTTTGGATTACCTTGCTAAACTCCCCAGGTGCAAAGTCTCTGCTACTTGGACGGCGTTCTTGTTCGTTACTTTTCAAGTAAACATACTGGCAATCAATGTTATTTAACTTTGTAGCAGAGTTAATATTCCAGTCTTCCAAACAAGCTCCTGTAAACTTTGCATCTGTAAACTCTGTTCCCAATGCCTGAGTTTTACTGAGGTTAGCCATGTTGAGGTTAGCCCTGCTCAGGTCAAGTCCACTGAGGTCAAATCCGCTGAGGTTAGTCCCACTGAGGTTAGTCCCACTGAGGTTAACGCCACTGAGGTTAGCTTTGCTGAGGTTAGTCCCACTGAGGTTAGTCCCACTAAGGTTAGCCCCACTGAGGTTAGCTTTGCTGAGGTCAGTCCCACTGAAGTCAGCCCCACTGAGGTTAACGCCACTGAGGTTAGCTTTTCGAAGGTTAGCTTTGTTGAGGTCAGCTTTGCTGAGGTCAAATCCACTGAGGTCAAATCCACTGAGGTTAACGCCACTGAGGTTAACGCCACTGAGGTCAGCCCCACTGAGGTTAACGCCACTGAGGTTAGCTTTACCGAGGTTAACGCCACTGAGGTTAACGCCACTGAGGTTAGCTTTACCGAGGTTAGCCCCACTGAGGTTAACGCCACTGAGGTCAGCTTTGCTGAGGTTAGCCCAACTGAGGTTAACGCCACTGAGGTCAGCTTTGCTGAGGTCAGCTTTGCTGAGGTTAGCCCAACTGAGGTTAGCCCTACCGAGGTTAGCCCTACCGAGGTCAGCCCCACTGAGGTCAGCCCCACTAAGGTTAACGCCACTGAGGTAAGTCCCATTGAACTTAGCCCCCTTGAGGTCAGGAATTATTTTTAAATTGTTAGCTCTCCAATCATTCCAAACTTGCACACCTTCTCTCAGCCGAGCATAATGCTCTTTATTTACCAATTATGGTTCTCCTTATGTCCTACCTTCAGAATCTTCAAAGGGCATAACTATGGAGATGTCATTTTCAATTAGCCCCATTAAATCTAAGCAGCAGGTTTGGTTTGGACTATAGCAGGTGTTGGGGGTAGCGGCAAGCTTAGTGATGCTGTCACCTCTGGGTGAAAATGTCGGGATTTAAGGGTTAAAACGACATCCCAGCGAAAGCTGAACACACAAAGACTTGAGCCTTAAAGCAACTCGCCCCCAAGTGCTTCGGCTTCAAGAAGCGCAGGCATCGCACTTATTGAGAAACGGGACTATCACGCCATCCATTCCACCCAATCGGGCGCTCCGTCCACCAGTTGAGCAAACTTGTTCGGGTCAATATCCTCAAACTTGAAGATCACGCCCCACCGCTCATCAATCGTTAATGTACTGAGTAATTCTTTAACTGACTCCACCCCATATTCAACCCGCTCAATTGCCAACTGAGCATAATATTTGACCCGCTCCCACCAAGAATCACTGGATTCTTCATCTGTGTCCATACCCCCCCGATTATTACTTCCATCTTCATTAATGGGGGGTGTGGACGGCGAGTTAATCCCATACTGAGACTGCATTCTAGCTGCGTAAGCCGCATCTCGCTCAAGTGACTCTTGCCGCTTTCGTTCCCTCTCTTCCCGTTGACGAAGCCGATACTCTAATACCTTCTGGGCAAACTCTACAGCCTCAGTATTGAGCCGATAGTACCTAACGCGCTTACCATCTTCAAGCGGTCGCCGTGATTCGGTGGACAGTCCGAGTTGAGCGAGATACTGCCCCAAAATCCACATAGGAGATTCATCGAGGGGAATGGTCAGGTTGAGGATACCTTTAACGTGAGATGCATTGCGTTTTGAGAACTCTGCTAAAACTTGAATCATCGCTTCGTCCCCTTTAATCTCAACCCCAGACATGAGATCCATCAACACCGCCCTCAATCCCAGCCGATGACGCATAAGCCAGGAGGTAGAATGGTTACTCCAGTCTGTGCAGATAGCCAAGCGATCGCGTTCTGATTTATCGCGTTCGGCAACAATAGCCGGCGGTGGAACAAACTCCCGCCCCTGGTCATCAGTGACCATTTCCCCAGGGTCAGCTAAAATTGCCTCCAGTGCGACTATCTTCTTAATTAACCGCCCAGAGTCATCTTGCTCAACCAATTCCGGGGTAACGCTCATGCCATAAGTATCCTGTATGCGGAACTTCTCACATTCCAAAACCTCTTCTGGTTTGAGATAGTCTTGATGCTGCCTAGCCGCATAAGTCCTTCTGTCAATATCTTTGGCGTTAGCAACTTTGCGGTAATGCTCCTCATCGATGGCAATCCCCGCAGCCTTCATCCACCGGGAAGCCCCCTCATCGGTTGCATCACCCACAGGCGCAATAGTATTGCCCATTTCTGAGAGGAGCGATCGCAAATCGGCCCGTAAATTGTTAATCGACCAATTCCGTTGCCCTTCAATCTGACAACTGGCATCTAATGCCCAATCCTTCTCAGCCCCACGTTTGCCTGTTTCCCGGTTAATGCGAATCAGAAACGCGGTCATTTCATTCGTTTGAAGAATCCTTTCCTTGATGCGACGGGCATTGGTTTCGGCGTAACCAAAGGGAGGACGCGGAGCCACCCAAACGTACATGGGGACATTGGGACGATACCGCCATAATTGCTGGGCGCATTCTGTAGCCGACTGCGAGACAGCATGAAATACACCAAACACGGCATCAAAATGATAGCTGGAAATGTCAACCCCTGAACTGAGACTGGGAGTAATTAAAAAAGCGTCAAGATCCTTAATGGCAATGTTAATCTCCCTAATGAAAATCACATTCTCTTCAGAACCGCTATTTTCCGAGTGAATAGCCCACACCCGTAACTTGCGGTCTTCGGCTGATTCCGGTGTTTCGTCGCTATCATCAATTGCGGAACCATCATTGAGCGCTCGTTCTAACTTTTTGATGAAGCGCTTACTGTCACTGACCATCATCAGTTTTTTGCCCAACATCAGTTGAGCGTGAAACTCGGCAACGATTGCGCTGCTGTTTCTCCCCTCGTACCAATGAACTTGACGACCACCTGAGCGATACAGGTTTTTGATGATGTACGGTTTTTCACCAGCCGGTCGCAAATTCATGAAAAACTCAATGGTCAAATCATCGAGGTGAGCATCAGCTAAAACAACCAGCTTGGCGTTGTAAACCAGATACTCCAATACTTCCAGAATCGCCCCCCTGTGTTCCTTGCAAGTTTTGGACTTGAGCAAGTGAGCGAGATACTGGCAGGCTTCATCAATAAATAGAATATCGTAAGCCTGTAAATCATTTGCCATTTTATACAGAGAATCCACGGTAATGCTGAGAGCTTTTACCTGACCCCAATCCCCGCAAGAAATCGCGGAGTACATTGCTGTTTGTAAGCGATCGCTGAGATTCTTGAGCAAAGTAACCCGATGCCCATTGTTCAAAAAACTGAGTTGGGGGTTCTCTCTTCTGAGAACTGCCAAAATTTCAGTCTTTCCTGTTCCCATGTCGGAAACCAAACCAACTAACCCCGATTGAGGTAGGGAGTGGATCGCAAGTGAGAGATAACGGGTATTAACTGTCACATCGGGCTTGTACTTGTAAAGTCCCCTAGCTCGGTTAATGAAAAATCTTTGCTTGTACTCGCTGATTCTCAAGGCATCAGCAATCATTGTGGTGACGGCTTTATCCGCCTTTTTACCCAAAACTACAACCCAATCGTCAATTCCTTTCTCTGGCCCTGGCAGAAGCGCTACTTCACACTGGCAGCAAAGTTCTACAATTGCAGAAGCTGTGCGGCGTGTAGCTTGAAAAATCTGCTGTTTGGTTTTGGGTTTGCTTTCGTAGTCGAATAGAACAACGAATTTACGCCCCTTTTGAGTCATTGGGACTAAATCAGGGTGTAGTCTTTCTAAATCCTCTTTGCCCACTCGACCATTCCAGATTCCAGGCAGTGCGATCGCCACAAAGCCCAAAGTTAGGAGACAACCACCCTTCTTTTCGCCCTCTGTAAGGATTACAGGAATTTCGGGATGTGCCATTACCCAAGCCCAAAAACCTAACGCCTCTCCCTCCGAGGTAATGGTAATATGTTCTGGCATCGGCACGTTATAGCGAAGTGATACCAATCGCCATAAATGTAGGGGCATTCTCAAGTAGGTAACTCGGTTGGGAGTTTTGGGTGGTGATTCGTACTTGACTGGCTTTTGAGTTTGCTGCTGTGTAGTCTTGTCCCATTCGAGGCGCGGGTAATCTGGTTTCATCCGTCCCCAGTCCATCGCCAACCAATCATTAAGGGGGTCAAGTCCGCTAACCCACCATGCACCGGCTTCCGCGTGGGCATATCGTTTCAAGTACCCATCACGCAGTCGCCCATCGTTACGTCTGGCAGTTTGAGGTAGGGCGCATAATAGATATTCATATATTGATGTCCCCGATAGAGAACGGACATTTAAAGCTGTTAACTTTGGGTCAACAGCACTGGTTAACCATTCATTCCAATGGTTGACTTCTATGTGAGAGGGGCGAGACATCATCTCGAACCCACCCATAACTTCATGTGGTTGAAGTACGTAGTTGCTATTAATCACGGATTTTTCCCTCAAATACTTTGGTTTTCAGTATCTGGAGGGGGTTATCGCGCTGCTACACCTTATATCTACGAGATTTACTGTTTTGCTTGTTGAAAATTTTTACTTATCAAAAAATTTGATAAATTTATATGCAAAATTTCGCAGTGAAAATATAGAAATTTCCACAGTAACTCATATAATATGAGTAAGCAGCGCGGACTAATCTCTTTCGCCAATCTGTGGTTCGAGCTTCCAACTACAATCCACTTTTTTGGTTCTCTAGAGATAAACCCCGCTTCCCAATATTTGAAATATTTAATTTTCTCTGTCGGGCAAAGCGTTCACTACTGAGTGGCTCTTTGTCCTTTTAATTTTTGTGTCTTTTGTATATTCACCTCCGTTTTACGCTTCATTTGAGTACTTGCTGATTGTACAGAACTTTTGGCTGTCTTATATCTAACAAGACTGGGATTTTTTACTTGAAATTACTCAACAAGAGTTGATGATTATTCAAGAAATGAGGCTTTGCACTGCACTTGTGCTGAGTCGGTCATTTGTTCTTCTCTCTTTCAGTTGGCAACGGTTCTACCTTGATATTGCGTACTCCTACTTCTATCAGGTATGCCGCTAGATTGGCAGTAGTTCGCCCTTGGTTCTCAGCTAGTGCTTCAAGCTGATCAAATACAGTATCAGGTAGCGTTACACTAAAACGCTTGCTCATGCATCATTTTCGCTTCAAATTGCCTCCTAAATCATACGCTGTGATTCCTATTTAAGTTTAAACTGCTGCGGTATTGCTGTTAACTACATCTATTTTAAACTTTATATGCAGGTAAATACCATCATAGTGCATCGAAATAGATGCTATAATAGTTTTGTCAGCCAAAAAACGACACAAAACAAAGGCAATAGAAGCCAGAAAGTGATGCTATGGCTAACCCCTAACTGGATGTGTGGATTTAAGGCGATTAAGCCTCTAAATTCTCCAAAGCCAGAAAAAACAAGACTTTAACAATCATCTGAACCATGACAGCTATATATTCCAATGCCAAAAATTGGCTAGTTCAGGCAGACTTGTTAGCCAAATCAGGGCTAACTGACCTGATCGCCGGAAAAGACTCAGGTGCAGGGTATGGCAAGGCAATCATCGGTGATTTTTCGATCATGATGCCTGCCGCATACTCACTAGTTCGCAACCGCAACATCATGCACCACGAAACCATCTCAAAAGATGGGGCATGGGTGCGTTATGTACAAGGAACGCGGCTTGACTTAAAAGATATTCAATTTTTCTGGGGCAGTGCGGCTCTAGCTCAAAGTGACCATACCTTGCTGCACGAGGACAAAGCCAAAAAAGCAGAACTGGCATTAGAAAGCATCCTTGCAGACTTAGCAGTTCTGAATATTCCCGATGGGTTCAAGCTTTCGATTAGTTTGAGCAACCACAACCCCGAACGCTGGGCAACTGAGATTAAATGCAGGGTTGAAGGGACTCACACCTTTGAGCATCTGCACCCTGTAACTCGTTCCATTGTCACCAAGACAGTTGAAATCGT
Organism: Nostoc sp. LEGE 12450; assembly: GCF_015206895.1. Lineage (GTDB taxonomy): Bacteria > Cyanobacteriota > Cyanobacteriia > Cyanobacteriales > Nostocaceae > Nostoc. The sequence goes on along the minus strand of NZ_JADEXU010000061.1, from coordinate 32,012 downwards.
AGTCACAGGGATTTATCCCGAAGGATTTGGAAGCATTGCCCATTGCTTATTCGGTGAAGCATCCCTGGTACTAGACCCCTCAGAATTAGCGATCGCACTCGATATCGGTTCATCAACTTGGTTGATTACCGTGTTTAACGGCAGTGGTGCAGTGATTGACCGTCACTTGATTGAAGGTGGAGCCGGTGAACTGCATACCATGATTGCAGAAGCTCTCGACAAGCGAAACGACCGAGTAAGCCTGCTATCCAAGGATGTGAAGCACTCACCCAGTTTGGTGAACCAGGGAATTGTAGAAGGGACTTTCACATACGGCGGCAACCACCTCACGGGCAAGAAGTTTGAAACAGAGTACAGCCAGTGCCTAGATGAATGGTGGAGTAACAGGATTGAGAAATTCGCCAACTTTGTGACTGCTGGCAATTATCTAGACCGCGCTAAATACCTTGTCGCTTGGGGTGGGGGTGTTTCCTTGCCCGTGGTGGATCAAAACCTAGCCGATTTAGGCTTTGTGGTCTTGAATAATCCCCAATTCATCAATGCTTTGGGGTTGAAGCTATTAACTCAAATATCAATTGGAGCCTAATCAATGAATTACGAATCTCGGCGTATAACCATTTCCTATCTAGCAGTAATTGAATTGTGCAAGATTTTTGATTTACCCCAAGATGCACCGACACAAGCATTATCGGCAGGTGTAGAGAAGCTGATTTTTCAACACGGCAATGTTCAAACAACGCCAAAACCCGAAACAGCAACATCTACACAGCCCAATAAATCGGCACTTAGCGCAATGGTCACTAATTTCAAAGGGGCAGCATGAACAGAACCAGATTCAGAAACACGGTTTTAGGCATTGGTGCAACAGCAGCAGCGTTAGCCCTTGGCTACTTCGGAGTCCAGCAGCTTGGCAGAAACAATATGTTCACTATCGCCGCAGTTGTGGGAGGTGCAGGGGCAATCAGCTATGCACTTCAAATGCCGAGTCAGCCAGAAGCGCCAACCGCACCGATAAAAGCTCAAAGAAAAGGAAAGAAGTCATGAGCGACCAAGACACCCAAAAGACACAACCAAGCCTAACAACAACCGAAATAATGACCATCATCCTGGGTTGCGAACAAACTCTTAGGTTTGTGCAAGCATCCCCAAATTACAAACAAATCGAAGCCTCCGAGCGGTTCAGTACATCGAATGACCTGCGTCTGGGCGATGCCGTTCAAGCCTTGATGGAGATTCACGAAGCGATTCTAAATATCGAGTTTTATTCGCAAGTTGAGGGACAAACTTATGCTTTCAACGACAGCCTTACAACGTAACCACCTGTACCAATTCCGTGGTCAACAACTCCGCTACAGCCATCGCTCTAATTGTCGAGTCAATACCCCTTTCATTTTCAATGACTCGAAAGCTAGACGCTTTGAACTAAGCCAAACCCAAGTGCAAAGGGAGGTTTTTGAACTTGTTGAGTTTTGTGAGAACTGATGATGAAGCGATCGTACCTGCCGGCAAGCTTGGCGATCGCCCATCTGTGCATCAAGTACATCAGACACATAAAGGATCTTAGCAGCATGGCACTTGACTACAGAAATCCCAACGATTGGGGCAAATCACCTCTGACTGACTCCGCCCTGAGATTAGAGCAGTTCAAAGCAGAAAATCCTGAAGAATGGGCAGCAATGATTTCGGCAGATATTCAGGCACTCTCCACACCAATCTCCGAGAGTGAAGATTACCCACCTTTCACAGGAACCGAATTCTTAGCAACTCATTCAACCATCGATGACCATCCATACTCTGCTGCATTTGGTCAATTCTTGGGTAATGGGATTGACGCGGACATTGCAAATATCTTGGCGTTTGGCTGCAACAGATTTGATTTAATATCTGATGATTTTGACGACCCCATAAGGCAACTGGCAACGAGAATTTATAGCCGATTTGAAGAGATGGGTTACTGGGATGAATTGCCCCAAGAGTCGAATGATATCGACTACGACAACATACCTTATTAGGAGAATGACGCAATGGACTTTGCAATACGTAATCCGGTAGTTGGTCATAGTTCCCATATTGATGAAAAAGCACAAGCATGGGGAGGGTTTGAGTCTGATATTCTGAGCTATCTTTCGGATATAAATAAGCTCGAACAATTTGCAGATTACGCCAATAATGCCCAAGAATTATCTGACAGATTAGAGCCATTCTTGGACAATGCCAAGGTCGTCTTTGAGGCGATGGAGAAGTTGACCAAAGGGCAAGTAACTTGGACTGAACTTCGTAAACAATACGGTTCTCATGTAGCGGGTGCAATTGGTAAAATCCGTAAACTTAACGCTGAATTTGACTCAGAGTTGAGTAAAATAGATGCCCAAGATAGAGCCGACTTGTTGCGAATTGACCAAAAGCGTAAACACGCATTAACCGAAGTTGCAGCCCAATTACACCACGATTTACAAGCTGAATTGTGGAGACATGAAAATAAAATCAGCAGCATAGAAAATAAGCAAACTGTGCAAGCTGAAAGGCAAGCAATTACTACGGGACTGAGGGAAAAACGCCAACAACTTTTAGCTCGTGCGAGGTTTGGCTCACGGGCATTAGAACCAAATCTTGCACCCCAAGAAGTAATACCAATTCAATCACAAAATCATGCACCATCTTCTAGTGTTTCTGCAACAGGAACAGTTCGCGGTTGGGGTGCAATGTTGGGTAACTTGTGGCAGAAATTAGGCGACAGATAATCAATTAATTAGGTAAGGCTGATGCTAGTAAGGAAACGAAATGAAGATCCTCATAGCGTCAGCCCTTTTTTGTATGAAGGGCTGGCACAAACACCACAATCAACTAAGCAACAGAAACAACCTGAACAGTTCCCACCACTGCCAGAAAATAACCGAGGTAGAACATTTAGACGTGCTGGTAATGCTTGTGAGATTGTCGCTGGCAGTTGTCTAAACAGTGCAGTTATTTTCACCTTTCACCTATTGCAAGTTCACCCAGTTGGAATGTTCCTAGCTGTGGGTACTGCACACCTGTATTTTACTGCCACTGCAACAGGTGAAGGGTTCAATAATTTCGTCACTAATTTAATGACTGGTTGCAGTGCATCATTAGCGTTGTTATGTGCGCTCTCTGACCCGATTAGTGAATGGAATGAAGCGAGAACTTCTACTAGCACAGTTAAGACTTCTATTGAGTCGGTTTATAAGCCAAAAACTGCTGAATCTTCAAGTTGGATGGATGGTGCAGGAGTGGGCATATTTCTAGCGATATTAATGCTTTTTCTATTTGGTGGTAGGAGAGGTAAATGAACTATCTATCTGAGAAACATAAAACTTTATCCGAGTCGCAACAATCGGGTTTAATGAAGTGGTTCGGACAGTTACCGATGGATAAAAAAGCTGTGGCCATTGGGCTTAGTTTGACTGTGGGAATTAGCTCGGCGGCGATGGCGTGGAAAGGGGAATCAAGCGACCGCATTTATTTCTGCGTTCGGACTCCCCAGAAAAAATTGGTATGTCAGGATCAGAATAACAGACCATTCCGCATGACACCCCATTACTGGGAGCAATGGAAACAAGAAGGAATGCCGCGCCAAATAGTGCGTAACCCAGCGATGGGGGTAAACGGGCTGGTGAAAGCGACCAACCCATATAAACCGTTTTGGGCGTTTGGGGGATTCCTGGGGTTTGCGCTAGCTGGGTGGATGCTGCGGCACTGCCAATCGGAAGAGAAGCAGAGAGCAGTTTTTGAAGACATCGCCCAAAAACGGGATGCAGCTAAAGCAGAGATGGCCGCACGTTCCGAGTTGTTAGAGAGTTACCGAGACGTTGCGATCGCAGAAGTTCAACTACAAGCTGACCTGGATCTAATCGCCAATGATCGCACTGTTGATATCCAAAAAGCGGAGATTTACGCCCACACGGAAATTGAAGTTACCCAAATGGAGGCAACTGATGCCATTTTTGAGGCGCAAACGGCTGGGATGACCGAGCAACAGAAGGCAGAGTATATTAAGCAGTTGCGCCTTATGAAAACCCCTTATCTACAAGGGAGTCAGACTTTACAGGGGACGATTGACCCCAACGATAAGGTTACTGGGGCAGACAACCAAGTGATTGCACCAATACTCAACCCTGTCGCATGGGTGCAGAATTTAGTCAAGCAGACCTGCTTAATTTGGGGCAACCAAGGGGGCGGTAAATCTTGGCTAGCCCGTTATGTAATCCAACTCAAAAAACAAGCCGGCTACCGTGTGATTGTCCTTGACCCCGACTCGAACCGTAGTGAATGGCGAGGAGTTGAAAGTTACCACTCCTGGGATGAGATAGAGCAGCAGATCCGCAATTACTTAAAAGAACTGGAATCGAGGTTAAAAACTTTCAATGATTCCTCAATGAGTGAGGAGCAATGGCGACAAAAACTTTGGGCAGAAGGTAAAGCAACCGCACTAATTTGTGAGGAGGCCACCACATACGGCGACTTCATTAAAGATGCAGAACTGTTAGACAAATTCGGCAAGCTGGCACTAACCAAAAGCCGTAAACAAGAGATGCCCATTACTGTCGTAGCTCATAACAACACCCAGACGTGTTTATTCGGCATTAAGGGATTACATAATCTTGTTTCTAAGATGCTCCAAGTTGAATGTTTGGCATCAGTAGATCCAGTTACACTACAGCCTTCATCAACTGGTTTTGCAAAGGTAAAACTCGATAGTTCTAACGAATGGCTTGATGTCAATCTGCCCAAAATGACAGCGAAAATATCTGACTTTAGCGACGCTATCCCAGCAGAATCTAACCCCAATCCCCCCATCGATAAAGCCACTTTAGAGCGCATTTATGAACTGGAATTCAATCTTGGTAACAAAGTAGGTGACACCCAAGATGAACCGAAAAAATTATCAACAATGGCGCAAAAGCTGTATGAATATCTCACCAGAACTGAACGAATAGAAGCTGATGTAAGAGAGTTCAAAGGCAACTTTAAAGTGAACGGTGAGAGATTCACTGTTGAGCAAATCAAGGGCTGGATGTATGAAATTGTGGGGGCAGGATTGGCGGACTGGATAGCCGAGGGTGTTATCAAGCTCAATCAAATTTAGCCGCTTTGGTGTCCGCGTGTCTGCTCCCAAAAACGCCCTTTTTTCGCGGACACTGGACACCAGACACCACAGACACCAACGCTCAAAACCCTTATACTGTACAGACACCAGCAGACACTACCCCAGACACCGCCCAGACACCAAGTGTCTTCAACGTGTCCGCTAGACACCAATAAGAAATAACCAAATAAACAGCCATTTATTATTAGAGGATTATCAACATTATGCTGAAAATAGTAATTATTGAACCAGAAATATTCACGCTCTTGGGCATCAAAGGTGCTATTTCACAATCTCCTGATATAGAAGTTACAGGTGATGCCTCCAGTGGAAAGCTAGGGTTTCAGTTAATTGAACAGATGAACCCTGATGTTGTGCTAGTCGATTTACTATTACCCGATATGAGTGGTTTAGAACTTACTCGTTCAATTAAAAGCAAAACTAATAGTAAAGTGGTGATTTTTACTAATCAGACTCATGAAGACTTTATTAACTCGGCTTTCCGTCATGGGGCTGATTCTTATATGCTCAAAAGTGCTGATATAGAATTGATTGAACTAGCCATCAAGAGAGCTTACTTTAATGAATGTCTACTTGACCCGAAGCTGGCTAAAAAACTGTTAGAAAGCCTTTATTAAAACAGATATATCGACCCTAGTTTTGCTGACAAAAACTTGTTTGAACCTCCCACTGAGCGACAAATACAAGTCCTGCGTTTACTAGCTCAGGGTTTAGTTTTTCAAGATATTGCCAAAGAAATGTTTCTCTCAGTTAGTACAGTCAAATGCTATGCCAGTGATTTGTACAGTAAATGGCACGTCAAGAACCGTTATGAGGCTATCAAAAGAGGGGCGATGCTTGGTTATATTGACTATAACTTGATTGTGAATGAATGATGTATTGGTGAGGAGACGGAAGGTATTAAGTCGGCGAGTGGTGGGGTTTAATTCTTATTTACTTCTGTTGCTAACAGCAGTTACGCTCGTTCGCTCTTAGCTTCTCCCCTTGGGAGAAGCCTCGCTAGCGTTGTGCTAACACCATTTCTGCTTCTGAAAACGCAACTGTTTTGTAAATTAACTAAGTGTTTTTGTATACAAATATTGTAACTGCCAATTACTACTTTTTAAGTATCAATTTATTGAAAAACTAAGACTATTGACAGAGTATAAGTAATTTTTTTAACTATAAATTTAGACAGTAAAAGAGTTAGGACAAATCAATTTGTCCCAAGTTTGATAATTAATTAAAAAACATTATAGCAAACACAAGAGGTAATGGTCATGAGTACAGTCATGAACCAACAGGTCAAAGTTGAAAAGACTTTAACCATTAACAAACCAGTAGAGGAACTTTATCGCTTTTGGCGTAACTTTGATAACTTGCCACGCTTTATCAAGCATCTCAAAGAGGTGAGGGTATACGACGAGAAGCGAGAGTCCTCCGGACACGCTACGCGAACGCACTGGATTAGTAAAGGATTCTTAAATGAAAGCGTTGAGTGGGATGTAGTCATTACCGAAGACCGAGAAAACGAATTGATTGCCTGGACTTCGGTTGAAGGCGCAGCAATTGAAACCTCTGGTCGCGTCCACTTCAAGCCAGCACCTGGGAATCGTGGCACTGAAGTAAAAACAATCCGAGAATTTACCCCGCCTGGAGGTGCGATTGGGGCTGCGTTGGCGAAACCCGTCGCAGACATCGCTAAATTATTTGGCGAAGACCCAGAACAGCAAATCGGAGATGATTTACGCCGCTTAAAAATGATGATGGAAGCAGGCGAGATTGCCACCACAGAGGGACAACCAAGAGGGAAATAGTCACTTGTTTTTTGTTTATTAGCTAATAACCAATGACATAAGGACTAATGAGAAGACTAACGACTAATAACCAATGACATAAGGACTAATGACTATGAAAGCAGCTTGCTGGCATGGTGCTAATGATGTGCGGGTCGAAACAGTTCCCGATCCAAAAATTCTCAACCCGCGCGATGCCATCCTTAAAGTGACATCAACAACCATTTGTGGTTCTGACTTGCACCTCTACGATGGCTACATTCCGACGATGCAACCGGGTGACATTCTTGGTCACGAGTTTATGGGGGAAGTTGTTGAAATTGGTAGCGAAGTCAAGCAATTGCAAAAGGGCGATCGCGTGGCTGTCTCTTCTATGGTCGGCTGCGGCTCGTGTTTCTTCTGCCAACGAGATTTATGGTCACTATGCGATAACTCCAACCCCAACGCTTGGATGCAGGAGAAGGTGTTTGGCTTTGGTACGTCGGGAATTTATGGCTATTCCCATTTATTCGGTGGCTATGCCGGTGGCGATGCAGAATATGTTCGCGTGCCGTTCGCTGATTTCGGCGCGCTCAAACTTCCCCAAGACATTCCCGATGAAAAACTGCTGCCGATCACCGATGCCTTTCCCACCGGCTACATGGGAGCAGATTTATGTAATATTCAGCCTGGAGACACCGTAGCAGTCTGGGGTTGTGGCCCAGTCGGACAGTTCGCTATGGTCAGTGCCTATCTACTCGGTGCCGAGCGCGTGATTGGCATTGATCGCTTTCCCTACCGCTTGCAACTGGCTAAGGACTTCGCGAAAGCGGAAACAATCAATTATGAGGAAGTCGATGCGGGCGAAGCCCTGAAAGAAATGACAGGCGGGCGCGGTCCCGATGCTTGCATTGATGCCTGTGGCATGGAAGCTCATGGGATCGGGCTGGAAGGATTCTACGATGAAGCGAAGCAGGCAGTACGGCTGGAAACCGATCGCCCTCATGTATTGCGGCAAATGATTCTGGCTTGTCGCAAGGGTGGCACTCTGTCGGTCATGGGCGTTTATGCTGGCTTCGTGGACAAGATGCCGATGGGCGCTTTCATGAACAAAGGTTTGACGCTCAAAACGGGACAAATGCACGGTCAAAAGTATATGTCTCGGTTGCTGGGTCACGTCATCGAAGGCGAAGTCGATCCATCTGCTGTATTCTCACATCGCCTCAGTCTAGAAGACGCACCACGCGGCTTTGAGCTTTTCAAACACAAACAAGATAACTGCGTCAAAGTCTTACTCAAACCCTGATTTCAAGCCAATTTTGGGGTGCAGCAAGGTGCAAAGACACTAAAGAAGCTTGTCATCTCTTACCCTTTGCGTCTAACGCTTCGCCTCTGGCTAATGCGCGAAATAAAAAAGGAGAACAACTCAATGAGAGCAGTTTGCTGGCACGGCGCTAACGAAGTGCGGGTTGAAACAGTACCCGATCCAAAAATTATCAATCCGCGTGATGCGATTGTTAAAATCACGTCAACGGCGATTTGCGGTTCTGATTTACATCTTTATGACGGTTACATCCCCACAATGGAAAAGGGCGATATCCTGGGTCATGAATTCATGGGGGAAGTCGTCGAGCTAGGCAGTGCCGTCAAGAATGTGAAGATAGGCGATCGCGTTGTCGTCCCCTTTACCATTTCCTGCGGCTCCTGTTTCTTTTGTAAAAAAGATTTGTGGTCGCTGTGCGATAACTCCAACCCCAACGCCTGGATACCGGAAAAACTCATGGGTCATTCCCCATCTGGTCTTTTCGGCTACTCCCACATGATGGGTGGCTATGCTGGAGGTCAAGCTGAATATGCCCGCGTTCCCTTTGCCGATGTCGGTTTATTCAAGATTCCTGATGGACTAACAGACGAACAAGTTTTGTTTCTGACGGATATCTTCCCCACTGGCTACATGGCAGCGGAAAACTGCGATATCCAGCCAGGAGATACTGTAGCGATCTGGGGCTGCGGTCCAGTCGGACAGTTTGCCATTAGAAGTGCATATATGCTAGGTGCCGAGCGCGTCATTGCGATCGATCGAGTTCCCGAACGCCTACAGATGGCGAAAGACGGCAAGGCAGAAGTCCTTAACTATGAGGAAGTTGATGTTGGTGAAGCCCTCAAAGATATGACCGGTGGGCGCGGTCCAGATGCTTGCATGGATGCTGTGGGAATGGAAGCCCACGGTACGGGTCCTGATGCGTTTTACGACCAGGTAAAGCAAGCCGTGCGTATGGAAACCGACCGACCCACTGCCCTAAGGCAAGTGATTGTTGCCTGTCGCAAAGGTGGCACTGTTTCAATTCCTGGTGTTTACGGCGGCTTTGTAGACAAGATACCGATGGGTGCTGCCATGAACAAAGCCTTAACATTTAAAACGGGACAAACGCATGTTCATAAGTACTTGCGCCCGTTACTTGATCGCGTCCAAAATGGCGATATCGACCCATCTTTTGTAATCACCCATCGTCTGCCGCTAGAACAAGCACCGCACGGCTACGAAATTTTCAAGCACAAGAAGGACAACTGTATCAAGATCGTGCTCAAGCCAGGTCAGGCTGCCTAAAACCCCACAAGAACACGAAAAAACCAAGTCTAGCCAATACTTTAGGAGGTAGAGATGACAGAAGAACTCACAAATAAGAAAGTTGCCATTCTGGTTACAGATGGCTTTGAGCAAGTTGAAATGGCTCAACCCAAGCAAGCCCTTGAGTCAGCAGGTGCTCAAACCCACATCATTTCACCTAAGAGCGATCGCGTTCAGGGCTGGAACCATTATGACAAAGGGGATTTTTTCCCGGTAGATGTCCCCCTCGATCAAGTAAATCCAGCCGACTATGATGCCCTCCTGCTTCCCGGTGGTGTTGCCAATCCAGATCAACTTCGGACTAAAGCTAAGGCGATCGAGTTTATAAAGTCCTTCTTTGATACTGACAAGCCGGTAGCAGTGATCTGCCACGGACCTTGGACTCTGATCGAGGCAGATGTGGTGCGCGGACGGCGGCTCACCTCGTGGCCGTCGCTCAAGACCGATCTCCAGAACGCAGGTGCCCAGTGGGTAGATCAGGAAGTTGTAGTTGATAGCAACCTCGTGTCGAGCCGCAAGCCAGACGACATCCCAGCCTTCAACCGGGAAATGATCGAGCTGTTCAGCCATGCAGGGCAGGTACGGCAGATGGTGTGAGGACTCGGAGCGTTAATCAGGAGGACAGGTATGGAACAGCATCGATTTGGTTCCACGCAGCGCAAGGTGGCAGCGATCGGTCAAGGAACCTGGTACATCGACAACGGTGACCGCGCCTCTGCGATCGCCGCTTTGCGCCAAGGACTCGATCTCGGCATGACCCACATCGACACGGCACAGATGTACGGCAGCGCCGAGGAGGTGGTCGCAGAAGCGATCGCTGGACGACGCGATCAGGTTTTCCTGGTTTCCAAGGTTCTTCCTGGAAATGCTTCTCGGAGAGGGACGATCATAGCCTGCGAGAAATCGCTCGCTCGACTTCATACCGATCGGCTGGACTGTTATCTGTTGCACTGGCGCGGTCAACACCCACTGGAGGAGACGATCGCTGCCTTCGAGCAGCTTCAGCACGAGGGGAAGATTCTCTGCTGGGGTGTGAGCAACTTCGATGTGCCTGACCTTGAAGCAGTCCAGAAGATCGCTGGCGAGGGTTCTCTCGTCTGCAATCAAGTCCTTTACCATTTGAGAGAGAGAGCAATCGAACACGCTGTGATCCCCTGGTGTGAGAAGCATGGGGTCGCCGTAGTCGCATACAGCCCATTCGGTCATGGGGATTTTCCCAGCTCGCGCACAACCGCAGGTCGCGTACTACAGGAAATCGCCGCCGCCCATAACGCCACCCCTCGCCAAGTCGCGCTCCGATTTCTGGTGCGGCATTCCTCGCTCTTCGCAATCCCCAAAGCATCCAACCCTGAACACGCCGCTGAAAACGCGGGAGCCGGGGAACTCAATCTGACCCAAACCGAACTTGATCAAATCGACGCAGCCTTCCCGACCGGATCTCGTTCCCGCGTGCTTCCCATGCTGTAAGCCTGATTTCACTCCTCTGTCATCACGAAGTTTAAGATAGTTCACGAACGTTAACCCTTGACGGTCTTCCCCTTGCTTGCTCTACCAATTTAGGCTCTCATACCGTTTCTTTGTGAAGCTGCATATATTTACCCCCCGGCTACTCAGTCCCCCCTTGTGAAGGCAGGGCTGTTTCATTCGATCTCTTAGGGATTTTGTCAAGAGTATGAGTCAGAAATTTGCTTGGGTGGGAAAAAGAAAAACTACCACCTCAACCAGCAAATTTAAGTGCCAACACCATTTTCTTGCCCAATCAGATTTTTTAGTCACCTGTTTTTTTTACTTGAAACGCTTGTAAATCAGCGTCTTTTAGGGAATGAAACAGCCCTGCTTGTGAAGGGGGGACTGATTATGTGCATCTTCATACAGAGTTGGTATCAGTAGGTAATATAAGCTTTCGTACCTTGCATTCCACTGATTTCATTACTTACTGTCAATGTAGGTGGGGTCAGTGACTCTTTTTAAAAGAAAGACCTTCTTGAAATTCTAGTCTTAAGTTTTTAGGAGTTTCTATGCGGATTGCTCAAATTGCTCCTCTTTGGGAGAGAGTTCCACCTCTTGGTTATGGTGGAACAGAATTAGTTGTGGGCTTATTGACCGATGAATTAGTTAGGCGAGGGCATGAAGTAACGCTATTTGCATCCGGAGATTCAATAACTTTGGCAAAGCTGCAATCAGTTCATCCTTATCCTTTGAGACTAGATTCAAGCATCAAAGAGTGTAACCTCTATGAAATGTTGGAACTGGCTTTGGTATATGAGCAAGCAGAAACCTTTGACATAATTCATTCACATACAGGCTGTAGTGCTTTGCTCTATGCGAATTTAGTAAAGACACCGACAGTTACCACATTACATGGTATTTTTACCCCTGATAACGAAAAGATATTTCAATATGCCAAAAACCAGCCCTATGTAAGTATTTCCAATTCCCAACGTGAATCTAGGTTAGGGTTGAATTATGTAGCAACTGTCTACAATGGCATTGATATCAGTAGTCATAAATTTCATCCTCAGCCGGACGAACCACCTTATCTGGCTTTTTTGGGAAGAATTGCACCAGAAAAGGGAACGCACTTAGCAATACAGATTGCAAAAGAGGCTGGTTGGCGTTTAAAGATGGCAGGTAAGGTGGATGTCGTTGATGTAGAGTATTTTGAGCGAGAAATTCAGCCCTTAATTGATGGTCAGCAAATTCAGTATTTGGGTGAAGCTAACCATGTTCAAAAGAATGCTTTGATGGGGGGTGCAGTAGCAACTTTATTTACGATTACTTGGCGAGAACCATTTGGTTTGGTAATGACAGAATCAATGGCAGCAGGAACACCAGTCATCGCCATAAATTTGGGTTCAGTTCCCGAAGTAATTGTCCACGGAAAAACTGGCTTTATATGTAACAGCATTTCTGAATGTGTTAGTGCTGTTAACAAAGTGGCAGAACTAGATCGTCATGCTTGTCGTAAGCATGTCGAGAATTGTTTTAGTGTGCCAAAAATGGTAGATGGCTATGAAGCAGTTTATCAATCTGACTTTTCCCGACACCGTACTCAGCCTTTAGCCCCCGCAATTAGACATCTCTGAAAAAGAATATAGAGACGTAGCAATGCTACGTCTTTACAAGGGTTCTGGGTAACGCATATTTAATTTATGGAGATGTCTACCATCAAAATTTACTCTGTGGTTGGCATTCAAAGCTTTACTTTAGTTGTGTTTAACACACAGAGATATTTCTGGGAGTTTCGGTTAGTTAGTGCTGATGGCGCAGTATTTGGTGAACAAAGACTGTACTATACCCCCCAAGCAGCAGCAGAAGCCGGACGGAAGTGTATTCAACTTGACTAGTAATGAACCCAGGCTCTTCAAGATATACAAAATGTATATTTATGATTTGTATATTTTATTTTCTGGAATTCCCTAAGAGTAATCTACTATAACCAATCAATTTATCAACTTTTGTCACTCAGACTCCTTCAACATACCCGTTAACAATTCCGACATCTCCCACAGGTCTTTATTCCGGTTGTCATCATAAATCATCAGTGTTCTGGGGTCAGCATGACGGCTCAATTTCTGCACCTTTCTGATATTCCCATCAGTGGCATCGAGCGCCGCCGTAATCGCCGAATGCCTTACCCTGTGCGGTGACATGGGTTTCTTTACCCCCACCGCCTTAAAAGCCGCCGCCACTATTTTATAGATGGCATCCGTAGTCAATCTATGTCCTTCATTATGAAAATCTAATGCTGTAAATATCGGTAAATTGGGATTCAAATCACCCCTAGCAATTAACCAATCTGCAAGAGCAGCCGCCACATCCTTGGACATATCTAAATATTCTTCATTCGTTCCCTTACCCTTCCCCAAAACCCTCAACTTGCGTCCATAAAAATCAAAATCCCCCACATCTAACTGACATATCTCCTGGCGACGCAAAGCTAAACCCCACAGCACCAAAAAAATTGCATAGTTGCGTTTACCAATCAAAGTCTCCCGATCAAACTGCTGAATTACAATAGATATCGCTTTGCTATCAACCCCCCGCGTATCTCGATATGCCTTGACCTTCTCTCCTGAAACATCTTCCAGGGAATAGTTGCATACCCCCAACTTCCGCCCCATCTTGGCTAATGACTTAATCGCCGCCAACCGCCGATTGATGGTTGCCTCCCGCAACCCAGATTTAATCAACATCGCCTTATATTTGGCATCACCGTGCCAAAACGGGAAAATTGTACGCTAAGGCTGAAAGTCTTTCTCTGTCTAGATTTTGGGCATTATTTTTTTTGATGGTGCAGAGTATTGCTAGTACTCTGCACCATCAAAAAGACTGATTCGAGTCAAAAGTGATAAATACAGGTATGCCATTTGCTCAAAACAACTGATTTTCATAGCGTTGAGGTTAGCATCAGTTCCAAGCGCGTACACTTTCCCCGTTTTGACACAGTGATGCCTAATACTACTCTGCACCAACAAAATAAGGGTAATCAGCCGCTCTTCGGGTGAAGGGTAAAAAATCATGGGCTAAGATGCTTGCTAGGCAAGCTTTTCAGCCTTAGCGTACAATTTTCCCGTTTTGGCACGGTGATGCCAATTACGATTAATCTACTACAAATGGAGTTCAACATAGTTAGGAGTGTACTATGTGGTTTTGGGAAAAGGAATCGGTTTGAGCCAGGATTAAATGCAACTAGAAATTTTTAAACAATCTTAAAATCTTTCCATCCCCAGGCAAGTCCATTCTTACTAATCAAGAATTCTTTTCCGATTTGCTCTCGAATTCTGTTGCATTCAGCTTTTAACTGTTGATAGTCATCAGGGTGAATATCCATTGAGCTTCTAGCGCGGGTGAGCAATTGACGCTGATTTTCTTGCCACTCCCAAGGTTGATACCACCATGAAGGGTAGAAGTCTGCCTGTGGAGTAATCACCGCATAATCACGCCCCTTTTGGATGTCCTCTAGATCCCATGCTGGAAGATATGCAAGTAAATCAGTCTCTGCCCACCATTCTTCGATAATTGCTGTACCATCATCATCGCGCGTACCGATTCGCTTTCTGGCTTTGATGCGAATTTTTGCATTCCTTGCAATCGCGGCGTAATCTTCCAGTCTTGTTGCTAGTGGATTGAACTCGATCAACATGATTTAATTCTCTGCTACCTCAGCATCTATAAAACTCAAATTGTGGTTGTAAAGTTCTTGAAATCAACGATACTAGGTTAATCAAGAATATCAAAGGTCAAGAAAATTCCCTTATTTTTTGTCTCTACTAAAAGTAATGTATCAATGAAGTTCCCTGATAAACGCATCAATCGCCTTAAGAGCCACTGACTGCCGCCCTCATTTTACGTAACCGCTAAACCACTTATATTAAATAATACTTTCAACTCATTCCGGTTCATCACTATTCACTCGGTGGCGAGGTAGTCATCACTTGTATAACCGTATCATCATGACCGAAGCGTGCTTCTGACCAAGTAGAATAACGCTGCATTCTTCCATGATGAGGGCCGCCCAAAACCATTGTTTCAAAAAGTAAAGGGGGGTCTCCAAAAGTTAGATCAAACCCAGAAAAAGTAGTTGAAATTTTGGAAGAGCCAACTGTAGTCTCGGCAACTAGATGTTTTGCTGAATCTTGTGCTGAGTGTAAATAATCTTGCCATTCTGACAATGAATTAACAGCAACAGGTGTATGTCCGACGAGTTTGTAATAACGCATGATTGACAACGATTAAATAATCTTTTGGTTTTGATATGACAGCTTAGGCGCAAGCCTTGAAAAAAGATACCAGTTGCCACACAGCAGCTCTGTCTCTGGTTCAACCTAATAGCCAAGCTTCTTTTAGTATTGTAGGTCGCTACATTTAGTTCAATAAGAAGCTGGCTCAAAATAAAGACAGTTGTCCTGGCGATACATTTCCCCTGCGTCGGTTATGAAAACTAAGGTGACAAGTTGTGCATAACGCGCTTAAGTTTTCTCGACGATTATCAATAAGGCAGGAAATTAGAGTGATGCACTGTTGGGGAAGAACTGGCGAAACTGTCACCAAGCGCAAACTAAACAATTTAGTTTAAATATCAAGCATCACCATCCAAAGCCCTTAAATAGATACAGTTAAGATTTTAAACAACCAGTCTTCTAGAGGTACACCGAATTCTTCTGGAATAAGTTTTTGTATCTTGGTATATTCAACCTGATTCCAATATGCAGGATTAAATATACTGTGCGGAACTTCTACATCAACTAATTGTGGATTTTTCATAACACGACACCACATTCTGGCTCGATAATCAATTGTTAGGTTCCCACTCGGCAACTCAATCCAATAATGCGGTGACACTTGACCATGCCCAATCCATTGGAATGAACCGCAGCAAATTATATGTTCAATACCCTTATTAAATAAAATAGTAGAGAGAACTTTGCTATGCCCATCACACTCCGTTGGAGAATTATCCCAAACATTTAATTCTTCACGTAGCTGGTCAATAAAATCATTATTCAGGACAAGCATATTTATTCTCCAATAGTGCTTTCACTTTGCGAACTGTGAGGTAATAGATTAATTAATCAAGTGTTGAATAATCATAAATTTCTGTCGGTTCTAACTCCCTTAAAAAGCCAGTTAATGCAAAAGGACATTTACAATTTAGTTCTTTTTCTATCAACTCAGTATTTAGGTGATATTCATGACACACAGCATCAAAAATATCTTCATTGGCTAATTCTATATTTTGATCTAATTCCCAAACTCGTGCTTCTATTAAGTGGATGTCATCTCTTTCTGGGGAAGAAATTTCTGTTTTATAAGCGATTATTAGATCAGTTATTTGGGATGTCATTTTTCAATCTCCTCTGACTTCACGACATAATCATCAAAAGCCTGTAAGTTTAGTGTATACCAGCCATTAGGTTGGGTTTCAACATAAAAATGATCCGACTCGCAGACCTTATTCCATGTAACTCTGAAGCCGGAATTGAGAAATTCCATTGGTCTGCTAGTTAAATACCAGTGATTGATTTATATATTCCTCACTTTATTAACAAAGAATATATTTCTTTGGCGATTGATTGATTTATATATTCCTCACTTTATTAACAAAGAATATATTTCTTTGGCGATCGCCTCAAGCTTATCTCCATGAGGATAAGGACGCGGTATTATTTCCCCTTCATCCCACCACGAGCAGTCAGATAAACTATATTGCAAAGTAAGAATTACTTCGCGCCAATTACCAGACACAAATAAACGACTATCTTTGAGCGAAAAAGCTACATTGAAATCAAACCTATCTCTTCGATAATATTTGTGAAATGGATCGCTATACGGTCTATCGAACGCAGACTCACTAAGATATGCCAAAAAATCAATTTCTATCCAATTATCTACTTCAAATTCAAATCTGGAAATTACTTTAAAATGTGTGCGTGGATAGTGTTTTTCTGCTATTTGCATGAGCAAAAACTCAGTTTCGGGTAATATTTGATGACGCATACTCGCATCTTAGTCAATATAGCTGTAAATCACAAAGAGCAAAGTATCCAAGTTTATCGCTCTGGCGTTGCATTTTTTAAACACCTACTGCTGCTCAAACCAGTTCAAGTTAGGACTTTCCCCGCTTTTTCGTCGGTCAGCCTCAGCACAAGCCTTTTCATAAACCTCATCCCAGCCACGAAGAAAGTCCTTTTCATAAGATGCTAAATCTTTGTATGGGATAGCGCTTTCAAGCGAGACAGCCTGTACTATCTCTTCAAAGCTTTGAAAATATCCAGGCTCAATTGCGATTGCTGACAAAAACCTCACGGAATTATTTTTAAACTCTTGATGACATAGCTCTAATGCATCTGATTTCATCCTACTAACCTTGAGAATTATCTAGACTGAGTTTCGTTTTATAGGTAACTTGAGAAGTTCCGTAAAAATATCTTATCAAACAGATTTAATTACCAGTTATTCAATAATATTATGAATTTTTATTTATCCTTATTGAGCATACCCGTTAATAACTCCGACATTGACCACAAATCTTTATTCCGATTGTCATCATAAATCATCAGCGTTCGCGGGTCAGCATGACGGCTCAATTTCTGCACCTTTCTGATATTCCCATCCGTCGCATCAAGTGCCGCCGTAATCGCCTTTAGCCTTACCCTGTGCGTTGACATTTTCCTTATCCGGGAAGGAATGATATCAAAATTGATATCAATTCTGATATCAATGCCCCACAAAGAGCGATGGCGTAACCACAGCGATCGGGACTCTCCTGATTTCGCTTAGGGTAAAACAACAATCTCCAGACTCATACAGCATTATTACTTAGTCAAATCGTCAGCCCTTACACTTTCATCTAATTTAATTTCTCTTCATCACCCTCTGGAATTGTCAATAAACTGACAAGAACTTCCCCCTGTCCCACTCTCCCCTTGTTGCAAGATAGTGCGACAATATGACTTTTCGCACCACTTAGAGTAATAAATACCCCGGAGCGGCTAAGATGGTCAGCAGGAGAGCAGAGGGGCTTCTTGTGCAGGAGCGTAGAGGAACAGGGAAATGGAAAGAGAAGCGATTAAGAATCACGATGAATATTTATTCTGAAATCCAAGATGACGAACAGCAAGACAAAATTAATTCAAATCAACCCTCATGCGACTAAACCAGAAGAATATGCAGCGATTACTGCCAACGCCAGAATCAAAATTCAGGCAAGAAAGCGTATCGGTACACGAGACGACGATGGAACAGCAATCATTGAACAATGGTGGGTAGAAACTGATTTACTTGCTTATCTTCCAGCATGGGATCTAGAGGATATCCAGAAAGGACGCGATTATGCGGTGATTACTCCACAGGCAGATTTTTACCCTTCATGGTGGTATCAACCTTGGGAGTGGCAAGAAAATCAGCGTCAATTGCTCACCCGCGCTAGAAGCTCAATGGATATTCACCCTGATGACTATCAACAGTTAAAAGCTTCTTGCCACAAAATTCGAGAGCAAATCGGAAAAGAATTCTTGATTAGTAAGAATGGACTTGCCTGGGGATGGAAAGATTTTAAGATTATTTAGAAATTTCTAGTTGCTCTCTAATCCTGGTTTGAAAATGCCTTGGTTGCAGGTCGTTACAATTAACAACCCATAGCCCTGGCTGATGAATAAAAATTAAACATCTTCTCTCCTCTGCTTAAACCCATGAACCCCATTCACCCGGAAAATCTTAGCGTTCTAGAAAACTCACTGGCGTTAGCGATCGGGGAGGACTTTTCTTTAGAGAATGACCCCGATGTTATCCAGCAGTTGATTGGTGATAAGCGATCGCCCAACACCAAGCGCGAATACCAGAAAGACTTGAAAGATTTTTTCTTGTTCGTTGCCAAGAAAGAACCCAGCCGCGACTTAGTTCTAGAGTTTCTTCACCTGGAACAACGTCATGCTGTCGCTGTGGTTCTCAAGTACAAGGCGCACCTGATTAAGAAAAAGCTGGCTGAAGCTACGGTGAATCGTCGCTTGAGTGCTATCAAGTCAATGGTTGAGATGGGGCGACGGCTGGGAGTCTGCAATTTCTCCCTGGATGATGTCAAAGGTGAGAAGGTCGAAACCTACCGGGACACAATGGGCATTCCAGCCGAGGACTATGCTTTAGTTATAGCGTTGGTTGACCGCAGTACCCTTAAGGGCAAGCGCGATTATGCCATTATGCGGTTACTTTGGGATAATGGCTTGCGTCGTCAGGAGATAGTCAATCTAAATGTGCATGACTTCAACGCCAAGGAAAAAACTCTCTTTATCCTGGGTAAAGGCAAGGGTAGCCAGAAGGAAGTTCTTGATTTATCGGAGAAAACTACCGACGCAATCGCCAGTTGGATAAAAGCCAGTAAGAAGAAACGTAGCAATGAACCGCTTTTTACAGTGCTGGCATACCACAAGAATGGAGCAAGATTAACCGGGGAGGCAATCAGGCGACTGGTGGATGGGCTATGCAAGCAAGCCGGAATTACTAAGAAGATGTCACCGCATCGTGTTCGCCACAGTGCGATTACCACAGTATTGGATCTCAATAATGGCAACTACCGTGCTACTCAGCGTTTCAGTAGACACGCCCAAGTGCAGACGGTATTGAAATATGATGATAACCGCCAGCGTTTGCAAAAGCAGATGAGTGATTCAATATCAGAGCTTATCTAGAAAAAACCTAAAAATCTTGAGCCGCCGGAGTTAGATATTATTAAGAAGCAAATTGTGGGGATTTTCGAGTAGAAAATTATTATCAACTTTTACTAAATCACCTGTGCAGCGAATTGGTAAACGTTCCTGATAAGCTTTAATGGCTAAGATATAATCATGGTCTGCTAGTTCGGTTTTGATTTCTCGTAATTTCTCAAAAACTTCACCTAGTAAAGTAATTTCTCCACTCAGTTTATCAATTGATGGAGTGGCAATTTGCATGACTACACCTTGCATGGTGAAGTTGGGATAATTGGTAATAAATTCGCTTAATATATCAACTTGGTCACGATTTTCTACTGTCTCTAATGTTTTTAATATATCGCTGATTCTTTCAGCATAATCTCCTAAACTATGTTGGAGAGGTAGCAAAATTTCATATTCATCAGCAGCAGATTTTTTCAGTCGCCAAATTGCCCCGGCATCATTATATATACGCCCTGTTTCATGCCAGCCTGTTGCTTGCAAGTGTGCCTGAATCACATCAGGGTTAACAGTTTTGAGTATTTGACTATCTTTGATAGTAACTTTCATGGCAAATCTCCAAAACTAATGCGTTGAATGATGGCTTTGAGTGCATCTGATGTCAACTGATTACTACGGGGTATTTCAATAGTAACATTGGTTGTATTTTCGGTGTCTGGCATTTCTCGCAAGGATACCCAGTAAGCACAATGTCTAATACAAAGTTCATCTTCGGTTTGTTTTATCCAGTCTGTTATTTTTTCTGGAACTAAAACGACAACTAAAATCCGAGGGACAAGGGCATTGATTTTTAAATCATTATAGTTTTTGAGATTGAGGGGATATTTAATATAGTTTTCATCCAGAATATCTCTGGATGTACATTTTATTTGTAGTTCTAGTCTTGGGGAAAGGATTTTACCTGTACCGCCCCTGCTAACTATGCCTAAGTCTACGCTGTCGTTATCGACTTCTGGTCTATATAAAGAATAACCTGCAACGGCAGCGATGGCTCTGATATAGGTGATGCTAAATTGTTCTTTTTGTTGGTTGATATCCATTAAATTACAAATTACAAATCAAGCTAATGCCAACAGCATCGATTGCTACTCAAGGAAGATGGCAATTCATAAGAATGCGCTAAGAGAACTTTTGCATCATCGACTTCGCCCGTCGCATATTTGCTACTTGTTGCCTGTACTCATTCTTCGTTATCGCTTCAGATAACACTGCACTAAGAAATTCTGGATTTGCCTCACAATACTCAAACATGGCTTCAATCAGAACCTCTCGACAAATGCCGTTCTCCCGACACACCTCTTGTAGGCGTGAGCTTATTCCCTGCTCCAACCGCAGCGTACTCTGCTTTGTTTGCAACGGCTGTTTGGATATAGTAGCCTGATTTTCGTCATTTTCAGGTATCTGATGTTCTTGGTTTCTAGATGTCGAGGTATCTGGACTTCCAGAAGCCAGGGAAGTATCTCGACTTTTGACATTCGGACGATTCCGCTGCTTCAATCGCTCTAGTGCATCACTCATGAGTTAACGCCTCAATAATTTGCTCAAATGGATATTGCAGGTCGGATTGCCCCAGGTCTGACAACAACTTGCCTTGTCGGATTGCACTCTTAAACTTCTCCGACTCGCGGATGCTCGGCAAAATTGGGATATCGGGAGCAAACTCTCGCATCGCTTCAATATTTTGCCTGCCTTCTAAGGTTTGGGTATTTCCTACCCAGCGATCTCGAAAAGGAACTATCCCTAATACTCTCCCTGTAAATGCCATTAAGTTGGCTTGTTCTGTTAAGAAGCTCAGGGTATCAATTAAGCTGTTGGTTCCCTTAACGTTGGCTTCAACGGGGATGATGACATAATCAGACGTTCCCACTGCCGTTAAGCATAGTTGGGAGCGCGATGGTTGTACGTCAATCAGGACATAATCAAAGATATTGGCTACAGATTTGAGGCGTAGTTTGAGGATAAATGCTCCCGTACCACTGCTACTGAGGAAATCTGAAACCTTAAACAGTCCCCTATCCGCTGGGATAAGAAATAGATTTTCATGGGTGGTAGGGTAAATACCATCTTCTGTTGTCACTTGCCCTGTTAGCACTTCAAATAAGCTGGGCTGGTTTGGGTCTACCTCGTGATTTAAATAAAAAGTCAGATTTGCTTGTGGATCTGCGTCGATAGTCAACACTCGTAAGCCAAGTCGTGCTAATAGCAGTGAGGTAAAGAAGATCGTGGTTGTTTTCCCCTGTCCACCGGAGAGGGAGATGGATGAGCAGGTTCGCATGGGTTAAACCCCCAATTCGATATAGCAGAGCATACAGATATTAACTCTAACTGTCTAAATATTTAGATATCAAAGTAAAAAGATGCCTGGATATCAAGATACCTATAAGTCTAGATATCTCGAATCGTGTAACACCCCAATCTGATTGTCTGTGGCATGGTGGCGGGTTTGAGCCAGAACATGGGGTACAAGCAATTAGCGAGTTGATTACAGATTTGATTCCAGGGCTTGGTTTTAACCCTGCTACTGATGTCCAAGTGCTTTCCCCCATGTCACGGGGATTAGTCGGTACACGCAATCTCAATCATGTATTGCAACAATTGATTAATCCCCCTAGCCCTGAAAAAATTGAATTAACCAGGGGTGGAACTATTTTTAGAACAGGCGATCGCATTATCCAACTCACCAACGACTACCAACGGGAAGTTTTTAATGGCGATGTGGGATTTATTACCACAATAGATACTGAGGAACAGGAAGTAATTGTACAGGAACAAGAATCGCAAAAGTCTTATTATGTAAGGATTATAGATTATTCTCTGGCAGAAGTGATAAAAGAGGGTTAATCAATAACTACTCTTTAAGCAGCTTTAGGAACGCTCTGGAGAGAAATTTCTTTGGCGATCTTGATGTGTCTAGCGAGCAGAAATAGTGGGAACATAACACTAACAGCAATAATGGCTGACATAATAATATACAACCAGAAATATCGAATACCGACACGTTTTCCCTCAATCGCCATAAATATACACGTTGCCAAGCTAACCAAAATCAAGTCGTTGGTGAGAGACGCAGCAGCAGCATTGACGTAGGCTGCACGAAAAAAGTCCGCGAAATAAGCATTACTAGGCTGGGTCATGAATGCAAGATTGTTGAGCCAAGTCGCTGGTAATGCCGCCAACGCAATGAGGATATAGGAGGCACAAATGAGTTTATCTTTGATGTTCATGGTCAGTAGATTCTGATTTTTCTGTACGTTCAGATCAATTCTATTGAACAGTAACTTGACGGGCTGCTTTGAAACAGAATTTATCCCCTAGCTGTCTAATTGGTATTGAGCCGAGATGGGCATCACCGTGCCAAAACGGGAAAATTGGACGCTTTGGCTGAAAGTCTTTGTCTGTCTAGATTTTGGGCGTTAATTTTTTTGTTGGTGCAGAGCATTGGTACTACTCTGCACCAATAAAACTGTATCAATTGAAGTTTCTAAAATTTAAGGACTTCAAACCCTTCTGTATCATCCCATTCACGCACTTTTAAATCAATCTACTCACAACATATAAAAATAAAATAATACAAATGACTATTGCTACTAAAAATAAAAAATTATTATGGAAAACTTTACCTAAAACAGTAGCTTCCCTTTTCTTAATTTTCTTCTTCTTGTTTTTCTCCCCGACTATGCCTTGTCTCAAACGATTGTGGGGTTCATATCGTCTGGATATTAAATATTTTGGGATTTCCTCTCTCTCTTGACTTGCACGTTCAATATCTCTAGGAATTATAGGCAAAGAAACATTTAGTTTTTGATGATGTTGACCGTAATCCTGATAATTATTTAGTATTGGCGCTACATTACTACGCTCCATTAACTGAATAACTTGTTGCAAATATGCGTTCTTTGTAAATTCAAACCACTCCCTATAAACATTAAATGACTTACAAGCTTGATGAATTTCTTTCTCTACTTTGTAAACGTCAGTAACAAACACATAATGAATGAGTTTCAACGGGTAGGGACTTTGACGGCTATTCAGTTCTTTTAATCTTTCCTCTGGTGTCCGTGGTGCTACAGTTAGCCCTATTTTGTATCTATATGTGCCTACACTATGAATTAAATAAATGTACCCTGGTTTCATTATTGTATCTCTGTTCGTAGTTATTCTAAAGCTGCAATCGCGTCTGCAACTGTAAAATCTGGTGAATATTTTACCTTTTTGTAGTCAGGATGCTGTTTGATTTGCTTTAAAATTAATTATGATTGATTAAGGAAATCACTTAGCTTCATGAAATCTCTAGCCAGAATTAATCCTTAAAAATAATAGGTTTAGCATTGAAGTATTTGTAAATATCTCTGGTCTTAGCTAACGCCGGTAAACTTATGTTGTATTCCTCTACTAAACTAAGGAATATGCTTATACTGACAATTTATTTAATATGGATATAAATATATGGTTCAACGTCTTGAAGAAATTTTAGGTAACTCAATTACAGAATATACTCCCAACGCAATCAAATTTCAGGGACTATCTTTAGAATCATTGGAGCAAGTTATTCAATCAGGCTACACTACACTAAATGCTAGTTTTAATGCTGCTCCATCAGTTGGTTCATTTATTGAATTTGGGCAACGTTGTAAAAGTATAGAAGCAACAGCGATTTTTGATGGTGTAGTCATCAATGATACAGACGGCCCGAATTTGGTGATTGATGCAATTACAGTTAAAGGGGTGAAAGACTTAGACTTTGCAGGTGAATTTGTAAAATTTGTGTGGGGTTGCGATGAATTAGAGATTAATTCTCAACAGTTATATGCTTGGTGGGATTAACTGTTTCCTCTACTGAAATCAGATGTTATACGGGAAGTTTCCGTATAATAAATAGTTATGCCGCACAGTCCTTATTAGGGACAGAGCCGAAAGCTTACCCATCAGTGTTAAGGGCTGATCTGGCACGGAATTGCTGAAAAAATGACTACGAGCTTGGTTGATGCCAGAAAACGAGAGGGAGAAGATAATAGGGTATCTTTCAGGGTGTTCTAATCCTGAACTCCGAGAGATTTTGTTCGCTGTTTTTCAAAACCGCAAGCCAAACCCTGAAGAAGATGAATACAACAAAAACTGCTTTTTTCTAGGTACTGCCTCCAGTCTCCTAGAAGGTAGCGATGAAGAAACCGAACGTTGGGGTACTTGGAAAATCGAGGCAGTCGCTTATGTTGACAGAGAAGAGTACGGAGAAGACGTACTTGGAACAGATTGGGGGTTTTGCCAGTTTGGTGAATGTCAGTTATGTGGAATAGCAGTACGATCCAACCTGAAACGTGGTGTCTGTCCAGTGTGCAGTAGTAAAGTGTCTATGAGTTGATTAGAGTTGTCGGCATAACTAGTCAGGGTTTTTAGCGATGGCATCGCACCTAGTCTTACATCACTGGTTAATTAACCTTTTACTAGATGCAGAGAATTGGCTTCTATGTCATCCTAGAAAACGAGAGTTAAAGGAGTGAGTATTTTTGTTGTTAGTATTGACAGGCTTTCCCCTTTTGGTATCTACAGACTTTTCTCCAAAATTTAAATCTCTGCACACTAATATTTTTGGAGATAATCAATGTCAATTTATGTAGGCAACCTCTCTTACGAAGTTAAGGAAGATGATATTAAGGGTGTTTTTGCAGAATATGGGACTGTAAAGCGTGTTCAACTACCTACTGACCGCGAAACAGGACAACCACGCGGTTTTGGTTTTGTAGAAATGGGAACAGATGCAGAAGAAGCAGCTGCCATTGAGGGTCTTGATGGTGCTGAGTGGATGGGTCGTAACCTGAAAGTTAACAAAGCCAAGCCCAGAGAAGACAGAGGTTCGTCTGGTGGTAATCGGGGGGGATACGATGGGGGCGGTGGACGTAACCGCTACTAAGCTTTGAAACCGGAAAGAAAGAGAGAGCGAATTTTCTCTTTAGACAAAGAGTCTGCCTTTTTTTACACTTTAGTTAACTGGGCGGCTTACCACTATCAGCCATTAAGTAAGCCAATTTAGCAGGAGAGATAATGACCCAAATAATAGTGGGTGACAATGAACACATTGAGTCAGCCTTACGCCGGTTTAAGCGAGAAGTTTCCAAGGCTGGGATTTTTCCAGATATGAGGAAGCATCGTCACTTTGAAACACCTATAGAAAAACGCAAGCGTAAAGAAATTGCCAAGCACAGGCAGGGTAAAAGACATTTCCGCACTTGAGAACTGACATAGATATAAATGAATGCCCTCATAAACACTATGAGGGTTTTCTTTATGGAATTTAGCAGCAATAAGCAAAAATTAAGCAATGGTAGTTTTTACTGGGTTCAAAGCTTTATATACCAATAATTATAGGAGCCAAGGGTGTACCCTTCTTGCTCGGTAATGGCTAGCTGAAATGAACATCATACCCCTAAGTTATTAATTCCTCTTGGCTTCTTAAACAGCTTGGATAAGAGACTTTTAATAATATGTGGAAAAAGCGCAGGCCCTGGTAAAAAGACAATACCCAACTGTTGCATTAATCCAAATGCATCGCCTTGCCCCCAATGTTCTACAATTAAGCCGTTTTCAACGCGATCAATATGCATGATTGATAACTTAATTTGCTTAAGAGTTGGAGGAAGACCTTGGAATTCTCCAAGATGTGTAGCTGTAAATGTTCCACAAGTAACGACTTTATCTCCTTCAATAAGCACTTGGTCAAATGTATGTTGACCGTTTGTAAAGGCTAAGTAGAAAGCCATACCAAACTGTTTAAAACCTTCACTGTCAAGAGGGGCAGGTGTGCCAGCCATGTGAGCTACAAAATTGGGGGCTAGAAGTGCCAAGGCTTGGCTAATATTCCGGCTGTCGAAAGCTCCATAGAACTGAAGAACGATATCTTTATTTTGTTCAGTTGGACTTATTTCTCTACACATACAGCCTGACAAATAGCTTATCTAATAAATTATCGTCCCATTATTGGGTAAACTGCGCCAATTCAAGAGGATTGTACGCGCTTGAAAAATTTTGAACCATAACCGAGCAACGGTCGGTTCGCGGTCGCTCCTCCCTACAACCTTAATAAACGAATAGCTGTTTTATGGTAACGGAGCTAGCAATCTTCGCCGAATGTTTGCTGCACCATGCACAATTCCTAGCACTGCACCGATGTAAAGCCCAATATGAACTCCCCAAACCAATATAAACTTAGGAACTTCTACTGGCTCAACGACTGGCGTAATCTGATCGACAAAGAAGGAAAACTGAAAATAATAAAATATGAATCCTGTAATCGGAGCAAGCACAATTGCCCAAGTAATTGGATACTTTGCCCTGTTCAGTAATTGACGATAAGACAAAGGTAACTTTCGTCTCTGATTAATCAGTAAAAATATGCCGTAGCTAAAAAAACCAGCGAAAAAGCCTGCCTCAAATCCAACTGCACTTACTTGCCAGCGAAAACTAGAATCATAGGAGACATTTTTGAAGTAATAAAAGTAAGCAGGTGAGAGAGTACAGGTAATTTGATCGTTAACGATACCAAACCCAGCACCGATTAAACCAGACATGATTAAAAACAAGTATTCCTTAAATTTTGTAGGTTTGGTTGGATTACGCCAGTAGTCTAACCCTACAACCAAACCCATCAGCAAAAACAAAATTAGCAGTCGATACTGGTATGGAATACTTTGCATGTCTTCAATTGTTTTATGTATGATTCACGAACATAATGTCAACAGTTACGTTGGCGATAAGCCTTATTGTTGGGCTAGATATAGCGGCGGTGTATTAGGTATTGTCGATTGATAGTACTAAGATATTTGTAAAATTCCTGATCAGCAATATTAAAAGCTAAATTTATAGATAGTTAATTACTGATATACTGCAAGATCCACTACCGCCATAAAAATACCCCCATATTCTGGGGGCGATTGATGTGGTTGATGTGCCTAAAAGGACACAATCGAATAATGAGAGTTCGCTATAAGGATTTCTGTATATATGCCGATCTTAGAATGAACTGTCGGTGAATGTCTTCGGTGATCGCTAACTCTTCAAAATCTCTTCACAACAACTTTTCAATAAAATCGCTATTTACACTGTTAACCATTGCAAAAATTTTCATCAAGCTTTTTCAAATATTCAATCCGGCAGCAACCGCGCCGCCATTGGTCTTTAGTCAAAGGATAATAGCTAGACCAAATACTTCCATCTGGCGCTGAATAAAAAAATGTAATTACAGCCGATTGAGAGCCAAAGTTACAGGTACTCACTTGTATCTCCTCCCCAAGAGCAAAGGTCTGTCCTTGACTATTAGTAACGGTCTCTAATTTTTTATATGGTGGTATTCGTTTCTCTAGTTTGGGTTGTTTATTTTCTAGTTCTGGTTGTGCTAAATCAATAGCTTTACTTGACGAGTTTTGAGCTAATTCTTCTAGATTAACTGTTGGTGTTGATGCAGTTAATGGGAAGTCAGACGAGTCTATAGCTGCATTGATTTTTTCAAGTCCAGCATCAGGAGTAGCTTGAGGGCTACTGTTTGATGGCTCCATCTCAATGCTTTGACTCTGGTTATTCAAAACGTGTAACTCAGGTACACTATTTTGATTTTCTTTTGGTGCGGTGGTTGATGATGATTCAGATGGTGCAGGGGTATCAGTAGTTTCTTGCTTGACGACACGTACAATAGCTGGTTTTTGAGGCGTGACTATTTCTGGTGATGGTGAACTATTTGTTTGATTTGATTTACGTTTGGGCATAACTGATTATTTGCAGGGATACACTCTTTGGCATTAAGTAAATGAGTAATAACAGGGTGATGATTACGCCTGTTATGTTGGATTAACTTCGGCTTGCTCGTGGGTATTTGATGATGGCATTGTTGATAATTTTTCAATTTTTGATTGCCTAGCACCCATATATTTAATGCATTCTCCTGATTGAATTACTAAGTCAGTCCCCACACGCCGTACCTGAAAATTCCAGAAACACTTCACCGAATTGGGCGGTAAAAATCCGATTAGTCTCAGTTTAAAATTCTTGGGAGTATCATTTATACTCCGAGGCTCTTGCTGAATCTTGACTTCTACTATTCCTGAGTTAAAATCCTGATATACGACAAGACCTTGAACAGAAAAATTATCAGCTAGTGACTGAAATTCCGTCTGAACTGATTCGGTATCCTCCGATGGTTTCCTCACACTTATTAAACTCACATCTAGTCCTATGCCAGAGGTTTCTAATAGTGTTTTAGGGTAGACAGTCCACAAATAATTTTGTGATAAATCAAGTTGAGCTTGAACTACTTTCGATGCTCTTTTTTTGAGAGTAGCATTCAGGATTACACCATCAACAGTTATTAGTTGTCCTTTATAAATAAGCTCATTACTTGGAACATACCTTCCCCACAGCCGCCCAATTGCACGATATTGTAGAGAATCTGTTGGCGTTATCGGTTGATTATTGACTGATAACTGCTGTGTATCGGTAGTAATGGTCATGCTGACAATCTTGAATAATATATATATGAAAACACTAACGTTTGGAAAAGCGATCGCTTTTAAAGAAAACTGAGATCACCAAGGAAATCTGTCTATGAACTTGCACCAGCTTCAGATACAGCAGCGCCCACGTCTGGTTTGACTTCCTTTGCCTTCTTTTCAAAAAGCTGAATTCCGGCATCAATAATTTCAAACCCGTTTTCTGTGCGCTGTCCAAGCTTTCCCGATACAGCCCCAGCCCAGTCTGCAAATTCTGAGGCGCTAGTTTCCGCCTTACGCCAGCTTTTGGCGTTAACTTGAGCAGTAAAGACTATACCGTTCTGATCGGTCAACTCGATTGCAACTTTCTTGTTCTCGGCTGGTGTGGCTGTTGGTAGTGAGCCGCTAAATTTTATTGTCACTTCGCTTTTGACTTCCATACCTTACCCCTGGCTCATCATCAATTAAAATTCTTCGCTCTTGATTTTATCTTGGATTAGGTTGACCACAAGATGCGCGATCGCTTGGCTATTGTAATTGTTCACTTTGAAAGTGAACGTTGAGCATTCGACTTGAAACAGAATCAAGACTCAACATTAAAAAACAAAATCCACAAAAAAAAATTACCCCTGTTTTTGACCCTTTTTTCGTCTATCTAATTGATAACTAGTCTCAATATGAACCGCCCAAACCGTGATTATTGACACATTTATCAAGAAATATTACAGTTTTGGCACTAGTTGATTGATTTGATTAAATTCGTGAATCTGAGATAAAACCTCGACAAAACATCCATTTTCCCCGCCCTCACCAACTACATTCAACATCTCCCAATATCTAGACAATATCTCCCAAATCTCCAATTTTTTTCTTACTTTTTACTCCTTAAAAATCATCCAGTCACAAAATTCTCATTAGCTCAAAAATTCCCAATAAATCCGAACAGTTCCCAAGACTTGTTAGAAGTCTCCCATTTGCTCCCAATAATTGGTAAATTATCGGGAAATTCGCTTAAAAGCTTTTAAGCTCTGTAATCCATCTTTTGATGACGCACAGTACGCCATATTTGGCGGAAAGTTTTTGACAGCCAAAAATGAAAAGCAGAAGCCGAAGCAACAGCCCTCAAAAAAACTACCAACAAAATACATAAGGACTACAAAAGCCGCCTAACAGTTAACAGCAACAACTGCGGCGGCTATTGTTCAAATATTCTTCGCTCAATCTCCTCCAAAAATCGCATCCAATTCTTGAGACGAAGCCTGACCTTGAACTATTGAAGCGGGTCTGATTGAATCAGCCGCTTCCCCTGGAAGCTCAGGCGACTCTAAAACATTACTCTTGTAGCTTGGGGCATTGACAGCTACAACTGGTGCAGTCAACGCGGGCTGTGACAGAACAAACTGCGGTTGTTCCACCGACAGTGCCAAACGCATATAACTACCGTGTTTATTCAAGGAGTCCTGCGCTTCCCAACAAGCAAAACGGATCTGCTCTGGCGTAAAATTACCGCTTGAATACCGCGCCACTGGCAAGAAAGCAGCCACCAAGATATCAGCCACCTTACGCTGTGCCTCATCCTTGGGCAGCGAGTTCAAGTAATCGACAACTTCCGCTAAAACATCACCCTCATAAGGCTGAAGCCGCAAACTCAGAGACTTGCGTTTCTTTTTGCTTTGGTTCATTGACTTGTCTCCATCCCCAACAAATAATCAAACATCCCAAAGCAGTCCACCAAACGCGCTGAGGTACTATACCTATACGTTTGTTCTTCATCTAAATTAAAAGTTTCTTGCACCTGAGTTATAAAACCACTACCCCAAACCATCGGTATCATTGGCAAGTTGTCGTCTTTGGGGATGTATTCACCAGTTCTTTCGTAAACCTCTCTGTAATTAGATGTTTTCAGTAGTTGCCATGCACAATTGAAATACGCCTCCAACTCAACTTCTACATGGTAAGCAGCACCCCCACCGATGATTACCTCGTTCAACGGTCTGGGTAATATTTTGTCCATCCAGCGCTTGAGATTATCCCAATATTGGGCCGTTGCTACTCTAATTGCATCAGCAATATGAGAAATTTCTTTTTCTCTTAAACTGGTGTCTCTGGCACTTGCTAGGGCTTGTATTCGGTCAAACTTTATCCAATCAGGGCGTGCCGAGTGATTACGGTCTTTGCTGTAGACCTTATTAATAACCGAGTAGCGTGCATCAAATATTGCCGAAGATAAACGCTCTCGGTCTAAACCGCTCGTCATATCCAGCACGATATCCAACATATTGGCAAAGCCCAACAGTGGACTATCCCCCAGCTTCAGTTGCCCCCGGTCAAAATAAAGTGCTGTCGTGTTCCTGTGACCAAACATCAACACCGCCAGTTGGGAAGTGCGTAACCAGTCTACCCCCTGCTGTTTGATTCGCAGTGCCGCTAATCCCCCACCTTCAGGACGGCACAAGAAACGCTCTAAGTTCACCTTTAAATATTGTTTGCGTACCGTAAAATTAGCCAGCATCACCCGTAACTGTTCTTCAAAGCGGCGGCGATCGCTGTACTCATTCCACGGCAGAAGTAACGCCAACTCTAAGTTAATTTGTTTTTTCGCCGTCACCTTTACGTTGCTCAGTTCAACAATTAAGCCAACAGCGCCCAATACTTTCCACAAGGCATTCTCATATTTAAGTTCCTTAATCCGGTCAAGCGGATCAAAGTTAGCCGCGAACTCACCCAACACCACCACTCTGTTATTCCACTCAACCCACAGTTGTTGGTCTGGTGAGGGGCTACCAATCCAGCCCAAGCGTTCCATGAAAAAATTGA